>JAEWSG010000243.1 GCA_023398495.1 Bacillota bacterium
GACAACAACGGAAACCTGAGAAATGTATATGACGTAACAAATGGACCCAGTGTGATAACCACCAATACATATACCCTGTTAAACCAGCTAAAGACAACTGTGACAGCAGGTATAAACCAGCAAATGGAGAATACATACAATGCAGAAGGGAAGAGGGTTGCAAAAACAGTAGGAGGAACAACTGCAAGATACTTCTATGAGTATGACAATGTGGCATTTGAATACACAAACAGCGGAACAATAAGTGCCTTCAATGTAATAGGAACAGGCCTTATATCAAGGAAAACAGGAATTGATAAGGTATACTATTTCTACAACGGACACGCTGATGTGACAGCTCTGCTAGATGCCACAACAAAGAATATCCGCTCACAGTACAAGTATGATGAATTCGGTAATATATCCTCTGAGACCTACTATGACAGCAACGGAGTACTGACAACAGATGAGGCTGAAATAATAAGGAGCCAGATATTATATGCCGGATACCAATACGATAAGGAATCAAAGTACTACAACCTCCACGCAAGGTACTATGACCCACAAACGGCAAGATTCCTGCAGCAGGATACATATACGGGTACAATAGCTGATCCGTTGAGTTTAAATCTGTATACGTACTGCCATAATGAGCCGATGATGTATTTTGACCCAACAGGACATGCTGAAGAAAAGTCAGCCTTTACTTTAATCAATGAAATAATTGCTGCAAAGAGAGGATGGGAGGAAAGTCAATTAAAGATATGAGTATCTTAAAGAAGAAAATTCAGATATAGATGTTAAAGCAGAACGAAGAAAACAGTATAACTATGCTTCGGTCGCTGCTACAGCAAGAGAAATGTTAGAAGATACAGATGCTTATAATGACGTGTTGATTGTCAACTAGAATTGAACACTTTTTTAAAAAAATTATATTTAGAATTGAACACTTCCTTGGTATGCACTTTTTTTCAACAGACTTTTTTTAACGAATAGAATTGAACACATAAATCAACAAATTCCAACCTGATACCCAGCAGTATTGTCAGGTGATTTTGAATACTCCGAATTCAAATTGATAAATTATATTGTTTTGATATCTGAGTTTTCTGCTAATTTGGTTAAAGCGGCTGCGACAGTCATTCCATCTACTTTTCCTAATATTTCAACAAGCTTTTCTGTATTCCAAAATTTATCTTTCAAACTCACTAAATGACACCCAACTTGAAAATCCGGAAAACAAGCAAATCCACCTCTTGATGTGGGTCCAAAAACAACCATAATGCTTGATCTACTTTCTATCCATATTCTCACCCTCTTTCCTCTTTGGGGTTTTCTTACGGGGCATGGAAACACCCACTACTCATACTCAATCCAATATCCTGCAGCCCTTGCTGCATCAATTCTTAAAATAATTTTTCTGTTGCTATTCTCCAAGGTTACATATTTACTAATTTCAAATAATTTATCTTTTATCAGGTTAGAAATAATTTTATCAGATTCAATAAAATCAGGCTGCATGGTTTTGTGTTTATCTGTATTACAAAGTTCTTCAACTGTTAAAAATGAATTCTCAGAATTGCTATCTGGCTTCAGAACATACCTGTCTCTGCTTTGATCAAATATATACTCAGAATCACGTCTTAGCCTTTTAACTATGGTATCATACCTCACTCCATATGTTTCAGTAACATGTTCTATAGCTGCCTGCTTTCCATGGTTATTAAAGATATCCACAAATATCTTAAAATCAATACTCCCAAGTTTCTTTACTCTATTCATGAGATTACCTCCTTCCTCGTTCTTTTAATCCTTTATGACCCTTTTGGAGGTTCTTCCGCATATTTGGCGGTTATAAGTAATTAATTGATTGATAAACTACCTTATTTGACAATAATTCTACACCGCATCTTCCGTACATCACTCTCTTTATATTCTTAATTTTATTAACTGTTCCTTCCAGAATCCCATTATTAATTTTGTATTTTGAACCGTTTAGTATAGCTTCAAAATCGTCTTTCTTTGCCTCTTTTAGGAATGAATTAATTGTAGGATCTTCATATTCAGTGTTAAATATATTTTCGACTTTTTCATGATCTAAGTTTATTAATGCATGTTTGAATGTTTGGTAAAAGGATTGATATTCACGTATTATAGGGTATAACTTTTTTAATTCTTCAATATACTTTGTTGTATTATCATCGTTACATTTCCAATTAAACACTTTTTTTATAATGTCTCCTCTATTTATTATAGTTATCTTCCTTTTTGTTAAATTATCTTCACTAAGCTTGATTTTTGAGGTATTCTTATGTTTATTTATGTACCTATTTAAAATACTGTATTTTGATTGAATACCTTTTTCTAATAGAAATTCATGCACTTTAGTTACTACACCACAGGAATAATATTTATCTAAAATGATATCCTTAAATTGATCAAGATCACTGCTGCGAGTACTTGCAGCATATTGTGCTTCTTTTTCAATATCATCCATTAACAAATATTTCTTAATCGTATTCCTACTCATTTTAAATAATCTAGCTGTTGTTCTAATATTATTATTTTTTTCATATTCAGCCTGCACTTGTTTAATCAGATCTATTTTATTTTGATGAGCTACAGTTTTCTCACTGTTGTCAATATATGTGCCAATGGTTTTTTCCGGTAGAAGTACTTCCTTTTTCTCATCTATATCGTCTTCAATACTAACTTTGTTAGGTATTTGCTGCTGCAAGGATTTAATTAAACTATCACTCAAATTTTTTATGATATGGAATCTGTCTGCAACATGGATATATTTATCTGATAACTTTTGATACTGTTTACCTCTATCTCTTGAGAGATATTTTAAGTTGGGAAAAGTATCTAAAACAGTTTGTACATCTTCTGTTTGTCTAGAATTGACTATTGAAATCACTCTATTATTATCTAAATTTACAATAACTGTTCCATATTTATGTTTTTTTTAAGCGAAAAATCATCTATACCAACCGCGGTAATATCCTCAACATTAATTTTAGTTTGCCATGCTTTTGCAATACGAAGTAAAGTATCACCACTTATAGATATTTTTTTTGATTTGCACATTCTAGATGCTTCTTCTGCACTTGCAGTTAATGCAAGTTTGGTCAATAACTCATCTAGTCTTTTGGTTTTTCTTGACTTCTTCTCTACAAGTTCATCAATAGGCTCAACAAAGATACCTTTATTACAAAGTTGATTCTTACAAATATATTTCTTCAAGCGAATTATTAGAAACAGCTGCTTATCAATAATGGAAAGATCTTGTATTTTTCTACTGTAATAGTTTTTAAATGTGTTTGTTATATTACCACACTCTGGACACTCACATTCTGTTCTTAAACTATCAAAATAAAATACCGCTTTATCATCCTTGATTTCAGTATTAGTATGATTCAAATAATCAGGATAAAACTCTTTAAAAAAGTCATTATTCATTAAAAACCACCCTGTACTATTATATCATACTATTCATTATCCGCCAAATATGCGGAAGAACCATTTTTAATTATAAATCAACACCACTTCCTCCACACAAGCCGAATTCAGAATGGATTGAGCTGCTCCTGTATCAATAACAACATTTTTTAAAACTTTTGATTTACCATTGAATGCAATAGTTAAATCGGTGCAAATCATCATATCATAAATATAAACCTGCATTTTATCTTACCATCCTAAAACCAAAAATATTTCTTATCTCAACATAAATTTCATCATGGGAAGTATGGTAAACAACTTCATTTTCAGAACATTTAACAAGTTCCCTACCTGCTTCAAGGTCTGTAGAAATAGTAGCAATTACATCCATTTCGTCAATATATTCTTTATTATCATCAACATGATTTTTGGTAATCAGTAGCTTTACCCACTGATTTGGATACTTCATTTTAACTTCTCTCCAAGTTATAATATTACCGCCTTTCTTGAACTAATTTTATTTTACCATAACAAAACGATTTTCAAAACAGTAACATTTCTAACCTAAAGGGAAATTATTACTTTAATAAAAATACATGCCTTATGCAGTTGTAGGTAATTGATACCAATTCCATAGAAAAAAGTCAAGCTGTGGAGTCCAAAATTTATTGATGAACCTTGAAAACATAGCACCAGAAATGTCATAATATATTTGGATAGTCTGATCGTTACATTACCTGAAAATAAATTTTAGAGTAATAGTGGTTTCAATTTTGAGAGGTTTTTCTTAAAACTTCAATTTCTTCAGAAGTTAAGCCAGTTGCTTTAGTAATCGAGTCTGAATCAAGCTCCATTGATATAAGGTTTTTTGCAATTTCTAGTACTTTTCCTTTTTTGCAGAACTAATCATATTAGCTCTTCCATGTAAAGAATCTTCTCTAGCCTTATATAAAGCAAGAGTTTTTGCATCTTCCCAAAGATGATACTTTGAATGAAACTTATCCAAATCAAGAAATTCAAAATCCAGTATATTTATAGTAATTACCTTAGAAAGGTTTAATCATCACCTTGTTTTATTCCTTCAAGGAAAAGCTTCCCCCAATAAAACATCGTTCTTTTTTCCATATTGTGCTGATTGGTAAGCTGAAGCTCAATATCAAGCTGCATACCATTGGCTGTTTTTGCTCTAACGTCAAGTCTACCTGACTTATCAGAAATCAATTCCTTTGTTAGATCTTTATTGTCAAAAATTTTTAAGGATACAAGTTTTATTGGTCATCAGCATCAAGAACAGCATTAAGGAACGCAATTAAATTATCCTTACTTTCTTCTTCCCCCATAATTCGTTTGAAAATATAATCGTTTAAAGGGTTTAGCCTTTGCATTTTGAAAGTAACCTCCATTTCTTATTTCTCTATATATAGTATAGCATTTTTATATCATGAATAACAGAAAAATGTATGTTGTGCAACTGATAGCAGTCAAAAACTAGAACTTGGATAAATGAGATTCTATCTATTTTTATTGACTGTGATAAACTTTTTGCATAGTCTATTCTTTAAAGATACTCACAAAGCGGAATCACGGAAAACCAATTCCCATTTTTAAAAATGACTTACAGAGCAAGTCTTAAAGAATCTACGCAGTAGCTTTTAAGCTTCTTATGAGCAACTACAAAGTGGACTTACAGCGTCAGTACATGGAGGGTATACGACAAATTATTTATCGTATACCCTCCGTGTACCCGTACGTGATTTTATGGGTTCTATAGGGAACAGAACAAAGTAAGTGGCGTATAAGAATGCTAAGAATACAAAATTTATTGAGCATATACAACTGGAAAACCGCAGAGAATATTCTATACAAACACTATTTAACAATCGTTCTTCTGGGATGTATGACCTTATGTTGACCATTCACCCGCTACTTTGCTTGAACAGACAGCCTAATTTGAGTAATTTACAATTCATTATGTTCCCAAAAACTATAATAACCCTTCTGATTAAATACCACATGGTCTGCTAACCTTATCCCAAGGATTTCTCCTGCATCCTTTAATTGCTTGTAACAGCATAATCTTCTTTGCTTGGTATCAAGCTTTAAACTGTTTGGTTATGAGCTATAATTACTGACGATGCCCTGTCCACAATATATGTGATCTGTATTCATACAATGTAGTAAGCTCAAAGGTTGAAACGCAGTGCCGACAGAGATATAATGGAAATGAAGCGATAACAACCCATGCAAGCTACGACAAAAACGGCAATACCATTTC
>JAEWSG010000107.1 GCA_023398495.1 Bacillota bacterium
GATTTTAATTTCTTTTGTCATAATACTGTTATTATCCTATAAATCCTTTGATTTCTCAATCTATATACCACTAATTTTTACTTATCCACAAATTTTTCCGCAAGCTATTTCCTAAATGATAAAAAACCTCTCAACATCAATCGTCAAGAGGTTATGCATATGCGGAAAAATAAAGTGCAAACATACACAACACCCCCTATCCCTCGTAGAGTTAATGGTGACAAAGATACAGGCAGGTCTTCTGGCTCAAGCATCATCACTCTCCAAGCCTTCCCAGTTTCCCAGTGGCATATATGGAGAGCTCCTCTTATACAGCGGCGTGACCGCGCGGGTTTCTACCCGACTTTCCTTTTCACTGATTCATACTGTAAAGCACAATCAGCACCTGATCACATTTATTAAACTAAAATTTCAATCTTGTAAATTATATCCTAAACGTGAATAAATGGCAATGAAAATATTACTAACTTTCCTCCATTTCTGTCACAGCATTATTTTCATTATCATATTCACATAAACCTGATTCAGCTTCCCTCCTATGTGATTGAAATAAACAGGATATTCATCAAGCTTAAAAACGGTTAATGCTTTATTATATGAAGTCATTGCTTTCATCAGCAAATTGCAATCACCCTCATAATATGACAATTTTAAATACATATCTCCCAAAGCTGTACAAGTTTTTGCATAGTCCACCGGATACTTTTTTATACCAAAAAGCCTCAGACTCTCCCAGTACTCTTTAATTGCCAACTTAAGACTTTCTGCATTTCCATCGATCTCATATCTTCTCCTATATACATCTCCCATACACTTATGAATTTTTGCATAATTCACCGGATAGCTTTCCACACTCCAGACTTTCAACACTTCCTCATAAGCATTCATCGACTCTTGCAGATTCATTTCGGAACTTTCCATTTCAGAGATTATAGCAAAGATGTTTCCTATGTTAAACTGAATCATTGCGAAAATGTAGGAATCATGATCTCTTGTATATAATTTTAATGCCTCCCTGTATAAACCTTCTGCTTCACACAGGCTGGCATATGCTTCATCCTTCATACCAAGGCCATAATAAGTCAAACCCATATTATAATTAACCAATGCACTATCGAGTAAAAAATCTTTGCCGGTATAAAATTCTAATGCCTCATTTATCAGATTCAATGATTTCTCCAAATCTTTTTTATCACCGGTAATCTCAAATAATACTCTATATGCATTCCCAAGGTTGTTTGAGACATAAGCATAGTTCTCAGATTCTTGCATCTTATAAAACTCAATTACCTTTTCATATTGGTCTATTGCACAATTGATATTTTTTCTGACATCCTTTGTTTCAGACAGGAGATAAAATGCATTGCCAACATTAGTCAGAACGTGTGCATACAATTCGGAATTGTCATTGGCAGAAATATTCTCAAGTATCTCATTATAATTCTCAATCGCTTCCTCCGCTTCATTCCTTTTCAAAAGTCGGTCCGCATAACCAAGCATGTCATAAATGGTGTCTTTCGTGAAAGGCTCAAAAATATTAACAATTATGCCTGTTCCGGAAATGATAACGTTTCCTTCTCCCTCAACATATATATTTTTTTTATCGTTCTCAGACAGAATTATCAGATTTTCTTTACCTACCCACCTGATTTGTAGACCAAATTCCTGTGCTATAAATTTGCTGGGGACATATACAACGCCATCAGAAATAGTTACAGGCTTTTCAAGAATTATAACTTTTCCATCCAGGCTTACTTTGGTACTATCTACTTTTAAAATAAGGCTGCTGTTATCCTTCCAACAGACAAGAGATTGCTCAGTAGAATTGAAATCAACTGACCATCCCAGGTATTCCAATGCCGGTATTGCTGAAACGTATACAGTCTTATTTATTACTATTTGAGGTGCATTCAATGTTTTAGCATTACCATCCACAATAAAACTCTTATTTTCTGCAAAAACACTCGAAAAATATGTTAACATAATTACAACAATCACAAATGCTCCCAATGCCTTATTTTTCACAGTCTCCACCTCAATGCAAAGCCTTCGAATAAGTTAAAGAAAGTCTAATAACAACATCCTATGATTTTTGCTGATTAACAAATTAAATTCTAGAATTTTATTTTGTTAATCAGCACTAGAATCAGGCACTTATATTTTAGTCGTACCTCATTCAAAAGTTATAAATACATTACTTCCTTTACCTACTATGTTTTTTTCGCCCTCAATAATTATATCTCCCTCAATAATTGTATCACCTGTATTATTTGTATCATTAACGGAATTGTCTATGTTATTTACAATGGCGCCTGTATTATTTTTGTTACTTGTATTTGTATTACTTTTATTTATATTGCTTGTATCTGTATTATTTTTATCTGCTTTATCTGCATTAGCTGCATTTGTATTCGTATTATTTACATTTGTGCTATTTTCATTTCTATTTTCAGTTGCATCAATTTTTGGCTTTCCACTCTTAATTTTATTACTTGCAGCCGTCTTTTCCGGACTATCGCTTGATACAGCTTTTGAAGGCTTACTTGCAACACTACCATTTTCTTGGTTATTTCCTTTATTTTTATCCTGTTCCTGGTGTACATCCTTTGGTTCCGCTTCAACTTTCGGACTTGTTTTACTTATAAATTCCTTACCAGGGATTTGGGATTCTAATATTGGATTATTCTGATTATTAACTTCATTGTCTAAACAAAAAGTACCTTTTCCTTCTTTTGTCTCTTTTGAATAGGCAGGAGTAGCTACTACTTCCTTCATGTGAGCATTAGTATTTTCTTCAGATACAATAACTTTTTGTTTTCCGTTCTGAGCATTTGTTGCAGCATCTACTGCCAAAAAAGCAAAAAACACAATAAAGAGTGTGCCCAATACTACTGTAGCTTTTAACTTCTTTTGAAATTTACCCGGCTTACTTCCTGTACTTTTATTAACATAACTTTTATTTTTTGTATCATTTTCAAATCTTCCGATACAGCTCTCCCCTCTGTCTTTTGACAGAAACATATTGAACTCAATAACTCCAGAGTATTTTCCTTCAATATCTTCAGAAAAAGCTGATATTGTCTCCATTTGAATCATATTTTTTACATTGCCTGAAACTTCGTTAAAATCATCGGTATTAAAATTACTATCAGCAGCTTCGTCATATTGAATATCTTTTCCCAAAACAACCGTCACCAATTTTAGAACCTCTGATAAAAACTCTCCAAAGTCCTCTATACTTATTACAGAGTCTCTTATAACTCCTTTCAGACACGAGCCATTAAGCAAGTTTATAATCTCGTTTCTCATTATTTTACGTTGAGTTTCTGTTGACTCTTCATACGCAAATTCCACTATTTTTAGAATGTCTTCATTTGTGGGCTTTGCTTTTAAGTTTTTCCATTTTGATATAATCGAAGGATCTTTAATTAGATAGCAGTCCGCAAGAATATTCCCTCTTTTTTTGGTAGTTCTAAATATTATTTCCAGTACATTCCTTATATCCAAACCATTGCTTTCCATGTTGTTCTCCCCCCTAGAATCGTACCAATTCCTGCTTTATCTATATAACTTCAATTCATTACAATTAACCGCACCAACTGTAAAGGTTTTACAATGTTTTTTATAATATATAATCTTTAACATATTCTATCATTTATCTATACTTATAGACAAGAACTTTATATTTTTTAAGGGTGCATTTAATTTTCGTGCACCCTGCAATTTATATTCTGATCTCATTCATACAATCCTAAAATATGCTTATATATTCGAGTTAAGATGTTCTTACTTGACAGTTCAAAGGTTTTATATCTTTGAACTTCTTGAAGGTTGTTCGTAATAGTATTATGATTTGTCAAAAGAATCACTTCCCTGTCATGTATTGTATCCATGAATTCTTTTTGCATTTGGCATAAATCTTTAGAAATAACTATACATATATCAGACTGATACAAATTATTAACCTTATAAAGATATTCTTCTTTGCGATTCAAAGCATCTATCCCATAAATCAGAATATCCGGATTATAAAGTCGGCATACTTTCTTTAAACTATCACAGTCACATTCTTGCAATGAATCCTTGTGTAAAAGCGGAGAATACTCCATTCCCGCAACAACTCCAAGACAATTATCCATGGCTGCAACGATATTATATCCATCACTTCTAAAATACTGCTGGAATATACTTACAAAATCTATTAAACAGTTTCCATCAAAATCATATACCGTTATTACAGGCATATCAAGTTCTTTACAAGCGTAATCTTTAAAATAGTTATAGATCCCCGGGTGCCATAATTTAACACTTGAATCAGAAATTTCAAAATCCAAATCTTTTTCAATTGCATTGTCATCAATATATACAACATTTTTTCCCTTATGAGCAAGTTCCTGCAGCACCCCTCTTATTGTATACTCTTCTTGCCTGAATATCATATTATTAACAATAATAACAATGGTATCGGCAGTATCAAATTCATTAATAGCTTCGCAAAAGTAATATTTAATTTTTTCAAATCCTTCAGATAAACACTCACACTGAATATGTATTTGAAGGATAAAATTAAAATCCATACAAGATTTATCAATTTCATTTTTTGAAGGGCCAAGCTGGAAAAACACAGCATTTTCAACCCAATCCAGATTTTTAGTCAAATACGAGAGATAAGCCTCCTCTCTTTTATAGGTGGCATTTTCCAAAAGTTTTTGTTTAATCTGTGCAAGTGTAATTTCAGAGTTTTTTTCAAGAATTTTATGAACTTCTGCCGTGATCATAGGAGCTGCAAAGCTGTTACATATTTGTGTGTATGAATTTGTATGATTAAATTTACATAACAAGTGACGGCTGCAAGCTATAATATCAACACCATCATAGGGGTATAAGTTATATACGTATTCTCCTTCAGCAAACTTACCTGAATAATCACATTTCACACTAATCACATTAGAAAAAGATGCTGGATAGGTTATTATATCTTCATTATTATATGCTGCAATTATGATAATACCGTTTTTTACTGCATAATTTATTATACTCTTCAACCTCTGACGATCCATATAAAATATCGTTCCAACACTTAAATTCACAATTCGTATTTTTTTATCCACACACAACTTTATAGCCTCAATAAGCTGATCACATAACCCTTTTCTGCGGTTATTAAGGATTTTTATGCTACTTAAGCTTATATTGGGTGCATATTTTCGTAAAATTGCCGCACAAATTGTACCATGACTGGGTAAATACTTATTGTATTCCTTTCGATGCAATATTTCGAGTTTATTGGTAATTTCGATGTTATAATCCAGTCTGCCAATATTATAAAGTCCTTCGTTGATGCCATCATCTATAACAGCTACTTTAATATACTCTGTATTCATCAGGTCTCATCTCTTTCAGGTTATACACCTGAACAACTTTATTTTTTCAACAGTACTATTTCAGCTATTCTTTAATATAAACTTTCACGATCTATATCTATATTAGTATTATAAATAAAAGCCGCTTTCGCGGCTTGAAGATAAATTGAATAAAAATTGAATTTTTTAAAATTTAGAAGTTATTTCTGTTATGACGCATTAGCTTCATTTATTTTATCAGCTGTCTGCTGATGCATTAGTGAATAGTTTTGATTTTCAAACAAGATTAATGCTTTCCCATAAAACTCTATAGCTTTGTTTATATTTTCATCTCTATCGCTTATTCCTGCCATATTCATGTATATGTCCCCCATATTATAGCACGTCATAGCGTAATATACCGGATAGTCATCAGCTGTGAAAATTTCAAGGGACTCTTCACATAATTTTAAAGCTTCTCTGATATTCTCTTCCTTGTTTGTAATAGTATAAATTCCATTAAATACTTTCCCTTTTTTAGCGGTAATTCTTGCATACAGATATGAGGTTTGCTCTCCTTTTTCCGATAAAATATCCAAAGCTTCCTGATATGCGTTTAATGAGATTGTAAGATTTTTTTCATCTTTACTCAAATCTGCAAGTCTTTGGTGTATATCACCGTAATTCTCACGACACAATAAGTTATGCACAATATAATTTTTATCCTTAAGAAGCTCTGTTGCCTTATTATTTGCATCAATAGCCTTTAAAAGATTTTCTTCCGTTTCTTCTACATCGGACAAAATCGTGTATGCACGTGCGTAAACATATTGTATAAATCCATAAATATATGTATCGTCTTTTGCCCCCGGTATCTTCAAAGTCTTATCACATGCATCAAGGGCTTTCTTTATATTATCCCTTTTATTTGCTATTTCAGCCATATTTACATAGTTCTCAGCTATAAAAGCCTGTGAATACAAACATATTACCATATCCTTTTCTTTGGAAAAAAAGTCTAATGCTGCACTATACTCTTCAATGGACTTCATACTGTTTTCGATTGTATTTTCGATGGGAGCCAAATGCCGATAAGCATTCCCCGTATATAAGAAATTTTGCCAGTAATGATTCGGAAGATTATCTTTATTAAAGACTTTAAAACTATTATCAAATGCCTCAATAGCTTTCCTAATATTCCCCTTTGGATCATTAACATTTGATAATTGATTATAAGAATTCCCAATTTGCACATTATCATACGCATAGTAAACAGGATATTCTTCCAGAGTATGAAACTTTAATGCCCCTTCATAATACTCAATGGCTTTACTGATATTATCTTCAAGATCACCATATTCTGATAATGAATTATAGGCTGTACCTAAATGTGTACAAGTCTCGGCATAATAAAACGGGTACTTGTCCAGAGTGAAAATCTTTAAAGCTTCGTTAAAAAAACTTATGGCCTCGTTACAATTTCTTTCTCCTTCGCCATAGAACGCCAGCATAGTATAAATACGCCCTCTGTTAATCTGTGCCATTCCATAATTAAAAGGATACTCTCCTATAGTAAATACTTTTGATGTTTCATTTAAAGCATCCAGCCCTTTTCTCAGCCTCTTCTCACGCTCCTTACCAACTGGCGATACCATATACGCAAATCCCAGATTATTATTATTGGCAGCATATTTGTAAGGATACATATCTATTGTATACACTCTCAGGCTTTCTTCAATTGCCTCTACAGTCTTACTAAAGTTTTCCTCGCTGGGTGCAATCATTAAATACTGCAGATATAACGTACTAAGATTTGCTTGTATATGTGCATATCCTCCCGGGTCGGAATCAATAGTAATATTTTTCAGTGCATCCTTGTAGGAAATGATTCCTCTTTTCAAATCCTCTTGATCCCCTCTTACCCTGAAATAGTAAGTGTAAGCCAATCCCTGTTGAAGTCTTACTAAAGAAAACTTCTCCGGATAATCCTCTTCCGTCCAGACACTCAAAACATCTTCAAAAGCTTTAAGTGATTCTATTATATTTGCTTCCATATCTTTTGTATGCAATAAGCTCCCATAAATAATCCCTTTTAAGAACTGGGCACCTGCATATTGATATGGATAATCAGCTTTGTTAAAATATTTTAACGCTTCTTCGGCATATGAAAGAGCCTTTAAATCATTATTTTCCATATCCCTTATCAACCCAAGGCAATAATAGGCTTTTCCCAAGCCAATATAAGCATAAGATCTATATTCATCTTCTTTGATATTTTTCACAACCTCTTCATAAATCGAAATTGCTTTTAAAATATTCTCTTCCGAACTTGCTATTCCCGATATATCAAGATAAATACTTCCAAGGTTAATCATCACATGACTATATTCTTCAGGATTTTGTGCACTTGAAATGGACTTAAGAATTTGTTTGTAACTACTCATCGCACCAATAAGATTGTTTTCACTATATAGTTTATCTGCATTCGTTATATTATCGTCGACTTTACCTTTCTCATATCTCTTTGATATACTGACTATCATATTTCTGCCTACTGCCACATAATTATCATTTCCCTTAACAAAAATAATGTCCCTGTCTTTATCCCACAAATATATTGTTGTTGATTTCTCATCCCATTTATATTTTAATTCCAATACCTTTTCCATGATCTCCTGAGATGCCATAAGTCTTCCCTGTTCTATATACATTTTTAAAATTAAATTCTTTTCCGTTTCATCTATTTTAACAAAACTGCCATCCACATCAAATTCAACCTTCTTGCCATCTTTTGTACATATAACAGTTCTACTGCTTGCCTTCCAATCAACTACAAAGCCGAAAAGTTCAAACGTTTCTCTTATTGGTATAAAAATCTTATCCTCTTTGACACAAGGGTATGTACTGAATTTCACATCAAAATCATTAATCTTCACCTTCAAGCTTTCCGAAGCAGCAAAAGATCCTTTCTGAAACACTGCAACAAATAATAAGCAAATAAAAATCTTCAATATTTTTGTTTTCAATATCTTCTCCCCCAGACTTTATTTATGATAATTTTCTTATATCTTATCATTTAATCCAGGCAAAAAAAAGAAAACATATGTACAGTTTCACAATGTTTCCAGTATTTGTTTGATTTTATTTATTAACACTATTAACACACAAAATTTTTACATTTCTATTTTAACAGCGTATCAAAGTCAAAGTCAAAATCTTGATTCTCTCCAAAACCTTTGCTTTCCATATTTATGTACTCCACCATTGCTTCCACTGTATGGCTTTCATCAAATTCACCATTTTCACTGTTATGAATCCATATTTGAGGTGCAGGCTTTGAAGCTTCATATTCAGTCTTTTGTTTTTCACATTCAATGCTTATTTTCGCCAGAAGCCCTATATCAAGACAATTATTCCTGTTGCAGGCGTCAACCAGAAGTTCTTTAAACTCGTCAGGAGAAAGTTTTTCCTCAGTGCTCTTCAATAAACTGCTGTCATTAAGAAGTCTTACTATAATATCAGGTTCCTTAGTTCTTCTTAGTATAGTTGACACAGTAGCTCTGTACGTATTGAAAAGATAATTAAACAGTCTGATTTTCCTGTCAATTTCGTTTACAACCTCTATTGCCATATTTCGTGGATTAAACACTCTCATATCACAAGAACTTTCTCTATTGTTTATATAGGTTTCTTTTATATAATCAATATAGTGTTTTATATTCCTTACTTTCATCTCAATATCGTACTTTTCGGGGTAGAAAAATATGAGTGAACCCGGGTCGGTAGAAAAATTAAAATATTCCTGCTCCACAAAATCGGAGTATTTTATAGCCAGCTTCATTATGTACTTTAATGTGTCGGTTATTGTCTTTTCTGTATCCCTTACGAGAAAATACCCGTAATATAACTGAATTTTTATATTGTCCTTTTTCTGTATGTAGTCAAGGCATTTCTCCAACTGATCATTAGAATAATAGAGCCTTACATCCTTGTTTATCTTTCTTAATTCTTCTACTCCGGTTTCCGGTGAAATCTCCATCATCACATGTCTTGCACACTCTGAAAAAGCATCAATAAGTGCATTTGAAGGAAGTCTCCAGGATCCGTAAATAAAATTGATGTCGATGCCTTCCTCTTTAATTCTTCTGAGCAGTTTTATATACCATTCATCGCTTCCTTCAAACTCAAAGCATGTATACATGGTACGAAATCCCATAGAAACAGCATTTTTGATAGTCTGTATTACTGAGTCCATTGACCTTACCGAAGCACATCCTCTGTTGTTCATTCGTCTTTGTGCTTCACAATTTCCTCCACAAAACAGGCATGCATACTGGCAGCCCCTTCCTATACAAAGAAAAAACAAGGACTCTTCGTTAACAGCCTCGAATCTTGTCCAGAATTTACAAAGCAGACGATACTGTTCCCACTCTCTTAGGAGGTCAAATGCCGTATAATCCAATCTGTCCATATCCTCTGCTGTTCCAACATAGGAGAATTGGTTCAGTTTTACCCTTCCCGCTCCATCCCTCCACACCAGATTTTGTACTCTCCCCAATAGTTCAGGCCTTTGTTCATTGTTTGCAGGGTTATTAAGTTTAAGCCTTTGCAATGCTTTACACAACTCAACTAATGGTACTTCACCGTCCCCTCTTATTACAGCGTCAACCTGCTTAAAGTCCTGAATTATTTCCTCACAAAACAAACTAGCAGTATACCCCCCAAGGAATACAAATATATTGGGATTTATTTTCTTAATCAGCTCTGCAGCATCCATTACCACAAGGCTTTGATTTGCCCAGTGGCAGTCAAAGCCCACTAAATCCACTTTACTAAAGTCAGTTGTATTAAAAAGGGTTTTACTATCCACCAGATCAGAATGTATCAACTCTACATCAAATCCGTTTTCTCTCAAGACGCTGCCTAAAGCACAAAAGCCTATAGGCATAAAGAAAATATTTTTTTGTGCATTATCCTCATTGTTTGCCAGGTTTTTATTGCCGCAGTGAATCAGCTTTACGCAAAAACGCTTGTTTGAATCCATTTTGTCCCCCCCAAAGTTATATTTTTAATAATCCACATATTTCAGTCAGTACCTGCTTTTCCATATCTCTTGCGGCTGCCAATTTCTCAATTATTTGCACCACAACCTCTTTATCAGGTACCAGGTTATAGTCATTGTCGCCGGTAAAAGTATGTTTTAAGAATAATCGCCTTGCAGAATCAACAATATCCACAATCTTTTGATATTGATCAAGCAACTTTTCAAATCTATTCAGCCGATTGTACTTGCCTTTAACAAACTGCAATCTGCTATATAAGGATTTTTTATGTTCGAACATCAGATGCACAGCTCTATAGTCAATAGTGATTACACCATCCATAAGTTTCATAAGATGTTCTATAACACCCTCGTATACATCCATACCATATTTTAATTGTTCAGGCCCCAGGTAATACTGGTCAAGCCTCTGGTCAAAAACTATCCTGAAGTCCTCTTTTGAAGTCACATAATCCTCCAGACTTGTCTTGAACCTTTCAAGGCTGAAAGGATATTCCTGCATAAAGTCTTTGGTTCGGAGAAGTTCAATAGCATTTGTTTCAGCCCATGGTGCAGAGCCCTTGTAGTATAATTTACCGCTCTCAAAAGCCTGTGAAAACAAATCATAGTCAAAATTCATTTTTGCAAATATTTGCTCAGCGTTAAAGCCAATCGCTTTGAACTTCCTTTGCGTGTTGTCATAGCCATAAACAAGAGAGTGATGCACATAGTGTTTCTTTTTATAGGCCAGTTTTTCAGGAATGTAGTACTCGTCTATGTTAATGATTACATAGTAACCAGAGTTTATTTTATCTATTACATAATCAGTAATGTTGGTTACATCCTTAAGAAGTTCGTAGCCCAAATAAACCTCCTGGATCACTTCATTGTATGGTGCTCTCTCTTCTAGGAAATCCATGATAAGCATACCATTTGCCTGTTTTTCAGTATATAGTCTGATATAGTGCTCATAATACCATGGGTGAAGCCTTTCGTCTGCTAATATTACACATATCGCCAGCGAATGGCAAAGATATGTTATAATATCGTTATGAAGCACCACTTTTAATTCCTTTGCATCAGTTTTATTAACTTGATAACGGTTTTTATTTTTTACCTCGCAATTATCCATTATCTTGTTTTTGCAATAGGTAACTATATCAACAAGCACGTTTTTATAATTTTGAACTGTTTTCTGTACTTTTTTTTCGTCTAAATATTTTGTGTTGTAGCCGACAATGAACTGAAGCTTTCCATTAGCAACCATGCCGTTAAAATCTATCAGATAATCATGAGTGTTGTTTTGGTTTATACTTCCTCCATAATTCTCATTACAAGGCAGCAGGAGGGCGGTTTTCCCCTTGTCCATATTATCAAACTGTCCTAAGTAGTTGAATGAAATCTCCGGTCTTAATGTATTAAGAGCCTCGTTGCCGTTTAAATACCTTGCAATACCGTAATTTATACCCTTTGATGATACTCCCTTCAGGTTTTGCTTAATTTCTGCAAGAGTATTCTCTATGCTATCCCTTTTTTCAAGATAAACAGGATATATGCTTGTAAACCAACCTATTGTTCTCGAAAGGTTTACGCCTTCAATTATTTCTTCCCTGCCATAACTCTCAAGCATAACCAGTAAACTATCAAGCTTAAATGCCTCTCCCAATGACACAGTCAGGGCGGTCAGTAATACATCGGTAATTTCAGTACCAAGAGCTTTATTGACTTCTGTTAACAGCATCTTTGTCTGCTCCTTATCCAGTTCAAAAAACACCTTACTATGATCCTTAAGATAATTCTCCTCTACTTTTTTGTTTGCCATTGTCTTAATTTTGTCACAATCTATACTTTCCCAATATTTTAAATCTAAAGACTTTTCGGCAGCGAAATCACTTAGCTTATCGCTCCATTCTTTAAACGATGTTGTTTTAGAAGGAAGTATATCTTCCATCCCAGACCTGTAAAGCCTTTCTAAATCTTCAAGCAATATTCTCCAGGATACCCCATCTATTACAAGGTGGTGTACAGGAATTAAAAGCCTTCTGCCATTATCACCAAGTTCAAATATAAAAGCCTTTATGGGAAGATCTTTTTCAAGGTCAAAGCCGTCCTGAATTTTCTGCCCCAGCTCTTTAATCTTTTGTTTTTGAGTATCATAGTCATATTCCGATAAATCTATAACTTCCAGTTTAAACTTAACATCAGCTATTCCTCTATTAAACTGAGTAACCTCTTCTCCATCCAGTTTGTACCCCATTCTTAGGGCATCGTGATGTTCAATTATATTTCTGAAGCAGTTTTCAAGGAGCACTAAATCAGTTTCTTTATCGATGCTAAAAAGGTTTGTCTGATTCCAATAGTGCTTATAACCTCTGTCCTTCTCAAAAAACCATTTTTGTATAGGAGTAAGGAGCACTTTACCGATGACTTCATCCTGTGAAATTGCTTCCTTTTTTTTCTTATAATCAACATTCTTTAGTATTTCAGAAATCGTTTTATGCCTTAAAACGTCCGACACAGCTAAATTTATCCCTTGCTGTTCGGCCAGAGATGTAACTTGTATTGCTTTTATAGAATCACCGCCCAGATCGAAAAAATCATCCTTTATTCCGACCTTCTCAACTCCAAGTGCATCACTGTAAATTTGCGCCATTTTCTTTTCGTCATCATTATCCGGTGCTATATACTCAACCCCTGTATTAACATTGTTATAGGGCTCCGGCAACCTGTTTCTGTCCAGCTTTCCGTTTGATGTCATGGGCATTTTGGGCATTCGTACAAAGAAGGAAGGCACCATATAGGAAGGTAATTCCCTTAACAGATACTCTCTGAGCTCAGACACTGTCAATTCTCTATCAGAAACCACATAGGCACATATGTAATTATTTCCTTCAGCATCTTTTCTCACCATAGCGACAGCCTCTTTAACCTCTACATGCTTTAAAAGCTGGCTCTCAATTTCTCCGAGTTCTATCCTGTACCCCCTGATCTTAACCTGAAAATCCTTTCTTCCCATAAATTCCATATTCCCATCCTCGAACCACCTTGCAGTATCACCGGTCTTGTACATACGTCCGCCCATATGCCTGTTGAAAGGATCAGTAATAAATTTATCCTTTGTAAGCCTTTCATCGTTCATATACCCTGCCGCCAGGCATTCACCTCCAATATACAAATCTCCGGTAACTCCTATTGGACTAGGCTTAAGATTGGAATCGAGAATATAATACAATGCATTCTGTATGGGCTTTCCATATGGAATACTTACCCACATAGGGTCAACCTCCTCAATGGGGTAATAGTTTGACCATACTGTGGCCTCTGTTGCACCACCTAAGGCTATAACTTTTGCTCCCGGGAAAGCTTCTCTTACTATATCCGGTAGAGTTACAGGTATCCAGTCGCCGCTCTGAAACACTAGTCTTAAAGCAGTCCCTTCCTTCTTCGAGGAGTTGTCTAAAAAAGGTACAAGCTGCATAAGTGCTGCAGGGGCAGAATCCCAAAAAGTTATCGGTTCATTTTCCAATATATTTACAAGCCCTTCCGGGTTTCTCAATTCACTTCTTGTCGCTACACGAATCGAGCCTCCGGAAGCTAATATACCGAAAATATCATATACCGATAAGTCAAAACAAAGTGATGTTACAAACAATACCCTGTCGTGAGCCCCGACATTAAACGAACGGTTTACCCATTCAATAAGGTTTATGACCGGCTTGTGACAAACAGCTACACCCTTTGGTGTTCCCGTAGAACCTGATGTATATATGACATATGCCAACTCGTCCGATTTAGTATCAAGTGCAAGGTTTTCTCCGGAATACCTGTCCATATGCCTGAGCGTCCAATCATTTTTTTGCTTCACAGTTAAGTCCAGAGATTCTTTTTTATCACAAAAACCTTTTTTGATGACAACATCATATCGGTAACAAAGTTCGTTACTGAATTCATTCTTCCTATAAAAAACACTTACTTTTTCAATTTCAACTTTCTTTTTCTCTAATTCACAGAAGAACTGCTCATCAACATAAAGTTCTCCATCAAGATCGGTTTTGGTTTTGATTCCTGCCTGACAGTTTTCTTTAGCTTTAAAAGCCTCCAAGGCTTTTCTGAAATCTTCTTTTCTTGCCGCATCCATAACATCTGCCACTATGATTACGCCTTCAGGTTTTAACACTTTCAGAGCTCTTTCCAATACTTTTTCCAAATAAATAAACCCAGGAAAAAACTGTACAGTACTAGCAATAATAACTAGATCAAAAGAGTTATCCTCAATCAATTCAAACTCGTGGGCAAATCCGTTTATCAGCTCTATATTTGTATATCCGGCTGTTTCAATGTATTCCTTATTACGTTTCTGTGTAATCTCTGATGGGTCAAGGCCGGTATACTGTTTAACGAAAGGAGCTATAGAGAACATTATTGTTCCCGAGCCACAGCCTATCTCCAGCACCTTTTTTTCTTTTCCAAGATAAGGCTTCGCAAGGGAAACAATATGTTCCTTATATTGATCTACTTCCTCTTTGGAAAACGGCATTCCTGTAAAGCTGTTTACAAAACCTCCGGCTGTCACATCATCTATCGCTCTTTCACAGACATGGTCCCAAAGTGCTTTAACAGCCTTCTGATCCATTTCTTCAATCGGTAGTTCCTCATCTTCTATATCCATGCAAATAACATCTGTTATACAAGGTAGCTCCCACTGCATCTCTCGTACCATTTTAATCAGAGAATGCTGGGTAACTATGCAGTGGATATTGAGGTCCGCAAGTATTTTTTGTATACGTAGCTTAGGGAAGGTCGGCTCAAAGGGCACATAGATTCCACCGGCTTTCAGAATTCCCATAACTGCTGTTATCATTTCACTAGATCTTTCCATAAGAACTGCTGTAAAAACTCCAGGTTTTATTCCTCTGTCCTTCAAAAGTCCGGCAAGACGGTTGGCCTTAATGTTCAATTGTCTATATGTAGTGTCCCTGCCATCAAACACAACTGCCGTATTATCAGGAGTTTTTTCAACCTGTTCTTCAAACAGCCCATGCATTGTCTTGTCACAGTTGTAGGGTTTTTTCGTATCGTTAAAACCATACAAAATTCTGTGTCTTTCATCTTCTGACAGAATTTCAATCTCTGATATAACCAAATTCGGATTTGAAACAATAGAAACAATAAGGTTTACGAGATGCTCCAATACTTGAGCTGCAAAACTCTCTTTATATATATCCTTTTTATATTCCAAAGTAATTTTTATAGCTTCACCTTCTAAAGCAAAGCAGAATAAAGTATCAGGGTTTGCACCTTCAATACAGCTCTTTTCATGTATATTCTCCATCATAACAATAGTTTTGTACAAAGGAGTTTCCTCACCCGTTTCACTGCTCAACAGTTCTGCAATAATCTCCATCGGCAGATTTTTGTTCTCGTCTGCCTCGGTTACTGCCTTCTTGACTTTTATCAGTAAATCCTTAAAGGTTTCATTTTTATCTATTTTAACTGTCAAGGGGAGTATATTCTGTGTTTGATTAGCTTCACCTTCCTGCTTAAATTCAGGCATACCGAGCATTATGTTATCGCTCCCAGTATATCTGTAAACAAGGTATTTTACACATGACACAAGTATCATATACAATGCATAAGGTGATGCGTTGCTCATTGATATGAGCTTATCCGAAATATTATCAGATATTATCGTACTCTTGCAACCGTTTATAATTTGCACATTTTTCGTGCGTGGAAAACTTAGTGGTATACCGCTAGATAATACACCACCCTGAAGCTTATCTGTCCAGTATTTTTTTTCTGCTTCAAATTCTCCAGCTGACATTATGATATTTTTTGAATACTTATCAATTTTCATCGCAATCCTCCATTTTCCGGTGCATAGAGCCCCTTAACTTTTTACCTGTTGGGTGCATTTAATAAGTATGAAGAAAAATATACACCCTACCTGTTTACTCTTAAAAGTTGAACTCAACTTCTTTTACCAAAACCTTTTCACGTTTGATGTATCTGTTTTCCAGCTTTATATCCTTAATTTTTACGTCTTGATCTTTGACGATGCATTCCAGTATTCTGAGATAATCCTTCGACATTCTTTCGATAGTCTCTTTTTTAAAGAGGCTTGTACAGTATTCCATAATGAACTCGGTATTGCCATTTGCTTCCCCGCACCAGAGAGTTAAATCGAATTTAGATACACTGCTTTCAAACTTGTAGGGTTCAAATTTCAGTCCCTCTGTGTCTATCACGTCTATGTCAAGGTTCTGTAGAGTAAAGGATACATCAAACAAGGGGTTTCTGCTCATATCCCTTTTGACACTCAACTTTTCTACCAGTTCTTCATACTGGTACTCTTGGTTTTCATAGGCTTTGAGGCAGTCCTCGCTGACTTCCTCAAGGAAATCCATAAAAGTTTTATCCCCTGCCGGGAAGCTTCTTATTGCGATCATATTTACAAACATACCGATGATATTCTCAAGATCTGCATGAGGTCTTCCTGCAATAGGAGAGCCTACTATCAGATCTTCCTGCCCGGAATATCTTGATAAAAGAATCTTGTACGCAGATAAGAGCACCATATAAAGTGTAGTACCTGTTTTTAAAGCAAGCTGCTTTAATTCCAAGGTCAATTCATTTCCTGCTTTAAAACTTATGTTATTGCCGACAAAATTCTTAATATAGGGTCTCTCAAAATCAGTAGGCAAATTTATTACCGGAATATCTCCTTTAAACTTTTCCAGCCAGTATTTTTCCTTTATCTTAATTTCCTCGGATTCAAACAAGTCGTTTTGCCATGCAGCAAAATCTTTATACTGCAACCTTAACGGTTCAAGATGTTTTCCCCGGTATAATGATAAGAATTCATCTATCAGGATTTTTCTCGATACTCCATCCGATATTATGTGATGCATGTCGTACATTAAAATATGTCTGTCTTCTTGACTTAAACCTCCATCGAGTACTTTAACGAGTTTCACCCTGAATAACTGCGTTTCTCTTAAGTCGAACGGTCTTATAAAGCCTTTAATTATTTCATTAACTTCGTTTTCAAAAACTTCAGTGTAGCCTATATTAATGCCTATAAATTCATTAACCATCTGTACGGGTTGTTCATTTACCAATTCAAAACTCGTACGCAAAGATTCATGCCTTCTGACCAACTCATTAAATGCCTTTTCAAAGCGTTCCCTGCATAATTTACCTCTGATATCTATCACTCCCGGAAGGTTGTATGCCACACCCGTTCCTTCAATCCTGCTTAGCACAAACATCCTTCTCTGAGCTGATGAAATGGCATAATGGTTCTCCTTCTTTATCGGAGTTATTGATGAATAAATGCTATCTTTAGAATCTCTGATGTGTTTTGCAAGGTTCTTTATAGTTCCAAGAGTAAATATATCCTTTAGATGAATCTTCACATTAAAAGCCTTGTGAATTTTATTAGCCAGAAGGGTAGCTTTTAAAGAATGCCCACCTGCTTCAAAGAAATTGTCATTTATGCCTGTCTGTTTAGTATTTAAAATTTCCTGCCATATCCGCACAAGTTTAATCTCTGTTTCGTCGGAAGGCATGTCATAATTCAGAGCTTTGTTCCTTTTAGGCTTTGGAAGTGACCTTATGTCTACTTTGCCGTTTGGCGTAAGGGGCATCTTTTCAATTCTTACAAAATATGAAGGTATCATATAGACCGGAAGCTGCTTTGCCATAAACTCCCTTATTTCCGTGTCATCAGGTTCTAAAGAGCAAACCATATAAGCCACAATATGCTTATCCGAAATTTCATCTTCTTTAATAGTTACAAATGCCTCTTTTACAGACTTATGTCTTAAGAGCCTGTCTTCAATTTCTCCGAGTTCAACCCTGTATCCCCGGATTTTAACCTGGTCGTCAGCTCTGCCTATAAACTCTATGCTTCCATCGGCTGAGTACCTTCCCATATCTCCCGTTTTATACATGGTATCGAACTTATGATTAGTAGAATCAACACCTTCATCTGCAAAAGGATTCTGAATAAATCTCTCCTTGTTAAGATCAGGTCTGTTTAGATATCCTCTTGACACGCCTTCCCCTGCAATATATATTTCGCCCCTTACTCCTACAGGTAAAGGTCTTAAATTTCTGTCAAGAATATATACTCTTACATTGTCAATAGGTTTACCTATAACTGTCAGTTGTTTGTATAGGTCAAATTGTTCAAAATCAATAACCTGGGCTATTGCACCTATGGTTGTCTCCGTTGGACCATAATGATTTACAATGACAGCACCGGGGTATAGTTTATTAAACATCTCCACATCATTTAAGTTTATCTTTTCGCCTCCTAATACTACTAGCCTGAGGTTTCTGCACACTTCCGGCATTACAAATGCACCGGAGTTGACAATAACATTAAACAAAGACGGAGTTGACTTTATGTATGTTATTTTGTTTTCATTAAGGTATGGAAGAAGAATTTGCGGATCTGAGTATTCCTCCTTGGACATCAGATGCATTTCACTTCCACACATCAAAGCTGAATAAAAAGCAGTATATGCCAGATCGAAGCACAATGAGGAAACTATTGCTGTCTTGTCCTCTGTGCTTATGTCAAACTTATTTTTAAACCAGTTGACATAGTTGACCAGATTGCGGTCTTCAATTATTACCCCTTTAGGCTTTCCTGTAGTTCCGGATGTATAAATGACATATGCTGCATCTGTATTTTTTCTTATATCCGGGGGATTCGAAATATAATCGTTGTATTGAGAGTTACTCTCCAAATCTATTACTTCGCCTTTAAAAGAGATCGCTTTTGGGAATTCACCATGACTTAACAGTATTTTTGCCCCAGAGTCTTCAAGCATATATTCAAGTCTTTCTTTTGGCAGCTCAGTGTCTAATGGCAGGTACGCAGCCCCAACTTTCAGAACACCAAGAAGGCTAATTACCATTGTGTGGGATTGCTCTGCCAAAATACCTATTCTGTCACCGGGCTTTGCTCCTTTGCTAACAAGCTGCCAAGCCAAACTATTTGCCATATTGTTTAACTGTCTGAAAGTGAGTTTTACCTTTCCCGAAACCAATGCAGTTTTGTCAGGTGTACTTGCTGCCTGCTCCTCAAATATTTGTTTTACACTCCGTGTGTCTATTATACCTGTTGAGCTTTGATTAAAGCTTACAAGCACCTCTTTTTCTTCTTTGTCATTCATTAAGCCAAGTTCACAAATATACGCTTCCGGATTGTTAACAAGGCTTCTAAGAATATAGATATAGTGCTTTGCAAAATTTTCCATTGTCCTTTTTTTAAACAGTTTTGACTTGTATTCCAGGCCCATCCGTATCTCGTCATCCCATTCCATTGCCTCCATCTTAAGGTCAAACTTGGAAGTCTTGTGTTCAAGGTCAAGAGATTCAAATTTAAGTCCCTCAATATTTATTTCACTGTTACTTATGTTTTGCATGGCAAACAAGGTATCAAACAATGGGTTCCTACTTAAATCCCTTGGTACTTTAAGCTTTTCAACCAATTGTTCATACTGGTAATCCTGATTGTCGAAAGCTGCCAAAGTATTTTCCTTTACCTCTTTAATAAAATCGACAACCTTTTTGTTCTCCTTTGGATAGTTCCTTAACGCAAGTGTATTTATAAAGAAACCGATTATACCCTCAAGATCTGCATGATGTCTTCCGGCTGCCGGTGAACCTACAACTATATCCTCCTGCCCGGTATACTTTGAAAGCAGGACATTATATGCTGCAAGCATTACCATATACAAGGTAGCTCCGGTTTTTGAAGCAAGTTTATTCAGACCTGCTGTAAGCTCACTGTCAAGTGTGAAGTTTATTCTGTCCCCTTCAAAACTTTGTATATTGGACCTTGCAAAATCATATGGCATATCAAGAACCGGTATATCTCCTTCAAACTTTTCAAGCCAATATTCTTCCTGCTTTTTAATTGTCTCGCTTTCAAATAATTTGTTCTGCCATACTGCGAAATCCTTGTATTGTATTCTCAATTCCGGAAGTTCCTGACCACAATAAAGGTATGCAAACTCCTTTATCAGAACATTCATTGACATACCGTCAGAAATACTATGGTGCATATCAAAAATCAAGACATACTTATCCACACCGGTCTGAACCAAACCTACCCTTAAAAGAGGTACGGTACTTAAATCAAAGGGTCTTATAAATCCTTTGATAATTTCTTCCAAGCTTTCATTTTCATAAGTTGAGTTTTCTTCAACGCAATCACCTAAATTTATGTACTCAATATTTAAGTTTGCTGAACTATGAATTTTTTGATATATTTCTCCTTCAATACATTCAAAAGAAGTCCTGAAAGCCTCATGTCTATCTATTAGCATACTAAAGTTTTTCTCAAGCCGTTCTTTTTCAAGCTTCCCCTCTACCCTAACGGCTGCAGGCATGTTATAGCCTGTACCTATGCCCTCATATTGATTAACAATATAAAGTCTTCTTTGGGCAGATGAGACCGGGTAACATCCTTTGGGATAGTCTTCTTGCACCTTAACCGGTTCTATAGAAGTATGAGTACTCTTTTTTGCCTTTTGCAAAAGCATTGCAAGCTCTCTTATAGTGCTGAACTCAAAAACTTCTTTGAGTAGAATTTCAATATTGAATACTTTGTGTATATTTGTCACCAAAGCCGTAGCCTTCAAGGAATGGCCTCCCAGCTCAAAAAAGTCGTCGTCAATACCTATTCTTTCCACACCTAATATATCTCTCCATATTTTAACCAATTCCTCTTCCACTACATTCTGGGGCTCTGCATATTGAGCTTCCATACCCCTTCTGCCTTCTGGATCGGGCAATGCTTTTATATTTATTTTACTGTTTGAGGTCAGTGGCATACTGTCCATCTTTACAAAATATGAAGGCAGCATATAATCTGGCAGTCTTTTTGCCAAAAAATCCTTAAGTTCCAGTGCAGCAACCTCTCTATCGCAAGTAAAATATGCACAAAGAAATTTATCTTCATTTCCTTTAGCTACAACTGCTGCTTCTTTAATTCCTCCATACTGGAGAATTTGAAATTCTATTTCTCCTGTCTCAATACGAAATCCCCTTATCTTTACCTGATCATCTTTCCTTCCTAAAAACTCAAGATTTCCATCAGGCAGCCACCTTGCGAGGTCTCCTGATTTATACATCCTTTCTCCCTGTAAGAAAGAACTTTCAACAAACTTTTCCTTCGTAAGTTCAGGTCTTTTCAAATATCCTCTGGCAAGCGACACTCCTGCTATACACAACTCACCTTCTACACCTGTAGGCTGGAGGTTGTTGTCCTTATCAACCACATAGACTCTTATATTATTCGCAGGCCTTCCTATAGGAACAGAATTGGAAATATTAGCTCTATCGTCATACTTCCAAAGAGTAGCACATACTGTTGATTCTGTTGGTCCGTATCCATTTCTGTATTCCACCCTGTCTTTCCATTTTGTAAACAGGTCTATTGAAGAAGCCGAACCTGCTGTTATGAGTTTCTTCAGGGAATTTATCTTCTCAGGGTCAAGATTGCTAAGATAGGTAGGCGGCAACGTCGCAAAGGTTATATTGTTTTTATTGAGGAATTCCTCAAATCTGTTGTAGCTTCCAATCACATCCTCCGGCATTATATAAACGGCTGCTCCGGTTAATAGACCTGAAAAAATATCCCATACCGATGCATCAAAAGAAATGTTTGCAAAATGAATTACCCTATCCTTTTCACTTAAACCGATTACATCTTTCCATACCGATTTAAGATTTGCTACACCTTTGTGCTCTATCATTACCCCCTTAGGTATTCCTGTGGTGCCGGAGGTATAAATTATATAGGCAAGGTTTTCATTTGTAACAGAAGTTTGAGGTGATGTATCACTAAAACCCTCTAGTGCTCTCAAGTCATACTGGTAACGGTTCTTCAAAGGCCTGACAGGTTCTTTGTTCTCCTTATCAATTTGCATAACGGCATCATAACGATACCTTGTTAGCTCATTTTCTATGGTGTGCAGCTTATCAGAAAAATCGACTTTCTTTATTTCTTTCATTTCTACCGGCATATCTTCAAAAAATTCCCGTGAGACAAATAACTCCTCACTAATATCGGTTTTGGTATCAAACCCCGGATTTTGCTTTTTAAACTCCAGCAACGAGTCAAGTAAATCGGTCTTTTTGTCCTGATCCATTATATCTCCAATGAACAGAACTCCCTTTTTACCTAATAAGTCTACTGATTTCTTAATTACCTGCCTTAAGTAGTTATGTCCGCTGAAAGCCTGAATAACACTGTTGATTATAACAATATCAAAATCTTTTTCATCAACCTTATCTATTTCATGAGCCGGAAGGCACTTCAGCTTAATATTTTCATAGTTTTCCCTTTTCGCCCTTTCTCTGTCCTTCTCTATGATAACACCGGACAGGTCAGTGCCATAATACATACCTACGTGAGGTGCAATTCTGAACATACTTATACCTGAGGCACAACCAATTTCAAGTATCCTCGTGTTCGGATTGAGATAAGGCTTAAGCTTCTTAAAAACATTATCCGCGTATTCCTCCATCTCTTCTTTTGACAATGCTTCACCCGTGTAGCTGCTTGCCCAGCCACCTCCGCTGATTTCATCAGTTGCATTTTCACCGATGTATTCCCACAGTTTTCTGTCCATCAACCCACTTTCCTGTACCTCTTGTTCGGCATATATATCTTTAGTATCAATACACAAGAAAGATTTTAAGGTCTCGCACTCCCACTGCAGCTTGTTTAGCAGCTTTATATTTTTCGCAGTTGATATCATAAGACAGATCTCAGAGTCATTTATTATTGTCTTTATGCGCTCCTCAGGCAGACCTGTCGATATGGGAACGTATGCCCCGCCTGCTTTTAAAATGCCTAAAATGGCTATTAGCTGTTCAATGCTGTTCTCAATAAACAGTCCTACAAGGGTGTCAGGTCTGATACAATGCTGATCAAACAGATAGTTTGCAAGTCTGTTTGCTGCTTTGTCAAGTTCCATATAGGTCAATTGATTGTCTTTAAAAACAACCGCAATGTTGTCGGGCGTTTTTGACACTTGTTCTTCAAATAACTTATGAATGGTTTTGTCATTAGGATATTGTGCTGCAGTATTATTGAAATCAAATAATATCCTTTTCTTTTCCTCTTGTGTTATAATTGAAAAGTCTTTTAGTTTTTTATTCAGATCTCCGATAGCTTGTTTTAACACACTCTCAAATCTTGTACCAAGTACCTTTATTGTATCCTCTTTAAAAAGACAGGAATTGTATGTTATATTAATTCTTATTTTATTATCTTCCTTAATGGCAAAGAGATTGAAATAATTCAAGCAAGAACTTAAAATATCCTCATCAGATGCTTTCTTATGAACACCTTCCATACTCAAAGCAAATTTAAGCATAAGGAGGCTTCCGCTGTTATCCTCAATCTTCTCTATCAGCTTTTCAACAGGATAATGCTGATGCTTATAGCCTTCTGATACCGTTTGTTTTACAGCCATAAGCAAATCTTTAAAGGGCATTTCCTCCTTGAGGGAATCCCTAAGTACTATATACTTGTTAAGTTTTTCTATCTCCTCATCCTTATAAACAGGAGATGCAACTATTATATCTGACTGCCCGGTGTACTTGTATAGCAGCACCTTTAATCCAGCCATCAAAATTATGTATAACAGCAAACCCTGATTTTTACTAAAGGCCAACAGTTTTTCCGACAATTCCCCATCAAATTCCATTTCGAAATGAGCTCTTATGCATTCGTTTGTTTTTGGGTAATCAGTCGGGATTTTCAATTCATTAATATCTTCTGAGAGCATGCCTTCCCAATACTTTCTGGCATTTTCAAACTCTCTGTATGAATTCAGAATATTTGTATTCATGTCTTCTCTCCCCCTTTAAAAGAGTACTTTGTAATTATCCTTTTTCTATAACCCCAAAATCCTCATCTAGCAGCTTTTCGAAAATTTCGCCCACATTTTGAATTTTAGAGATCATCCTGTTTTTTTCAACCTTATCTAAAAGCTCAATATCCTTAAGCTTGATATGTCTTTCTGAGGTCACCATTGTTAATATCTTTATATAATCTTTTGACATACGTTCTATAGTCTCTTTCTTAAACAGGCTTGAACAGTACTCAAAAACCAAACTTATAGCATCTCCTTGTTCAGTTGCAAGAATTGTCAAATCAGCTTTGGAGATTTTCGATTCATCCCTGTAGGGTATAAATTTCAACCCCTTGACCCTCATCTCCGGCATTCTCATATTCTGAAGAACAAACCCTACATCGAATACCGGATTTCTTCCGGGTTTCACCTCAATATTCAGCTTTTCTACAAGCATTTCAAACTGATAATCTTGATTCTCGTAAGCCTTCAAGGAATTTTCCCGGACACTTGCGATAAACTCCATAAAGGACTTATCCGATTGAACATGATTTCTCATTGGCAGTGCATTTACAAACATGCCTATTATATTTTCAAGGTCTGAATGTGATCTGCCGGCTACCGGAGACCCAACAACAATATCCTCCTGGTTCGAATATTTTGAAAGAAGTATGTTGTATGCCGCCAATAGCACCATATAAAGAGTTGCTCCCGAATCTTCGGCCAGTCTGTTGATCTCTTTTGTAAGTTCTTTTTCAACGAGGATATTGAGCCTATCTCCCTCAAAACTCTTAATGGACGGCCTTGAAGAATCATAAGGCATGTCCAGCAGTGGAATTTCTCCTTGGAATCTTTTTACCCAATACTCCTCTTGTTTCTTAAAGTCTATGGAACTTTGCACCTTGTTCTGCCAATTGGAAAAATCCCTATACTGAATCTTAAGTTCAGGCAAAACTTTGCCGTCATATAAATCTATAATCTCCTTGACCAGAATGGTCATAGAAGTGCCATCAGATATTATATGGTGCATATCAAACATCATTACATGCCTTCCGGTATCCAGCTTTATAAGACCCCCCCTAAGAAGTGGAGCCTTTTCCAGATCAAAGGGCCTTACAAAGGCTTGCATCAGATTTCTGATGGTCTTTTCTTCATCTGCCGATAAATTCTTTAATTCAGAATAATCAAGCCTGAAATCAGCATCTTCTTGTACTATTTGAACAATTTCTCCGTTTATAGTTTTAAAAGCAGTCCTTAAAGTCTCATGCCTTTTTATAAGCTTCCTGAAGGCTTGCTCCAACCGTTCCCTGTCCAGATCACCTTCAATTATCATAACCCCAGGCATGTTGTAACATGTTTCTATTCCTTTAAGCTGTCCTAATACATAAAGTCTTTTTTGTGCTGAAGAAGCCGGATAGTATTCTGCCTTTTCTACAGGCTCAATATTTATCCAACTCTTCTTCCCCTGAGCCAAATTGCCGTAGGTTTTATCAATATAATCCGCCAATTCTTCAATTGTTGTATATTCCATTATTAAAGCAGGTTTTATAATTGTTCCCATTTGTTTACTCATTCTGTTTGCTATTGTTCCGGCTATTATGGAATCACCACCAAGTTCGTAAAAGTCTTGGTGAATATCTATCTCACTGTACCCTAATGCTTCACCCCAAACGTTGGCTGTGACTATTTCCGTACCAGTATAACTGCCATTTTCCCTTCCTTTTGGCATAATGCTTTCAAAAGTATTTATGTTTTCTCTACAATCACCAATAACTTGTATTTTTTCTTCTTCCGAACTTATCAAATCGGTTGGTTTTTCAGTATTTAATGAATATTCAGGTATTTCAAGCCAGCACCTGGTTCTTTCAAATGGGTACACAGGTATATATGCCTTTTTCCGTCTTTCTTCCTTGTAAAACTCTTCCCATTCCAATTCTGCACCTTCTGTATACAGCTTTAAAATTTCAGCCAATAAAACCTCATCATTTTTCCCTTCCTTGATAAACTGCTTAAGTTTCATGTTGGCAATCCTGCTCTTATCAATATCCTCATGTTCTAAGACCTTTGCTGCTTTATACTCCCCATAGAAAAACCCTTCGCAACTGATATTTGATAAATCCGAATTTGAGATTTTATTGATTTTATCTTTGAAATCTTCCTTGTTTTTTAGCATTAATGCCAGCCTATACTCATAATGTCCTCTGCCTGTATTGGCTGTGTAACAGATATCCTCTAGCAACTGTCCGTCTTCTTTTTTCACCCTTTGTAAGTATTTTTCAATTAATGTCTTCAAGGCCTCAGTGCTTCTTGCTGAAAGAGCCAGGACCTTTATAACTTCGCTCTGCACTTCTGATGTTTCAATTTCTGCCGGGGCCTCTTCCAGAACAATATGGCAATTTGTACCGCTAAGGCCAAAAGCACTAACTCCACATCTCCTTGGATATTCAGCTTCCCAGTTCTTCAACTCCTTGTTTATATATAACGGTGAAGATTCAAAATCTATCTTTTTATTAGGCTTGTTAAAGTGCAAAATAGGAGGTATCTCTCTTTTGTCTAGTGCAAGAGCCGCCCTTACCATACCTGCTATTCCTGCCGCATTATCCAGATGTCCGATATTGGTTTTTAAGGCTCCGATAGCACAAAATTGTCTTTTATCAGTGTATCTTCTAAAAGCTCTTCCAATTCCGTCTACCTCTATTGGGTCCCCAAGCTTTGTCCCGGTTCCATGAGTTTCTATATAGGTGATTGTCTCGGGGTCCACACCTGCATCCTTCCAGGCTTTTAGCAGCACCTTCTCCTGTGCTGCAGCATTAGGAGCTGTGAGCCCTATAGATCTCCCATCCTGATTTACTGCACTTCCCTTTATAACAGCATATATTCTGTCCCCATCTCTTACAGCCTTGCTTAAGGGCTTGAGCAACACAGCCAGTATTCCCTCACCCATACCTGTTCCATCCGAATCATCATCAAAAGCTCTTGTCTTTCCATCCTCCGATTCTATTCCAAACTTTTCACCCGCCTTAAGAGGCAATAGATTCAGCTTTATGCTACCGGCAAGAGCCATTTCACAATCTCCGTTTCTCAAACCCATGCACGCCATGTGAACTGCAACAAGTGATGAGGAACATGCCGTATCTATCATTACAGCAGGTCCGTGTAAATCCAGCATATATGCCAATCTTCCGGCTATTACTGCTGAAATATTGCCGGGGACTGCTGCAATTACCGAAGCAGGTTCTACATCAGTTATAAATTTCTTATACTCAAGGCCGGAAACATAACCTAAATAGACCCCGGTTTCAGTACCCTCAAGTTTTTTGCTTCCATATCCCGAATCCTCAATGGCCTCCCATGCAGTCTGCAAAAACAACCTTTGGTTTGGATCCATAAGGCTGGCCTCTTTTGGAGATATGTTAAAGAATTTATAGTCAAATTTATCTATCTCGTCAAGATAAGCACCATTTATATATTTGATATCCTTAATTTGAGGGTTTATATATTTCAAATAGCTGTCTGCGTCAATTCTTCTGCTTTCAGGGTATTCTGTGACACAATCAACTCCATTTCTCATGTCATCCCAGAATTTCTCAACATCTTGTGCTTTGGGGAGTTTTACTGCCATGCCTATTATAGCTATATCCTTTGATGATAATTCTTCTATCTCCCCAATAGCTCCACTCAATGTGCCGTCCATTTCAACCAAGTTCAAATCCAACATCTTAACCTCCCCTTTAACCTTCAATATACTACTATAGTTTATCTGTTTATCGCAGCGGAACTTTCTACCTTGATTGCAGCTTGCACTGGTATATGCTGTTTTTTGCAGCTTTTCCATACCAAGTATGCAGAAATAACCATCCCGGCTATTCCAATTAACATTAATAAAACGAGCCCTGTATCACCGGAACTCAATAAGAGCTCTTTTAGCCCAGACCTCCTCATTATAAACAGACTCAGTATGCACGTATCCTGAACAAGTATTGAACCCCACAGAGATCTGCTCCAGATATATGGAAGTACATAAATAATTGAGCCTACTGCAGCATATGTTCCCAAAACCGGGTTAAATTGAAGTACTCCATATATAACTGCCTGTATAATAACTGCCGGGACAATTGGGAGGTTTGTCTTTAACTCGTTAAAAATCATTCCTCTGAATATTATTTCTTCAAACATTGGCAATACAACCAGCATAATTAATAGTATAAAAACACTTCCCTTTGATTCAAAAAAGCCTTTCATATAGGTTTCAAACTGCGGAAACGCCCTGTTAACAGCACTTATGCCTGTAAAACATGTAGTAAACAGGCTCATTGAAATGCCCATAGCAGTTATGCCCAATATACCTTTAGCCCTTATTTTTGAAAAGCTGCACACTTTAAGAAGGCTTTTTTTCCTGAGTTTAAAAATAAGATAATAAATTGAAACCGAAATAACTGAAATTGAAAAACTGAACAGCGTTTTATTACTCCAAAGGAAATCACTAAGTGCTTTATTTTTTGAGCAAATATTAAAAACAAACCAGTGAACTCCTCTTAAAGCTGCATATAAAACTATAAGATATAAAGCTATGTATCCTGTCATTTTTAAATATCTCTTCATTAATTCTTCCCCCTTGATATTCATCCTTTGACTTAAACCGTAGCATCAATTCTGCTTTTTTCCGTCAAATTTGTCTTCTTTGTCAGATAAACGGTCGCTGCTATGATAACAATCATGCTAACAGCAATCAAAGGATTAACAGTATTTCTGCTAATAAGTACATCTCCTGTAACCATCAGAAGGTACATACTCCCTTGACAGGTAGCCTGTGCAATTATCGGTGCCCATAGTGAATCGGTCAATACATACAAAACACTAAACAATACTGCTCCAATAAAACCATACACCAATAAAGGCATACTGAAGCTGAAGAACAAAAAGCCATACATAAGACCTTGAAGTAATAGAGCTAAAGCAAGCGGAAAGTTTTTTCTGAATTCATTAAAGATCAAACCTCTGAAAAATATTTCCTTATACACTGAACCTACAAGAAGGAAACATGTAAAAACTACAACATTTCCACCATCTACAAACATAAATTTCATTATAGCTACCAAATCTGGATATCTCTCTGTAATATAGGGAAGCTTGAATACCGATGAAGTAAAAAATCCTGCACTGATTCCAATAACCGAAATAATAACCAAATTACCTGCACTGATTCTTTTTGTCAGCTTAACATGATCAAACAGGCTTTTTCTCTTCAACTTTTTAAAGATGAAGTAAAACAAAGCAAACTGTATCAAGTCACTTGTAACGGTTACGACAAGAGAGTTTTTGTTAAGCCACGGGCCAATAACCGGTTGAGGTAATATATAAGTTTTCCCCCAGAAAACCAGTGACTTGATGACCAAAAAATACGTACCTATGTAGAGTAGTAAATTGCCTAACATAATCAAATACTTTTTCATTTCCTGCTAACCCCCCAAAAAATTTTTTGAAATTTTTAATTGTGTATCTGTATTTTGCCTGTTTTGTCACCTATCTGAAGTTGAATTACTCTTGCTTCGGATACCATTTCTAAATTCTCATTTAGTATGGAAAGATGCTCAGAGAATAGCTTAAAGCTCACTTCCTTTTCTTCTCCCTGCTCAAGGAATACCTTATCAAGGGCCAGTAATTGTTTTTCAGGTCTGGTAACCGATATATATGAATCATGAATATATAATTGAACACTCACTTCACCGGACACACGCCCTTTATTTTTTACTTTTACGCTGACTTCAAAATCCTGATTTTTTGATACACTGTCAGGAAGTACTAAATCAAAATATTCAAATTCAGTGTAGCTGAGGCCATATCCAAAGGGGTACAAGGGGTCATACCTTGTGTTTATCCTCGAATTGTAAACGCAGGGCAACTGAGAATCGTCTTTTGGAAAAGAAACAGGCAGGCAGCCGGAAGGATTGTAATCTCCGAATATAACATCAGCTATTGCAGTTCCTCCTTCTGTCCCCGGAAAACATGACCATAGCAGAGAGTTTACATTCTGGGCAGCCCAGGACATTTTTAAAGGCCTTCCGCTTATTAAAACTGTTATAACAGGTATATCAGCAGCATGAATAAACTTCAGCGTTTCAAACTGCTCATCTGGCAGCTTTAAATCCTGTACATCTCCAAACCACTCAGCATAAGGTTCTTCGCTGATAATATATATACACACCCCAGCCTTTTCAACAGCCTTCTTAATTTTTTCCTTATCGCAATAGTCTCCGATAAATTCCACCTTTGTATTGGAGGATACTTTGGATTTAACAGCATCCAAAACAGTTTCTCCGCTTATTAATTCTTCCTCTTTAGCACCCTGCCATACCATTGTCCATCCGCTGCAAAGATGTCTTCGACAGTGTGCAGCTTCACCTACAACTAATATGGAATCTGTTGTGTCCTTTGAAAGTGGAAGAAGAGAGTTTTCATTTTTCAAAAGCACAATTGATTGCCGGGCAGCTGTCAATGCTGCGTTCTTCGCTTCATAAGACAGTATTGTTTCCCTGGCCTTTATAACATCTTCAGGCTCTTTGTTGAACATATTGAATTTGAATTTTGCTTTTAGAATCCTTCTGACTGCATCATCTATGCGGCTTAGAGGTATTCTGCCGTTATTGACGTTTTGTTCAATTAAATCTACATAGTTTAAATCTACGGGTGCCATTATCATATCCACACCGTTATTGACAGTCTTGACTAAAGCCTCGCCGATTGTTGAACACACTTTATGATAATTACATAGTTTGACAACATCGCCCCAGTCAGAAGTAATAATTCCTTCAAATCCCAGTTCACCACGGAGTATATCGTTAACCAACCATTTAGAAATCAGAACCGGAGTCCCGTTCACTTCAACACTACTTAGCATTATTACCTCTATACCTGCATCAATTGCCGCTTTAAACGGTGGAATATGAACTTCCCGCAAACTTCTCTCAGAAATATCTACAGGGCCTCTGTCCTTTCCATTAACTGAACTGCTGCATGCAATATAATGCTTTGCACAAGCCATTACCTGTGAAGAGCTTTGAATTCCTTCAACATAACTTTTTCCGATAACTGAGGCAAGATATGGATCTTCACCTAAGGTTTCATAAGTCCTTCCCCACCTTGGATCCCGTGCAACATCCAAACAAGGTGCATAATTTATATCCACTCCAACAGCCGATATCTGTTTAGCAGTTATTTCTGCCTGAAGTCTGGCAATATTCGGGTTCCAGGTTGCAGCAACAGCAAGGTTGTGAGGAAAAACAGTTCCCCCGATTATGTAGTTAAAACCATGAACAGCATCCAAGCCGTACATTATCGGTATTTTGAGCCTTGTATTTTTACTTCGTTCTTTAATTGTGCCTATAAGCTCAATCCATCCCTCAACGGTATTTCTTGGTGCCGCAGAACCACCACTCATTATTGAGCCAATATTGTATTCAATCAAAACTTTGTTTATAGCATTATCATTTAAGTTATTTTCGATTTTCAGCCATTCCTCTTCAGTCAACCCATCATCCCATGGTTCCTGCATAAGTCTGTGGGTTTCAATCTGAATAATTTGGCCAATCTTTTCCCTAAGAGACATTTTTGAAATAATTTTCTCAACTTGTTTATCTAAGTTATCATTCATCATTATCATTCCTTGTGCAATTATATTGTAATACGCCAGTAACAATAGCTACTGTCCGACCTTTCAAAATTCCATATCTTCGCTTTATTCAACAGGATATTTAAGTCCCCACTCAGCCCGCAGCCTATCTAATGTTTCCATTATTTCAAGGGTTTGGTCCAGCGGCATAATATCGCTCTCCAACTTCCCTAGCCTTAGACAGCGGTGAACCTCTTCTGCCTGGTAATTCAACCCATTAGCCACAAAGGGTATGTCAATCTCCCGCTCCTCCTGATCTGATTTTTTATTAAATCAAGGTAGTTATCATAACAGTTTTCAACATTAAATTCTTTTGCAAATTCCAACGCTTTGCTTTTTGTCTTTGATGCTATAGCTATCAATTGTGCATCGGGCACGTGTATTAAACTCTCTGCAATTCTTCCACAGCCCAATATGCCCCACTTAATCTTTTTCTGCATTACCTTTTATCCTCCCCTTGTATGACTTCCGATAAACTGAACCACTTTTATATACTGATTGATCATTTCCTTAACCTTATCACTCTTAAGTCTTGCTCCATTGTAATCACATACCATACAAAGCCGACCGTTTTCATTACTTACCTCAAAGACAAAATCAAATATACCTGCCAAGTCTCTTGTGCTGTTTAAAGCTTTTTTGTTATAGAATAAAGGTAGTATTTCATTATCACCTTTATATGACACTGTTTGTTGGCTAACATCGCATAAGCTATAACTCACATTAAAAGCCTCTAAAATCTTTTTATTTATTTGCCTGCCCAATTCTCCGAAATTGTCTGCTTTACTTAAATCTACGTTTAAAGGAAATGCCCTGTCATCCTCAAGCAGAACTTGTACAGTAAGTTTGTGCTTGTCAGATATCTGAGCAAACAAGTATATGTATGCCGAAAGCAATATATCATTTATCTCGATTTTTTCCCGTTCAGCCATATCTCTAAGGCTATAGAGTATTTCATCAGCTAAACTGAACCTGAAAACAGAGCCATTAAAACCTATACTGTTACTGGTAAGATATTGGTCCGGAATTTCTACAAACTGTAAATTCACACTTTTCTTTTCTATTCCACTTTTATCTATAAACTCCGCCAACAATGATATGGTCGGATTTGAGAAAACATCAGTAATCTTCACCTTGTCGGGATATTGAGTTTCTATCTTTGAATGCATTCTCATAAGTAGCAGAGAATTACCACCCAAATCAAAGAAATTATCTTTTATACTTATAATCTCAACTCCTAATACTTCTCTCCAGATCTGAGCCAGATTTTTCTCAATTACACCTGTCGGTTCTACATACTCTACTCCGGTATTTATATTACCTTCAGGCTCAGGAAGTACTTTTCTGTCAACTTTCCCGTTTGGAGACAAAGGCAGCCTCTCAAGCCTTGTAAAATATGACGGCACCATATATTCAAGCAGGTTCTTTGTAAGATGCTCCCTTAACTCAGCCGGTGTTAGCTCCCTCTCTGATACCAGATAGGCACAAAGGTAGCTGCTTCCGTCTCTATCCTTTCTTGCTGTTACTACTGCCTCTTTTATACTTTCGTGCTTTAACAGTTCTTCTTCTATCTCTCCAAGCTCAATTCGAAAGCCCCTTACCTTGACCTGGTGATCCAATCTTCCAAGGTACTCTATATTACCGTCAGGGAGCCACCTTGCAAGATCCCCTGTTCTATACATTCGTTTCTGACCGCTTAAGTTATCTTCCTTTTCAAACGGGTCTGGAACAAACTTTTCCGCTGTAAGTTCCGGCCTGTTGAGATACCCTCTTGCCAGCCCATCACCAGCTATACAAAGTTCGCCCGGTATTCCTACAGGTTGAAGGTTGTTGTGCCTGTCTACTACATAAAGTTTAATATTGTCTATTGGCTTACCAATCGGTACAATTTCGATATCTCCGTGAGAAGGACAATCGTAGTAGGATACGTCCACCGTTGCCTCGGTTGGTCCATAGAGGTTTATGAGCTTTGTCCCGAATTTAAGTCCTGCCTGCCTGTTAAACCGTTGCACCTGCTTTGTTCCTAATGCCTCACCACTGGCAAATACCTGCCTTAAGCTTGAAATCCTGTTCAAATTCTTTTCATCTTCCATATACTCTAAGAATATGCTAAGCATTGACGGAACAAAATGCATGGTAGTTATTTTATGCTTTTCTATTGACTCGGTTATTGCACCAGGGTCCTTCTCTCCTCCCGGTTCTAAAAAACACACCTTTGCACCTGCAAAAAACCACCAGAACAGTTCCCATACCGACACATCAAAGGTAAAAGGTGTTTTTTGAAGTATTACATCCTGCTTTCCTATGGGATATTTTTTGTGCATCCAGTTAATTCTGTTTATCACGGAATAATGCTCTATCATTGCTCCTTTTGGCTTTCCTGTAGAGCCCGATGTATATATTACATATGCAAGGTTTCCTGATTTGCTTATCTCATCCAGGTTTGAACCGTCGCCACTATATAGTGCCTTATCCTCCAGGTTTAGAAGGGTAACCTTACAGGCAGCTTCGATTTCCTCCTGCAACTGTTTGCCATAAGCCTCGTGCTTTGTCAGAAGTATGCCCGCACCGCTGTCCTCTAGCATAAACTTAACTCTTTCGTCAGGATATTCCGGACTTATGGGAAGATAGGCACCGCCTGCCTTTAATACCGCCAGTATCCCTACCATCATTTCTATTGAGCGTTCAAGCA
>JAEWSG010000134.1 GCA_023398495.1 Bacillota bacterium
CCCATCTGGTATTATATAAGAATTATCCTGCCATCGGAGGAGTTGTTCATACCCATTCCACCTGGTCAGTAACCTTTGCTCAGGCAGGTATGTCAGTACCTGCATTTGGTACAACTCATGCAGATTACTTCTTCGGTGATATCCCCTGTACCCGTGAATTGACACAACAGGAAATTGAAGAGGCTTATGAATTGAATACGGGTAAGGTTATTGTCGAAACAATCGGGGGGAATGACCCTATGGCAATTCCAGGAATTCTGGTGAAAAATCATGGACCTTTCGCTTGGGGGAAAACGCCCGCCGGTTCCGTATATAATGCGGTAGTAATGGATAAGGTGGCAGAGATGGCTTATAAGACATTAACCTTGAATCCCAATGCGCCCAGAGTGTCACAGTATCTTTTAGATAAGCACTATTACCGTAAGCATGGAGCGAATGCTTATTACGGTCAGGGCTCAGAGGATCATTAAATATTAGTATGAAAGAGTACAGTTGGCTTCCATAATCCACTTTAGTGTGGGGAGCCGACTGTACTCTTCTTTATATAATCCTATTCTGCAACTATCTCTTGGCAAAATCGATTACTATTATCAGTTTATCAATGTGAAAGCTACTCGGTAACGATTATGTTTATGTTAAGACGGCCTTTTGACCCTTGTCACCGCGCTTTCTCATACGAACCTTCCTGGCGCTGAGCGCTTTGTCTTTGTACTGGAAGAATTCATCGTTCTGACTTAGGGCAATGGTAAAGCAGATCGTATCATTCTTCTCCAACGTAATTGCTTTTACACCGCGGCTGGTTTTCTTTAGTTCGCTGACTTCAGACAGAGGGAAGCCCAGGGATAAGCCTTTGTCTGTAAGAATAATTACCTTAAGGTTGCCTGCAAGTACCTCATGACCGGATAGGAGATTTATTGCAATTATTTCATCTTTTTCCTCCAGCTTGGTGGAAGCAATCTGAGATCGGTTGGTCTCGAATTCAACGCCGGATACCTGTTTGATATACCCGTATTTTGTGGTAAAGAGCAACTGGGATTCAAAGAGCTGTTCAAAGGAGGTATATAGGATAGGATTTTCCTTATCTAATTTACATAGCGTATGAATCAGAGCACCCTTGTCCTTCAGCTTACATTTTGGTATTGCCTCAGCTTTTACCTGATACATGCTGCCCTCTGCAGTAAACACACAAAGCTTATCGGTATTCTTCATCATTATAATATGACTGAATTCCTTCAGACTATCTTCTGAGGCTCTGGTATAGCTGATGGCATCAATGGACTTGGTATATCCAAATCGATCAATCAGTACATAGATATCTTCGATTTTTATCTCTTCTACATAATCTACGGTTGATTGATGCGAAAGCATGGTCTTTCTTGGGCGATGGAAGAGCTTCTTGTATTCTCTTAGACGACCTTTGATTACCTTGTACAATTCCTTGGTGTCGCCGAGAATCTTACGATATTCTTCTATATTCTTGGTCAGTGTTTCGTCCTCTTCATGAAGCTTTAGAATTTCCAGTCCGATTAACTTGCTTAATTGCATCGCAAGAATCGCATCTGCCTGACGGTCCGAAAAATTCAGGGTCGCAGCTTCCTTTTCGGAATTAGCTGATCTGAATTTGATGCCTTCGGTAATACCTTCCATCAAACATGCTTTTGCCTGCTTGATGGAGGAGCTTCCTCTTAGAATTTCAATGATTAGGTCGATGACATCTGTTGCCTTGATTAAGCCACCGACAATTTCCTGTCGTTTTATTGCTTTATCTAAAAGATAATTGTATTCTTTGGTATAAAGCTCTACCTGGAAGTCAACGAATTCACTGATAATACTCTTAAGATTGAAGACGATGGGCTGCTGCTCCTTAATCGCAAGGAGATTAGCAGCATAGGTATCCTCCATGGAGGTTTTCTTATATAGACCGTTTAGCAGGTTATTGAGATCACGGTCTTTCTTGACTTCGATAACGATTCGGATCCCTTCCTTGGAGGATTCGTCACGTACATCATATATTTCATCAAATACCTTATCCTTAATTAGTGTAGCAAGACCTTCCACCAGCTTTGTCTTATTACCGGTAATCGTATAAGGGATCTCGGTTACTACAATATTCTTACGTCCGTTATCGCCGTTCTCGATCTCAACCTTCGAGCGAATACGGATCTTGCCTTCGCCGGTTTCGTATAACGTATATAAGTCATCCTGATTGGTAATGAGACCACCGGTTGGGAAATCGGGTGCAGGAATGTATTCCATCAATTTTCGGACTGTAATATTCGGGTTATCCATATAGGCCATAACGCCGTCAATTACCTCATCCGGATTGTGTGGTGGAATGTTGGTTGCCATACCTACCGCGATACCCGTGGTACCATTGATCAGCAGATTCGGAATCATAGCCGGTAATACGGTAGGTTCCTTCTCGCTGTCATCAAAGTTAGGTGTGAATTCAATCAGTCCCTTCTCCAGATGATCAAGTAATGCCATGGAGCTCAGGGATAGTCTAGCTTCGGTATAACGCATAGCAGCCGCGCTATCTCCGTCGATGGAACCGAAATTACCATGTCCGTCCACAAGGGGTAACATCATGGAAAAGTCCTCGGACATATGCACTAAGGCATCATAGATTGAGGAATCGCCATGAGGATGATATTTACCCA
>JAEWSG010000049.1 GCA_023398495.1 Bacillota bacterium
AGCAGGGAAATCTGGAAACGCAGATGCAGTTTCCAAGAGCCGGAAATGAAATACGGGATCTGATCGCTTCTTTTAATGTCATGGTCGGACAGATCAAGGAATTGATCCAGAAAAACAAAGAGGAACAGGACGAAAAGCGCAAGAGTGAATTTAAGGCGCTGCAGGCGCAGATCAATCCGCACTTTTTGTATAATACGTTGGATTCCATCATTTGGATGGCGGAGAGCGCAAAAAATAAAGAAGTCATTTATATGACATCGGCACTCTCCAAGCTGCTTCGAAAAAGCATCAGCAACCAGAAGGAAATTGTGACGGTCGCGGAAGAAATCGAATATGTGAGCGAATATTTGAAAATTCAGCAGATGCGTTACCATGACAAGCTCGAATATGATATTAACGTCGAGGATGAGGTCATGCGCTGTCCCATCGCAAAGCTTGTGCTGCAGCCTCTTGTGGAAAATGCGATTTACCATGGGATCAAGACGAAGGAAGGGAAAGGCCGCATCACGATCACCGGCTCCATCGAAGGAGAGGAAGCCGTTTTACGGATCCACGACAACGGCATCGGCATGGATGCGAATACGCTCGCGCATATTTTTGATGGCAATAAGGGCGACAGCATCAGCAAGGTAGGCGTCCGTAATGTAAACAGCCGCTTAAAGCTGTATTACGGAGAGCGCTACGGACTCAAATACAACAGCAGCGTCGGGCATGGCACGTATGTAACGGTTACGGTGCCGTACGAGGTGCGGCAGACAGGAGGCGGACGTGAAGAAGATGGTAAAGAGTAAATGGAAGCTGCTCCTTCTGATTGCGGCCCTCATCGCGTCAGGAGTCGTCAGCATTTTTTTGTTCACGCAGGACGCGGATGCGCCGATTTCTGTTATTTATATTCCGAAAACCGAGATTTCCAGCAATGACTTCTGGTCATCCGTTCTGGCCGGCGCCGAGATGGCGGCGAAGGAGAACAATGTGAATCTGGAAATTACGTCTCCGACCGATGAGCTGCATGTGGAGGAGCAGAATGAATTGATTTTGGAAGCGATCGAAAAGCGTCCCGATGTCATCGCCGTTTCCCCGTCCTCCAGAAGTGAAAATAAGGAAGCGCTGTTAGCGGTAAAGGCGGCGGGGATCAAGCTGATCTTCATCGATTCGAAAACGGATGAGGAAATACAGGATGTCTGTATTTCCACGGATAATATCGCGGCCGGACGGAAGATGGCTGAACCGATGCTCCCGACGCTTAACGAAGAATCGAAGATCGGCATCGTATCTCACGTCAAGAATTCCTCCACTGCCGAAGAGCGTGAGCGCGGCTTCAGGGAAGGCTTAGGTGATTATGCTTCACAGGTGGTAGATGTCGTCTACAGCAATTCGATGAAGGAGGTCGGCCTTGAGGTGACAAAGGAGCTTTTGATGAGAGAACCGGATATTACTTATCTGGCTTGTCTGAATGAGGACTCTGCGGTGGGCGCGGCAAGAGCAGTCAAAGAACTCGGCATGGAGGAGCAGATCTGCATTGTCGGCTTTGATAATTCGACGGAAGAAATTATCAGACTTGAAGAGGGTGTTTTTTCCGCGATCGTCGTACAAAAGGCGTTCAGCATGGGGTATCTTGGAATTGAAAATGCGGCAAGGCTTGCAAGGGGTGAAGCGGTAGACGCATATATTGATTCCGGTTCCGTATTGATTACGAAGGAAAATATGTATAAGGAAGAAAACCAGGAGCTGCTGTTTCCGTTTTATTGAAAACTGCCGTTGTGAATAGAGGAACCGCTTTTAAAATACATTATAAAGAAAAAATATGAATTTCCACATAAAACACAGAGAAATAATGTTGTTTTATGTGGAAATTTTCTTTAAAAGGCCAATATTTTTTGATTGCATTTTGAGATTGGTGTAAAATTTTCACCATTCCATGTAAGATATTCTATTAAATTATTCATTTTCTTGTCATATAATATTCACATATTCATCTTAGAAGTAATTAGTATTTAGGAAATAATTCATGATAGGTAAGAAATAGAGGAGGAAGAAAAGGTGGAGAAGATTAAGAACAACCCAATGGTTAAAAAAATAGGATTTAACAGAATCGTGCTTTGCGGTGTTTTGATTTTAATGTATGTTCTATTCGCAGTTTTAAGTCCTACGTTTTTAAGCTATTCCAGAATTCTCAGCGCTTTGAACTATGCGTACTTTTTAGGCTTTTTGGCGCTGGGTGTTACTTTTGTAATTGGTACGGGAGGCATCGACTTTTCTATCGGTCCGGTCATGTTCTGCGCGGCATTGATTTCAGGACAGATGCTGACAAAGTCAGGCGTGGCGCTTCCGATTTGCTTATTGGTCAGTATTATTGTAGGACTTTTGTTCGGCGTTATAAACGGATGGCTCGTGGCTTACCGGGGTTTGCCTTCCTTTATTACCTCGATGGCGATCATGATGCTGGCAAAGGGTGTCGGTTCCGTGTTTACAAAGATTCAGTCCGTGAGCTGGCCGCAGTCCTCCCAGCCGGGCGGCTGGTACAAAAACCTTGTTAAGATCAGGCTCGGCACGACACAGCTTCCGACAGGACTTCTTATTTTGATCATCGCAGCAATTATTTGTGCGATCGTGCTGAACAAGACG
>JAEWSG010000183.1 GCA_023398495.1 Bacillota bacterium
GCTTCGCAAAATCCGTTTCTTAGGCTAAATGATTTGTTTTATCAAATCATTTGTAGTTATTTCGCAAGTTACTCAATTAATTAACGAGTTCCTTATCGTCTTACACTGTTTACTTTTCAAAGTCCATACTGCTTTTGTTTCAGCCACTCGATCTGAGCGACTTTTATATATTACCACGCTGTTTTCACTTTGTCAACACTTTTTAAATTTATTTCTTAGTTTTTATTCTGTGTTGTTTCGTGCGACAGCTTTAATAATATAACACCTCAATCTCCTATTTTCAACCTGCCAAAAGCTGATTTTACATAATTATTATAAATTATTCACCGTATTCTCAATTATCCTCTAAATAATAAACTAATAATAGACTATGCTTAATATCTGTTACTAATTAAACAAACCAACAATATACCTATAACAGCTGTACTTATACTTCGATGATTAAAAAGGAATATAAAAATAATCTATGTAAAATCAAAAAAGTATTTGATCAACTCAAATACTTGGAACTTTCTATATACGAAAACTCTAAAACTCAAATTAAAGGGCATTTCTCATCTTAATTAGATAACGTTTTGGTGCTATATAGATTAACTTTAGTGTACGTTATATATATACGGTAAGTTATTTTTAGTTATCCCTTAGTCCAATCTTTTTAAAACCACTACTTTATTACCTTTATAATTGTATTTAACCCGGTCACACAAATTACTTACTATAACCAATCCTCTGCCGCTTTCTTTCATATCACACATATCCGGAAAACTTTCCTGCTGCCCGCTGCACCTATTTACAAACCCTTCGCCTTCATCTTCAATAATAAAGTAAACATTGCTTCCACTGACACCCACTCTGATTTTAACCTGCTTTTGGTCGTCTTCTTTATTACCATGTCTGATTGCATTCTGTAGCAATTCATTTAAAACAACCTTTATTTCGAATAAAACATCTTCCTTCAAAGGTCCATGACACTCAAAAATAAAATTTATTATATTATTAACACAATTACGCATATTAGATAACTCACTGGCTATCCTCAAGTCACATAATTTTAACACTTTCAAGGTACCATTCTCCTTAAGTTAATAATATTTAAAACCAGTATTAAAATAATACCCACTATAATCTAGTTGTAAACATTATTAAATTCATAGTATAGGTTCAGAATGCATATAATTACTTAACCAGCATTCTGCGAAACCTTTCGAGTACCTTTTTTTCCATCCTTGAAACATACATTTGAGATACGCCCAATCTTTCTGCTATTTCCTTCTGTGTTCTGTTGTTAAAATATCTCATATCAATAAACTCTTTTTCTGCTTCATTAAATTTATCAAGACTTTTTTTCAAAAAGTCCCTATTCTCAATCTTCTCAAAAGTAGTATCTTCTTCACCAATAGTTTCATGAAGTTCAAGATCATCGTCCATATAAACATTCTGGTCAAAAGATTGCATATTATATGCATTGTTGGACTCTATTATTTCCATAACTGTTTCTTCACTTATATTGAGATATTTTGCTATTTCCTCAATCTTTGGAGGCCTCAACAATTCCTGTGTTAAACTTTCACGAGCATAACTGACTTTCTGATAGACTTCGTATATCCTTCTTGGTATTCTTATCACTGAAGCTTTGTCCCTAAAAAACCTCTTGATTTCGCCAATAAGAGTTGGAGTTGCAAAGCTCGAAAACTTTACTCCTTTTTCTGGATCAAAACGTTCAACAGCCTTAATCAGTGCAATGGAAGCAACCTGATAGATATCCTCATAGTCTACGCCTCTATTTACAAACTTTTTCGAAATTATTTCTGCCAAATAGAGATGCTTGCTTACTATTTCATTTCTAATTGCTACACTCTGACTACGTTTAAACTCTTCAAACAAATTATAGCTATCATCATTTGAATTGTAAGTATTCTCGATATTCTGTGACATAACTAAACAATCTCCTCAAGTTCTTTTGACATGGATAGAATGTAATTATTCTCTGTACACAGTTCAACACTATCCATTAATGCGTTTATTATATCTACTGCAAGCTGATCGTTTTCAAAATCAAAAATGCATTTGAGCGAAGCATCCTCACACCCAAACGTAACTCTAAGTACTTTGTCAGAGATATTAAACAAAATATTATAAGTGTCGGTAACTTTGCTTCCTATACTTACAATCTTACTGCATACCTCAGATATTGCAACCTTAATATCCTCAATAGTCTCTATATCAAAACCAATCCTGTTAGCCAAACCTGATGCAACAAGCCTTGCAGTACTTACATACTCAGCTTTAAACGGAAGTATAAGCTCTATGTTATCATTCATCATATTCACCTCTTATTCTATTTCGAAAACCTTGTCAAGTCCTGTGATAATAAACAGCTTTTTAATATTCTCCTTGAGATTTAATATCACAATCTTTTTATCATACTGTTTTGCTTTTTTTAACGTAGCCACAAAAATACCAAGCCCGGTACTATCAATATAATTAAGTTCTTTACAATCAATTATTAAATCCTTTTTATTTTCTCCAACAATATTATAGAGCTTTTCTTTCAGATCCTGTGATGTGTATATATCCACTTCACCATTAAGGCTTACCTTGACAGCATCACTCAATTTCTCTTCAATAAGTTTTAATTCGCCTGACATTTCTATTCCTCCTCATACTTTTATATTAGGTAATTCCAAAAAAATAACTGGTCACTTGCCATTTCAAAAAAATTGATTTGATGGGCTTTGCAACCTGAATACTGTATAGGTTATTTTTTGAAACGGCCTTATAGGATAATTATCTTGTTGTTTACCTATGTCGTATTATATTCTATACTATCATACCATAAATACGCAACTTTATAATGTCAATTCGGGTGCACAATCTAATTCCTACCATTTTACGTTAATTACATTACTTAGAGGTTATAGCTCTTTCCATAATATGATGTGCGTAAATTAAAGGATACAGTTTACTTGAACTGTATCCTTTATGTTGTGTAAATAAAAGTCCATAAATTATTAATCCCTTGGTTTCATTGTCGGGAATAAGAGCACATCCCTGATTGAATAGGAGTCTGTGAGAAGCATAATTAGCCTGTCAATTCCAACACCAAGTCCACCTGTTGGAGGCATACCGTATTCGAGGGCTGTTATGAAGTCTTCATCCATCATATTGGCTTCTTCATCTCCTGCTTCCCTTTTTTCAACCTGACTTAAAAATCTTCCCTTCTGGTCAATAGGATCATTCAACTCTGAGTATGCATTAGCCATTTCTCTACTTGTAATGAACAACTCAAACCTTTCAGTGAAAGATGGCATGTCCGGCTTTCTCTTTGTAAGCGGTGACACTTCAACTGGATAATCCATTATAAATGTAGGCTGGATAAGATGTTCTTCAGCAAACTCTTCAAACATAAGATTGAGAACTTCACCCTTTGTCGGCTTTCCATCAATGTGCACTTTTTTATCCTTCGCTATCTGTCTGGCTTCCTCATCGCTGGCTATATTATTTAAGTTTACACCCGCATATTTTTCAACTGCTTCAATCATAGTCATTCTGCTCCATGGAGGCGTAAGATCAATTTCCTGGCCTTGATAGTTGATCTTTGTTGTTCCTAAAACTTCCTTGGCAACAGTAGAAACAAGCTGTTCTGTCAAATCCATCATTCCCTTGTAATCGGTATATGCCTCATATACTTCCATCAAGGTAAATTCCGGATTGTGCTTAATTGACATTCCTTCATTTCTGAACATTCTGCCCATTTCATAAACTCTTTCAAGACCACCTACAATAAGCCGCTTCAAATAAAGCTCTGGTGCAATTCTCAGATACATGTCAATATCTAAAGTATTATGATGCGTAATAAAAGGCTTAGCCGCAGCACCACCTGGTATAGTGTTCAGAAGCGGTGTATCCACCTCTAAAAAGCCTCTGTCATCAAGGAATTTCCTTATTGCTTTAATTATTCTGCTTCTTACCATAAAAGTCTCCCTGACGTCAGGATTAACAATCAGGTCGACGTATCTTTGCCTGTATCGCAAATCAACATCCTTTAATCCATGCCACTTTTCAGGCAGTGGCTGAAGAGATTTTGACAAAAGTACAACATCGGTCGCCTTTAATGATATCTCGCCTTTATGAGTTCTGAAAACTTCACCCTTAACCCCAACTATATCACCTATATCAAACTTTTTGAAATCCTCATAAATCTCTGCACCGATTTCATCTACCTTCACATAAATCTGTATCTTGCTGTCTCTGTCGCGAACATCACAAAAACTGGCTTTTCCCATTCCCCTTTTAGACATCAATCTTCCGGCAATAGAAACCATACTACCTTCCATGGTTTCAAAATTATCAACTATGTACTTAGTTGAGTGGGTAACATCATACTTAACAGTTTTAAATGGGTCCTTATCATTTTTCTGAAGTTCAGTTAGCTTCATTCTTCTTACTTTCAATATTTCATTGAGATCCAAACCTTCAGTATTTTCTTCCTGATTGTTTTGAATATTGTTATTTGTATCTTTATCAGACATCGTTTATCCTCCCGAAAAAACATATATTAGGGATAATGAAAAAGTGGAAATAGCACTTCAGTCATTCCCATAAAATAACAGTCTACTAAAAAGTAAACTGTTATTTTAAATATTATATATTAATATAAATTATATTTACAATAATATTTTCTTATTTTTTAATATTAATTATTTTAAACTTAACTATTCCATCAGGAACATTTACATCAACCACAGTACCTTTTTTCTTACCCATAAGTGCACTTCCAACAGGAGACTCATTTGAAATCTTAAACTGGCTGGGATTTGCTTCTGCGGAACCAACAATATAATATTCAATCTCCTCATTAAATTCAATATCCAATATAGTAACTTTCGAGCCTATACTAACCACATCGGTCTTTACATCATCTTCATCAATTACTTTAGCATTTTTAAGCATGTTCTCAAGCTGTACTATTCTTCCCTCAACATGAGCCTGCTCATTTTTGGCTTCATCATACTCGGAATTTTCAGATATATCGCCAAAAGAAAGTGCCTGTTTAATTCTCTCTGCTACCTCTCTTCTCTTCACAGCTTTCAAAAATTCCAACTCTTGTTCCAACTTTTGTAAGCCCTCATAAGTCAGAACAACTTCTTTATTAACCATTTGAAGCCTCTCCTTTACTTAAGAATTTCGTGTTGATAATATATGCATTTCTTTCTTATTTATTCTAATTTAACGAGACTTGTATACAATTAACAGAAAATTATTTTGCATCAATTTTATAACAAATATTCATAAAATTAAATATTTTAAGATCAATTTAAAACTTTTTTTAATTATAGACTACTAATTCCATATTGTCAATAACCGATGATAAAATGGTTCTCAAAGAGGTATCTTACGAAATGGAGAACTATTTTTTAGTGACAGCTTCATTTATTGTTTTTTGAGAATATTCTGTCGTTGTGAATACCCTTTATATAAAAACCATCTTGACTAAAAACCTTTACAATTTTATCCACATCACTATAATCAGTCGATTCATCTTTAATATCGACCATCATTTCACATTTGTTTACCAGAACAATCCCAGCTATCTCAGAAATACTGTAAAAGCTCAATATATCCTCTTCAATACTTTCTGTATACCTGTCTTCAAGTCCTATATCAATACCGGATATAACTTCATTGTTTGATGTAAACTTATCCTCTTTCAATTCTCCATAATTTATTATTATAGCATTTGAATCAATTTTCTTTATTATACGGAAACTTTTCAGATTTCCATAATTTATTACCACATCCGAATTATTCAACACACTTGTCGCATCCTTTGTAATCCTGACAGACAGACCTGTTTCATAACAAACTTCTTCAATTTTCTTTTCAATCAAATCCCTGTTATTGGTTACAAGTGTTATAAATTTTACATCTGGAGATAATTGCTTAATAATCATGTAAGGCAACAACGCATCATCTCCCTGGATTATTGCAACATCCATATCTCTCATGCTAAAACCTTGCCTGGCACAAATATACCTGGTTATATCCGCTGCCAAAGCTTTGAATACAAACTGTTCTGTCAATCCGCTGCTCTTTACACCTGTATCCAAAGAGCAGGTTAAATCAGTTGGAAGAATACATTTATCTATAGAGTTGTCAGTGCATATTTGCGACAAGCATCTGTTAATCTTATTTCTTGTGAGTTTTCCGGCCTCATTGAGCTCCCTCAAGGTATATGGTAATTTAACCATATGAATTGTTAAATTACTGCCAAAAAGCACCTTATTAATACTTAGTGGTTTTATTTTGAAAGCAAATAGTTTTTTTAACTTTCTAAGAATATTAAATAAACGTATTCGTTTAACTTCGTTACCCTCGAAATAGATTAAAGCAATATTTTTCATCACAACATTTACCTTCGCAATACGTTGCTGAGCTTCCTACAGTTATCCTATTAATACTAAAGAATAATTATTCCTATCTATAGTTGCTTTAACACCCAACCGATATAACGAAGCATTACATAAAACTGAATTACTCCACTCTATTTATACTCGTAGTTAAGGTTACTGTTCTGATTAACCCAAGCCTGATAATTGTCAACATCCTTCAAATTATTCTTCAATACACCCCAAATATCGGCTGTTGCAAAATTACTGCTCCAGGCACAGGTTCCCGCTAAATTATATTTATGAACTAACGAGGCTCTCAAGTTAATTGAATTAGCATCCTCGAGCCATATTTTATTTAATGTATTGTCTTTTTGGTACTCTCCATAGAACTGTCCACTTTCTTCATCCCATTGAACTTTTACATTATTTGTTGTAATTGTATTTCGTGCTCCTTCCATCGATAATGCCTGGCTGGAAAGAGTCTTTTTCCCTGTCTCATCTGTAGTTTCAGTCCATAGACGGGTATAAAACGGAATTCCCATAAGCAGTTTCTCAACCGGAACTTTGTCTCTTTCAATAACACCTCTTACCCTTTGCTCCACCCACGTCAACTGTGCTACCGACCCGGCAACAGGGCTTGTTCTCCAGTGTTGGTCGTAGGACATGTACATGACATAGTCAACAACCTCACTTAATGCTTTTTTGTCATAGCACTCAATGTCATTAACATCAACAGATACGACCAACCCCTGCTCCTTCAGAAAAGGAGTGATTTCCCTTACAAATTGCGTAAAAGCATCTCTGTCAGCGGCATACATATTTTCAAAGTCAATATTTATTCCATCGAGTTTGTAGAGAGCAGAATAAGCCAAAACTTCCTTGATAAGGTTATCTCTGTAGTTTGTATTATTCAGAAATTTGCTGCTCATTTCATAATTACTAAAATCATTGGCCAAAAGTGCCCACACCTTATAACCATTTTCATGAGCCCAGTCCACATATTTGGAATATGCCCTGTTAATAAGTTCGCCTTCCTCTGTTTTAAGCTGAAACCATGTAGGTGATATTACATCCAGTCCTTCTATATCATTCATAGCTGAAAGATCTTCTCTTCTTTCATATACCTGATCCCAAGCCAGATTTATCTTACCCTTTTCAGGCTTCCAGTCAGCTTTAGCATTTTTATCTTCTGCTTTTCCTTCTGGGCTCTCCTGTACCACCACATTCTTCACTTCCACAAAACGTTTTTCAATATAACCAATTGCTCCATCCCAGGTTCTGACCTTGTACCAGTTCTCGTACTCATCAAATACCCTTAACTCCCTTTCAATCTGGTTAGTCAGATTCAGGTCAAGTTTTCGGATTATCGGGTACTTTATTGTGTGTCCCCTTCTTATTACTGCCTCAGGACTAATAGGCGATGCCACCTGCCTGCTGTTATTCTTATAATCAACTATAATTACATTGCTACTTTCCTTGTAAGCAATCTCAATCCCGTATAGTTCGCTTAAGAATTCAATAGGCACAAAAACTTGCCCATTATCTTTTCTAACAGGTATCTTTAATTTCATGGGCTTATTGTTTACCAGTGCGTCAAGGCTATCAGTCTTCATCCGTATAACCCTGTTTTCAGTAGTAACTGAAACAATGCTCAAAGCCTCATCCCAATATATATTTTTATCAAAATACTTTTTTACAATGCTAAAGGGCAACAGAATTTCACCGTCAACAATTTTCGGTTCCTGAGCCGATATGTCCTGTTCACCCTCTATCACCAGAACGAGTTTTCCCTCATCAAAGGCCGGCACAACTTCATTATTGGGTTTAAAATAAACATAATAAACCCAATAAGCTGAACCTCCTAAAATTGCTGCAATTAATATCAATATAAATAAAAATTTTATAGCCTTGTTCAAGATCTGACCCCCTACAGTTATAATAATGCAAAAACCTTATTGACTTTTATACAGATTAAAAAATCTGTTCGCACAATATTATACTATAAAAACTCAAATACCTATATGGTAAAAAACAGGAGACCATTTCTAATCTCCTGTTAATAGTTATTTATTAATTATCTATAGTTATTTTCAGCTTTCCGCAAAGTTAAACTTTTAATCTTTAAATATCTTGCCAGGAATAATTCCTTTTAGCGTCTTCATCATTTTTTCATTCGGCTCAAAATAAATCAGTGCCCTCTTACCTTTAATATTAAGCATTGCAAAATATACATCAGGAGATTCCATAGAAGAAACTGCTATTATTTTTTTAGGTACTGTGGCTATTGACTCATTATACTTTTTGCTTGTAATCTTCGCCATAACCTCTATGTCCTTGCACTCTGCCGTAAACATTTTCTTTCTTTTTCTCTTATTAATTATTTTATCAATATCAATTTCACCATTTGTTATTGAGTATTCGTATTCTACATTAAGAGCACTTATAATATACCAATTCCCAAATATTAACCCGGCTACCAAAAGAACTACTATTCCTCGTGGTCCTATAGTTATGGCTGCCATAAAAGCTATAATAACTGAAATAACAATTAACACCACAGATAATATATTCTCTTTCAAGCCTTTCTTCCTTGCAACAATCTTCTCTACAAATATGTCCATCTCTTTCCTCCAAACATTCTAAAAAATCACAGATACTTTATTATTTTATCCTCAAATTCATTATAAATCAATGGTTTATACAAAACATCAAGACTTTCAAAAAATTGTTTATACTCCTCTGCCTGCTGATATATGATAGGCAGAATCAAAAGCATTCCCACCTGTGGAAATTCAGTTCTGATGTTTTCTATTAGTTCCACAACTTCAGTCTCCATTGCGTTTGAGTCAAATATTATGAATTTAGGCTTTTCCTCCGACAAAAATCCATAATAAAATTTAAAGTTATTAATTATATCAAAGTTCTCTGCACCAATCTTTACTAGTTCTTCTCTAATGTCATAGCTCTCGTCAATATCGGAACTAAAGATAGCAAATCTGGTGTCAAAAATCGATTCGGCTCTTTTATATTCTCTAAGAGAACTGAAATAAGCTTTTTCCAACTCTCCTATTTCCACATCTAAAATTTTAAAATTGTCTCCTGTTAATTCTGTAAACTGCACGCCATAGTTAAATTCTTCATTTCCCATAACCTGCTTCCTCATAACTTTTGCTTTAGAATAAAAGCAATTCCCCGATCTAAAGGAAACTCTGATATCGATGGTATCTTCAATTTCAAAACCCGCATTAGTAGTAACCATGGCACCGCCCTTGCTCAAATTCTTAACAGTACTACTATACCAATCAGCTCTATATTGGTCATCGTCATCTAAGCAGTTCCCTTTTACTTGTGAAGTCAGGCATGCTTCAAAACGAATGTGCTTTCTTAAGTTAAAGTATTTCTTAGCCTCAACAAATTTTATAGTGATGGTTGCAGTATTATCCTGACTGACCTCATCTGCTTCCCCATCCACAATATATTCATATCCCTGTTTCTGAAATTTAAAAAGCACTTTGTCTCCTACTTTTACAGGAGCTGTATTTTTACGTGGGTCATATAGTATATCCAAACTATCATAACTGCTGTATAAAACGGGATACACCGTCCAAACATCGTTACACTGAAATTTAGCCCTTATAAGATTTAAATGCTGGACAATACCGAATAATTCATCCTTACCCACAGCTATTACACTCATAATATATCTCCTTTAGCGTAAATTATCTTACTTGTACATCTTACCAATCTGATGTATGGTAATAAATATTGCGTTAAATAAGGCTGGAATAAAAGAATTGAAACACTCATAATTCTATTTTATACCTTATTTAATCTAATGTGAAGTATAAATCTCTAAATGGATAAAAATCACGGATAATTTAGTGCAACTTGAATATTGACCTTCGCTCGGGAAATTCCGTAAAATAAACAAAAGAGGAGACCATGATTTTCCATTGGTCTCCTCCCAATTTTTTAGGGTTATTCGGATTAGTACATTCCACCCATTCCGCCCATTCCACCTGGCATTCCTCCAGGCATTGGAGCTTCTTTTTCAGGCTTGTCAGCAACAACTGACTCTGTTGTAAGAACCATTGATGCAACTGATGCTGCGTTTTGCAATGCTGATCTTGTAACCTTTGCAGGGTCTACAATACCAGTTTCAAGCATATTTACATATTTTTCATTTAAAGCATCGAATCCTGTTCCAACAGGGCTGGACTTAAGTTTTTCTACTATAACTGAACCTTCAAGACCTGCATTAGCTGCGATCTGTCTTACAGGCTCTTCCAAAGCTCTTAAAATTATCTGTATACCAGTCTTTTCATCACCGGATACACTATCTAATAATTTTGCTACTTTTGGAATAGCATTTATTAATGCAGTTCCTCCACCAGCTACTATACCTTCTTCAACAGCAGCTTTTGTAGCCGCTAAAGCGTCTTCTATTCTAAGTTTCTTTTCTTTCATTTCTGTTTCAGTTGCAGCACCAACCTGGATAACTGCTACGCCACCAGAGAGTTTTGCAAGTCTTTCCTGCAATTTTTCTCTGTCAAAATCAGAAGTTGTTTCCTCAATCTGAGCTTTGATTGAAGCAATTCTCTTCTTGATTTCTTCCTGGCTTCCTGCACCGTCAACGATAATTGTGTTTTCCTTCTGAACTTTGATCTGTCTTGCTCTACCAAGCTGTTCAATAGTAGTTTCTTTCAAATCAAGTCCTACTTCTTCAGTGATAACTTCTCCACCTGTAAGAACTGCTATATCCTGGAGCATAGCTTTTCTTCTGTCACCAAAGCCTGGTGCCTTAACAGCTACACAAGTAAATGTTCCTCTCAACTTGTTAACAACTAATGTACCAAGAGCTTCACCTTCAACATCTTCAGCTATGATAACAAGTTTCTTTCCTTGTTGTACTATCTGCTCTAATATAGGAAGGATTTCTTGAATATTGCTGATCTTTTTGTCTGTGATCAATATATATGGATCGTCTAAAACAGCTTCCATTTTTTCTGTATCAGTTATCATATAAGCTGATACATAACCTCTGTCAAACTGCATACCTTCAACTACTTCAAGGTTTGTTCCCATAGTTTTTGATTCTTCAACAGTTATAACACCATCATTTGTTACTTTTTCCATAGCATCTGCGATGAGTGTACCTATAACTTCATCGTTTGCTGAAATTGAAGCAACTCTTGCGATGTCTTCTTTTCCTTTTATTTTCTGGCTAACTTCCTTGATACCATCAACAGCTTCATCAACAGCTTTTGATATACCTTTTTTGATTATCATTGGATTTGCACCGGCAGCAACATTTTTCAAGCCTTCTCTGATAATAGCCTGAGCTAAAAGTGTTGCTGTAGTTGTTCCATCACCTGCTACATCATTTGTTTTTGTAGCAACTTCTTTAACTAATTGTGCACCCATATTTTCAAATTGGTCTTCAAGTTCAATTTCCTTTGCTATTGTAACTCCATCATTTGTTATCAATGGTGAACCGAATTTTTTATCTAAAACAACGTTTCTTCCTTTAGGACCAAGTGTTACTTTTACTGTATCGGCTAGTTTATTCACACCACTTTCAAGTGCTTTTCTAGCTTCTTCACCGAATTTTATTTCCTTTGCCATAAATCGTAACCTCCTTAATATATTTGGAATCGTATTATTAGCTTATATGCTTTTGAAATTATTCAACTATTGCAAGAATATCGCCTTGCTTAAGAATTGTGTACTCCTGACCATCGAATTTAACTTCTGTACCGGAGTATTTGCTCATTATTACTCTGTCACCTACTTTAACTTCCATTTTTATTTCTTTGCCGTCCACTACTGTGCCCGGACCTACTGCCACTACTTCAGCTACTTGTGGCTTTTCTTTTGCTGAACCCGGTAATACTATACCACTCTTTGTAGTTTCTTCGCTTTCTACCATCTTTACTACTACCCTGTCTGCTAAAGGTTTTAGTTTCATAAACAGTACCTCCTCTGAGATTTTATTTTAAATTGGTTATGTATCAGATTGTTAGCACTCACTTTAAGTGAGTGCTAATTACATTATTTATAATATTATATTACCCGATTCGTTTTCAAACATTCATTTTTTCTATATTTTATTGTTTTGGGGGTATTTTCTTGATTTAGGTCGGTTTTTGTTCCTATTTCATCAAATTGCTTTAAATTTTATGTTTTTTTAATTTTTTGATTGATTTGGTTGATTTCTTTTGGTTCCTAATTTAGAGGGAAAGCCTGCTGTTTTGTGTCAAACGACTCACCCATATATCGGGGTGTATTTAATTATCGTGCACCATATTATTCCAAGGACTAAAGCTTCGAGGCTAAGAGAATGTAAAACTCGCTACGGGTCGAATCAAACTCGCTTCGCTCAAACAGTGATTCGACTTTTCCTTCGCTTCGTTTACATTCTCTATAGCCTCTACGCAATGTCCTTTCCATAACATGGTGCACTATTAAAATATGCACCCCCTATATCGTGCATTAATTGATTTTCAGCTTATAATCAGATATAATAAAATGCAGGAATTACAGCATTTGCTAAATATAATTCAAAAAGGAAGGGTCAAATATGAGTCAAACAAAAATGTATTCAAGATTATTGCTGAGTTTTGTGTTGTCGATAGCATTAATAGCAAACCTTTCAGGTTGCTTAGCAAACGTTAAAGCAGATGATTTAATGTCTGGCATATCTGCTAATAAGGTAAGTGGTAAAGCTACAGATAAACAATTTGTAAATAGCGTGTCTCAATTCTCAATTGAACTTTTCAAGAACTCTATCAGTGACAAGGAAAATTCTCTTGTCTCTCCACTATCAGTACTTATAGCACTTGCGATGACAGCAAACGGTGCTGAGGACAAAACACTCTCACAGATGGAGAAGGTACTGGGCATGGATATTCCCATTGGAGATTTGAACGAGTATTTGTATACATATGTAAACAACCTGCCAAGTGAAGATAACTCGAAGCTGAATATTGCAAACTCGATATGGTTCCGTGATAATAAAGGCAGTTTTACAGTTGATGAGGCTTTTTTACAGAAAAACTCCGATTACTACAAGGCCGCTGCATACAAGTCTGCATTTGATAGTCAGACTGTTAAAGATATAAACAATTGGGCTAAGAAAAACACCAACAATATGGTTAAAAAAGTGGTCGAAGATATAGATGCAAATACTGTAATGTTTTTGATAAATGCTGTTGCATTCGATGCCAAATGGAACGATGTGTATACTAAGAATGATGTCCAAAAGGGCAGTTTTACTTCTATTGATGGCAGTGTCCAAAATATTGATTTTATGCATTCTAGCGAAACAAAGTATATTGGTAATGACAAAGTATCAGGCTTTATCAAACCATATTTTAATGCTAAGTACAGCTTTATGGCATTACTGCCAAATGAAAATGTAAGTATTAAAGACTACATTGCAAGTCTCACAGGCAGTGATTTTGTAAATACAATAAAATCTGCTGAGGATACATCTGTTATCGCCTATTTACCTAAATTCAGCTACAATTACTCAATTACACTGAATGATACTTTGAAAAACCTTGGTATGCCAAAAGCTTTTTCTCCGGATGAAGCTGAATTTGGAAAGCTCGGCAAATCATCTGATGGAAATATTTATATCGGCAATGTGCTCCATAAAACATTCATTTCAGTTGATGAGTTAGGAACGAAAGCGGGTGCTGTCACGAAAGTTGAGATGGTTAAGAATTCAGCGGAAATGACAGAAAAAGTCGTAAAGCTTGACAGACCTTTTTTGTATGCTATTATTGATAACTCGACAAATCTGCCTGTTTTTATCGGTACAGTGATGAGTATGGGATATTAGATGACCTTAGGATAACTCCAGGAAGACACAACTCCTGACAATCATCTTTGAATTGTCAGGAGTTATTATATCCTCTTGATTTATGCCATAAACATTGCTATATCGTCATCTACAGTGCCAATTCCAGCTATGCCGAAAGTTTCCACAAGAACTTTCGCTACATTTGGAGATAAGAAGCCAGGTAGTGTAGGTCCTAGGTGAATATTCTTAACACCTAAATACAACAGAGCCAAAAGTACAATAACAGCTTTCTGCTCATACCAAGCAATGTTATATGCAATAGGTAGTTCATTTATATCATTTAAACCAAATACTTCTTTAAGCTTTAATGCAATAACAGCAAGAGAATAAGAATCATTACATTGTCCGGCATCTAATACTCTCGGAATGCCTCCTATATCACCTAAAGGAAGTTTATTATATCTATATTTTGCACATCCTGCCGTAAGAATAACCGTATCCTTTGGAAGCTTTTGTGCAAACTCCATGTAGTAATCTCTTGATTTCATTCTGCCATCACAACCTGCCATTACAAAAAACTTCTTAATTGCACCGGATTTAACTGCATCAATTACCTTGTCTGCTAGTGCAATAACTTGGGAATGCGCAAAACCTCCCACAATATTTCCTGTTTCAATTTCTGTCGGCACCTTAGTTTTCTTAGCCATTTCAATAACGGCAGAAAAATCTTTTTTGCCCTTCTCGTCACCTTCGATATGTGTACATCCCGGATAACCTGATGCTCCGGTAGTAAATATTCTCTTTCTTATTTCTTCACTCTTTGGCGGCACAATACAGTTTGTTGTAAATAGAATTGGTCCATTAAAGGTTTCAAATTCTTCAATTTGCTTCCACCATGAACTTCCGTAATTACCAACGAAATTTTCATATTTTTTGAAAAATGGATAATAATGAGCTGGTAACATTTCACCATGAGTATATACATCAATACCTGTTCCTTTTGTCTGTTCAAGAAGTTGCTCAAGATCTTTGAGGTCATGTCCGGAAATCAAAATACCAGGATTTTTCCCAACCCCAATATTAACACTTGTAATTTCAGGATTTCCATACTTTGATGTATTTGCTTCGTCAAGAAGAGCCATGGCAGACACGCCAAATTGACCTGTTTTCATTGTTAATGCCACCAAGTCATCCGCCGTCAGGGTATTATCTAAAGTAGCTGCTAGTGCTTCATATATAAAATTGTATATCTCGGAATTTTCTTTCCCCAAATTAAGTGCATGATCTGTATATGCTGCCATACCTTTTAAACCATATATTATCAACTCTCTTAATGAACGAACATCTTCATTTTCTGTAGCAAGTACACCAACTTTTGAGGCTTTTTCAAGCATTGATGCTCTGTCAGTCACTTCAAAGTTAGCTGCATCTCCTAATTGTACACTGGAGATTTTCTTCTTTAAATCGTTTCTTATAGAAATCATATTTTTAATCTGCTTTACAATTGCTACTTCATCAAAGTTTGCATTTGTAATTGTCATAAATAAACTCTTTAAAACTTCATTATTTATGCTTCCAAGAGTTTTTGCATCTAATTTGCCCTTAACAATCACCTCAGAAATTCCTTTAGTTGTATAAATCAATAGGTCCTGCAACTTTGCAACTTCTTCATTTTTACCGCAAACACCTCTAATTTCACAACCTGTGCCTTTTGCACATTCTTGACATTGATAACAAAACATACTCATAATAATAACCCTCCTAAAATTTAATTTTTTGGTGCTGGTGCTTTAACAACAATCAGCTCAAGCACTTTATCGTGAATGTTGTTTACATTCATTTTTGTATTAAAAGGTATTTTAAGTATTGAACCTTCATTGTATTGATGTACTTCCTGTTCGCCTAACCCGATTGATAATATACCCCTTAAAACAGTCATGTAAACTGTTGAATTTGAATAGTGCTCGGGTAATCCTTCATCTTTATTGAAAATCATATGAATGTAATGCATGTTTTCATCCACAATGATTTTTTCTACAGTTTTTTCATCGCCTAAAGTCATATTAAATATTTGCTCAATCATACTTTTGCTCCTCTCTATCTCGTCGTTGTGTATATTATAATAAAGTTATACGAAACAATCCGTTGTATATACAACGGATTGTTAATTTTTTACCAAAAAACAACACTATGTTATTATCGACACTATTCAAATATTCTTTATCAATTCTTTGATATGATTAATCTAAACGCTCTATAAATCACCTTGCTTCTATAAAAATGCATCATTTCCTCATCTGCATCAGATACAATTTTGCCTCCTATTGAAAAAGAAACATTATCATAATCAATACTGACAGCTTTGCCGACCCTTGATCAATTGTGGATAGTGGAAGATGGTATTGCAATCAGCTTTTGGGTATTGGTGGCAACAGCACTTTGAAAAGATTTTGGGAACCTATGTTGACAAATTTCACCTTCCCAATGTCCTTAAAAGCGTTCTTTACTCTGGTCATTCCCATACCAGATTTCATAAAACGCTTTTTGGGATCTAAGGTCAGGAGCCTTTGATAGAGCCATGAATTTCTTCTGTCCGGGTTGTTTTCCTTGATAAACTTATATACGCTGTTGTCTGCAATAAGCGCACCCGGGTTGCTTACCTCCACGTTTTTGTCTGTGATTGATATTGTAATTCCCCTTGAGAGATCGAGATAATCACGGTGTGCAAGTGCATTTGCAATCACTTCTTCCAGTGCCTCAAAGGGGTATTTACTATGGCTGTTAAGGTTTCTTATATATTCGGATACTTCATCTAACATAGTCAGAATATTCCCTTGAAATATCTTTACTTCATCATTGTTTGTAACTTTTATATAGACATGAGGTAAATAGATTGACGGATTTTTTCCAAAAAGCAGAAGACCTCCAATTGTTGGGTGATATCCCTCATCGTCAGTTTTCTTGCCAATTATGCCTAGTGCCTCAAGGATAATTTCACTTGGCCTTTCACTTACTACATTTAGAGTTATGAAATAATTTCGCACAAGATCATAATCAATCTCTTCAAGAGTCGCATTCTTTAAAATGACGGTCTCATATGTCATAAGACCATATTCCTGAAAAAGATTGGCTATTTCATTCCTTCTGGCAAAATCGGTGGTAGAGCCACGCCTTACATAAATTGTTCCATTTTGGAGCATCTGGTGGGGCTTGTGACGACTCTTGTAGACAGTCAGAACTGCCAGAATCTTCTCCTCATAATCCAGTACATCAACTGATATAGGGATAGGAGGATCACATCTGTTATATATTATTTGCTGGATTTTCTCTTCCTTATAGTCCGGTGGACTTATTCCAAGAATCCTTTTGGTTTTATCCTCTACTCCAAATATTATATAACCTCTGCCACCTCTGGAATTTGCCATTGCTATTACGTCCTTAGTTAATTCTTTCTTTTCGCTTTCTGTGGATAAACTCAATGATGCCTTAAAATCAAGCTTAGGGCCCTCTTCCTGCTTGAGCAGGCGTTCAAGTTTACATTTATCCAAGCTTACACCTCCAAAGACTTTCTATCTTCTCTTACTGAGCTCTTCGAATATATCTTCGTATGTAACTCCTCTTTCAACCATCAGAACCGACAAATGATACAAAAGATCTGAGATTTCATATATTAACTCACCATTTCCAGGGTTCTTTGAAGCTATAATTACTTCTGCCGCTTCTTCGCCTACCTTTTTAAGCATTTTATCAATACCTTTTTCAAACAGGTAATTGGTATAAGAGCCTTCCTTCGGGTGTATCCTTCTGTCAACAATAACCTCGTATACTTCCTTCAGTATTTTTGATTTGTCACCGTATACACTCTTTTCATCAAATACTTTGTCAGAAGTTTCTTTAATACCATCTTTGGCAAGCTCTCTGTAGAAGCATGAGTAATGCCCTGTATGGCATGCAGCTTCGATCTGCTCGACTTTTACAAGTAAGGTGTCACCGTCACAATCAATATTTATTGACTTAATCATCTGGAAGTGACCTGAAGTTTCTCCCTTTAGCCATAACTTGTTTCTGCTTCTGCTGAAATAGTGAACCTTTCCTGTTTCCATTGACTTTATGAAAGCCTCTTCATTCATATAGGCCATCATAAGAACTTCGTTGGTTTTATAGTCCTGAGCTACTACAGGTACAAGACCGTTGCTATCAAATTTAATCTGTTCTATCAATTTAATCATTTTCTTTTTCCTCCATTTTTATCCGCAGGTCACATTCTAACTTCGGTTCCTCTTTGTTTTAAATATCTCTTTAAGTCCATTATTTCCAGCTCTCTGAAGTGAAACAATGATGCAGCTAATACGGCGTCAGCTTTTGCATCAACCAGAGCTTCATAAAAATGCTCCATTGTCCCAGCTCCTCCTGAAGCTATTACAGGTATACCAACACTTTCAGAGACCTTTCTTGTCAGCTCAATATCATAACCATTCTTGGTTCCATCACAATCCATACTTGTGAGCAATATTTCGCCAGCTCCCATCTTTTCCGCCTCAATTGCCCACTCAACTGCATCCTTACCTGTGTTGACCCTACCGCCATTTAGATAAACTTCCCATCCGGAGTTATCATTTCGTCTCTTTGCATCAATTGCAACAACAACACACTGGCTTCCAAAACGCCACGCAGCCTCTGATATCAGCTCTGGCCTCTTAATTGCAGCAGAATTCACCGATATTTTATCCGCACCGGCTTTGAGAATTTGCCTGAAATCCTCTACCGACCTTATTCCTCCCCCAACTGTAAAGGGTATAAATACCTGCTCGGCAACCCGGCTCACAACATCAAGCATAATATTTCTTGCATCCGAAGATGCAGTAATGTCTAAAAAAGTGAGTTCATCAGCCCCAGCCTTATCATAGACAGCTGCAACTTCGACAGGATCACCTGCATCCCTTATATTTATGAAATTAACTCCTTTTACAACCCTGCCTGCATGTACATCAAGACATGGTATTATACGTTTTGTCAACATTTTAAACTACTCCTTGTCCGGGCACTTCAAATTCTTTAATCAATTATCTGCATTATCGATTTGTTTTATCGTCCAATCTCAATAGCTTGCTTCAAGTCCACATCACCGGTGTATAAAGCCCTTCCGACAATTACACCGGATACCCCTGTCTCTTTAAGGTTTTTAATGTCTTCAAGCTTGCCAACGCCACCGGAAGCTATTATATCAATTTTCACAGCTTTAACCATTTCTTCCATGGCTTTGAGGTTCGGACCACTTAGCATTCCATCTCTGGAGATGTCGGTGTAAATAATTGTTTTAGCACCTAATTCCTCCATCTTTCTGGCAAAGTCCACTGCCTTGAATTCACTTGTTTTTTCCCATCCTTCTATAGCCACCATACCGTCCTTTGCATCTATGCCTATAACAACATTGTTTTCAAAAGTTTTAACCGCACGTTTTACAAGTTCAGGATCTTTAACTGCTGAAGTTCCAAGAATAACTCTTTCAATCCCCTTGCATAGTACCGTTTCAATCATTTCAATAGTACGGATTCCTCCGCCCACTTGAACCGGTATGCCCATTTTTACAGCCATTTCACTTATAACTGCAATGTTTTGTGCCTTTCCGGTTCTTGCACCATCCAAGTCCACAACATGTAAGTATTGTGCACCCATCTTTTCCCATTTGAGTGCCATCTCCACAGGGTTGTCGGAATAAACAGTTTGTTTGTCAAACTCACCTTGTGTGAGTCTTACGCATTTTCCTTCCCTTACATCCACCGCAGGATAAATAATCATTCAATTTACCTCCTGTATATAAACTATGCGTCTCAGTTCTTCATAAACCATAAATTACATCTTAATCTATTCTCTTAGGTACGTCTAAATTATAAGTCCCCACTCTGGATAACGAAAAAATTGATTTGATAATGTTTTCAAAATACGAGAATTATATGCTATCTTTTCGTTATCCCCTTAGCAAAATTTCTTAATATTTCAAGGCCAACCTCTCCACTCTTTTCAGGATGAAATTGGGTTGCAAACACATTATTTTTTTGGACTGCAACCGAAAAGGTAATTCCATAACTGGTTTCTGCTATTACAATTTCCTTATCGGAAGTGTCAAGGTAATACGAGTGCACAAAATACACATACGGATTTTGCGGCAAACCGCTCAAAAGCGGTGAATTGCCCTTGATGTCAAGCAGATTCCATCCCATATGGGGTACTTTAAGATTCATATCTTGAGGGATTTGACGGATTGCTCCTTTTAAGATGTTCAATCCCTGAACATTTTCCCCTCCCTCTTCGCTGTACTCAAAAAGAAGTTGCATGCCAAGGCATATACCCAAGAAGGGCCTCCCGCTTTCAATGACAGTCTTGATAACATCTATCATGCCATGCTTTTTAAGGTTTTCCATAGCATCAGCAAACGCCCCTACACCTGGCAACACTACTGCATCTGCATTGAGTATGAAATCTCTATCGGAAGACACTACCGCTTCGCAGCCAATAAAATTAAAGGCTTTTTCAACACTTCTTAGGTTTCCGACTTCATAATCTATAATAGCAATCAATTTTTTCACTCCAAATCAAAAATATTCCTCTATTAATCCAGCTTTTTGCCCGTCAAAAGTTCATATGCCTCTATATATTTAAGCTCAGTGTTTCTAACTACATCATCGGGCAATACAGGAGCTGGTGGTTTCTTATCCCAATCTGCAGATTCAAGATATTCTCTTAGGAACTGCTTGTCAAAACTCTTTTGAGGACGTCCAGGTTCATACTCCTTCATATCCCAGAACCTTGATGAGTCTGGAGTAAACATCTCATCTGCAACTACCAGTTTACCGTCTTCAAGACCAAATTCAAATTTGGTATCAGCAAGGATAATTCCTTTGCTTTCTGCATATTTGCTTGCTTTGTTGTACAAAGCAATACTTGTTTCCTTAAGTTTGTTTGCAAGGTCTGTACCTATTGTCTTGCAAAGTTCTTCGAAACTTACATTCAAGTCGTGTCCTTCCGATGCCTTTGTTGATGGAGTAAAAATAGGTTCGGGAAGTTTGTCTCCCTGCTTCAAGCCTTCCGGCAACTTTATTCCGCATATGCTTCCCGTAGCTTTATAGTCTTTAAGCCCTGATCCTTCAAGGTATCCTCTGACTATACATTCTGCTTCTACCATCTTTATCTTTTTAACCAGCATTGACCTTCCCTGAAGCTCTTCTTTAAACTGTGACAAGCCTTCCGGGTATTGACTGACATCTGTAGTAATTACATGATTGTCAACAATATCCTTTGTGTAGTTGAACCAGAACTCAGAAATGCTGTTTAATACCTTTCCCTTATTAGGAATCAGATTTGGAAAAACCACATCAAAAGCTGAAATTCTATCGGTTACTACTATAAGTATCTTATCTCCAAGATCATATACATTTCTTACTTTTCCCTTGATGTGAAGCGGTAATTTAATAAAATCAGTATCGTTTATCAACATAGTTTTCTACACTCCTACAAATAAATTTTATATTTAAAGAGATCACTCTCTATAAAGTTCCTTTAGTAGACATTACACCCTCAATCCTGCTATCTATAAGCACAGCCTGATCAAGTGCTCTCCCGAAGGCTTTAAATACAGCTTCAATAATATGATGTGTATTGGTTCCATAAAAAACTTTAATGTGTAAGTTCATACCTGCGTTAAAAGCAACTGCCCGAAAGAATTCTTCCACCAGTTCTGTCTCCATATTCCCAAGCTTCTCAGCTTGCAGTTCTGCATCAAATACCAGAAAAGGCCTTCCGCTTAAGTCCATCGCAACTAATGCCAAAGCCTCGTCCATTGGAACAAAGGTAGACCCATATCTTTTAATGGATTTCTTATCTCCAAGAGCTTCCTTTAGTGCCTGTCCCAAAACAATCCCCACATCCTCAACCGTGTGGTGTGCATCAACATGAAGGTCTCCTTGAGCTTTGACTTCCATATCAAACAGACCATGTCTTGTAAAAAGGTCAAGCATATGATCAAGAAACCCTACACCGGTATCAATTTTACTTTTTCCGGTACCGTCAAGATTTATGCCTAAAGTTATATCCGTTTCACCGGTTTTTCTGCTGATTTGAGATTTTCTTTCCATCTTTTAGTTGCCTCCGTACACATCGTATTAAATCTTTTTCATTATAACAGAACAAGCCCTTTAATTCCACAAGTTCTATAAAAAATCTTAGGATTGATGATACAAATAAAAGGAGTTGCCAAATAAAATCTAAATTCAAAATTTCAAACTGAACTTAGGATTTTTCATACTAGAATTTTTTATTGGATTTGTGATCTATTCAGCTTATTATGAATAAACTTTTCAAACCGTCCAACTAACAATATAACTAAAAAGAAAAATGAGAATATTACACATAAAACAATACTTCTAACAACTAACTCAAGTCTATATTCTGGATTTTCAGAAAGCGACCTAGGAATATAGTTCAACCCATGATAATGTAAGCTAGTGATAAAAATGAATACTACTTCAATCACAGCAGTAGTTATATTGCCAATCAAAAAACTTTTTAACCCTAGTTTCAACTTTAACAACAATGAAAGTGCAACAATTACGGATATAAAAGCCCCACATATACCAATCCACTCACCGTTATTCATACCACCCGTATCTGCTTCATTTATAACACCAAAAACCACAATTAGCATAAGTAAAGTCATTATAATCCAATATACGATTCTTTGTAATTTACCCATATTAATTCTCCACTGCACTAACCCATTATACTTTTTAGCTCATCAAGCAATATATCATTTTGTTCCTTATTTCCTACGCTTATTCTTATATATTTTCCAAGAACCGGAGCGTCACCAAAGCTTCTTACCAGCACTCCTCTTTTCTCAAGTTCCTTTGCAGCCGATTTTGCATCAGGCAGCTTTACCATAATGTAATTTGCACCCGAAGGAAGAACGGAAATATTATTAATCTTCTCAAGCTCTGCCGATAAATATTCCCTCTGCTCAATCAAATATTTTATCTGTGCATCTATTTCCCCTCTGGCCTCAAAAACCAGCTTTGCAACCAGCTGAGACAAAGAACTTATATTATAAGGAGGCCTCACTTTGTTTATTTGCACAGCCATTTCTTTACCACTTAAAGAGTAACCACAGCGTATGCCAGCAAGTCCGTAAGCTTTTGAAAATGTGCGAAGCACAATAAGGTTTTCAAACTTCGCCAAAAGAGATATAGCAGTCTCTCCTGCAAATTCTGCATATGCCTCATCGATAACTATAACGCTATCAGGACACATGGTACAAATCTTTTCAATATCCTTTAAAAGAAGTAAATTCCCGGTAGGATTGTTAGGGGTACAGAGTATTACCAGCTTTGCCGCTTCACTTTTAGCTTTATTGATAAACTCGTCAATATCATACTCAAAACCGTTTTCTTCCCTTAGAGGTATTTCAACAGCTGTACCTCCCCCTATTATGGTGTCGAGTTTGTACATACTAAACGATGGTGTCGGGCATATCACTTTATCCCCAACGCCTACAAACGTATTTACAAGCACCTGTATCAACTGGTCGGAACCAGTTCCAACCACTATGCCTTCCATATCAACACCCCAATACGCTGACAGGGTCTTTCTGAGCTCTATGGAATCGGTGTCGGGATACAGGTACAAAGAAGGGCCATTTATAATTAAGTCGGCAAGTTTATTTCTTACTGACATTGGCAGCTCAAAAGGGCTTTCATTTGCATCAAGCTTTACCCTGTAAGGCACCTGATTTGCATTGTAGGGTATAAAATCCTTAAACTCGGATCTGATTAAATCTTTTATCATTTCATGTTCTCCCCTTTACTAGTGCGAATTAACAAAACGCTTACTCAAACCTCACTCTTATCGCATTTGCATGTGCTTTTAAACCTTCAGCCTCAGCAAACCTTATTACATCGTCTTTTACCTCCTGCAATGCCTTTTTGGAATAGGATATGATGCTGGATTTTTTCATGAATTCCGAAATATTGAGAGGTGAAAAAAACCTCGCTGTCCCGCTTGTAGGAAGAACATGGTTCGGTCCTGCAAAATAATCACCTAAAGGCTCTGAAGAGTAATTTCCAAGAAAAATTGCTCCAGCATTTTTTATAAGGCTTATAAGCCCGAAAGGCTCATTTACGCAAAGTTCAAGGTGCTCAGGTGCAATCCTGTTCACAACATTTACGGCACTCTCAATATCATCAACTAAAATAATCGCCCCAAACCCTTCAAGAGACTTCTGTGCAATTTCCTTTCTAGGCAATACATTAAGCTGAATTTCCAGTTCCTTTTCCACCTCTTTGGCAATTTTCTCAGAGCTTGTCACTAAAAGAGAGGATGCAATAGCATCGTGTTCTGCCTGTGAAAGCATGTCAGCAGCAACAAATCTCGGATTTGCAGTTTCATCCGCAACTACCATAATTTCGCTCGGTCCTGCAATCATATCAATATCACAATATCCATAAACCATTCTTTTTGCCAGAGCAACATATATATTGCCAGGCCCTACAATCTTATCCACTTTTGGTATGGACTGTGTTCCAAATGCCATTGCAGCTATTGCCTGCGATCCTCCCACCCTGTATATCTCATTTACACCTGCCTCATTTGCTGCCACGAGAATGGCGGGGTTTATTCCATCAGAACCTCCGGGTGGTGTAGCCATCACTATCCTCTTTACACCAGCAACCTTAGCCGGTACTGCATTCATAAGAACCGAAGAGGGATAGGCCGCTGTTCCGCCCGGTGAATATATGCCTACAACTTCAATGGGGTTATATAACTGTCCTAGCATTACGCCATTCTCATCTGTTGTAAACCAGGATTTTTCAAGCTGTTTTTCATGAAACTGTGCTATATTCTTTCTCGCTCTTTTAATTACTTCAATGAGCTCCTTGTCAACCTTTTCGTAGGCCTCTTCAATTTCAATCTGTGATACCGGAAGATTATCAGGACAAAGTTCTACTTTATCAAACATGCTGCTATATTCCAAAACGGCTTTATCTCCGTTCTTCTTAACGTTATTTACTATATCAGAAACTTTATCCTGTACATCTCCGTATTCAATCTGACTTCTTGATGCAAGTTTATCAAAAATTCCGCTGTCCTTATTGGCTCTTAAGTCTATAAACTGAATCATAATTTCCTCACCTCTTCTCAAGTTCTTTTCTTATACCGTCTACTATTCTATTTATACGTTCACTTTCCATCTTCATGCTTACCCTGTTGACAACAAGTCTTGCACTTATATCGGCAATATGCTCGAGTACAACAAGTCCATTTTCCTTAAGTGTTCTGCCACTCTCTACCAGATCCACTATCACTTCCGACAGTCCAACTAGTGGTGCAAGCTCTACAGAACCATTCAGTTTAATTACCTCTATTGATTCTCTTCTTTTGTGTTCAAAATATTCCCTTGCAATTTTTGGGTACTTTGTAGCAACCCTTTTATTATTGAATTGATCTAGTTTGCCTTGGAGCTCCTGAGGTCCTGCCACTACCATTCTGCAAGCTGCAAAACCCAAGTTCAGCACCTCGTATAGATGCCTTCCCTCCTCTAAAAGAGTGTCCTTTCCCACAATTCCTATATCTGCTGCTCCATACTCTACATAAGTAGGTACATCGCTAGGTTTTGCAAGGAAAAACTTTATTTTATTTTTCTCATCAGTAAGAATAAGTTTTCTTGACGAACCCTTAAGTTCAGTACAATCCAAGCCGATAGCTTCAAAAAGTTCAACTGAAAGCTCTGTAAGCCTTCCTTTTGACAATGCAATAGTTAAATACCTCATATTTACCTCCCTAACAGCTCATCTATGGTTACAGTTGAAGTTTCGTCCTTTTCGATGTTTGTAACTTCAATACGCTGGTCATCAAGAATTCTGATTATTCCGCCAATACCCTTTAGCCTTGCATATCCCTTCACATCTTCAGGCTCTTTTCCCGTAACATCTATCTCGACCACTAAACCCTGATCCCTTAAAGTCTGACAAACCTCAAATGCAGTTTTCCGGCCTTCCTCCTTATAACAGATCAAGCTGTCAATAGCCGGCTTTTCGGCTTCAATCTTCTGCCTCTCAAGAGCCATCATTACCATGTTGATTCCCAGTGAAAAACCTGTGGCAGGGCTTACTTTTCCGAATTTTTCAACCAGTTTATCATATCTTCCGCCGCTTAAAATAGGAAATCCGGCTCCATATGTAAAACCCCTGAATATAATGCCTGTGTAGTAGTTCAAGTTCTGTACCATTCCAAGGTCAATGGATACATATTTGCTAAGGCCGTAATCTTCAAGTATCTTTAATACTCTCCTCAGATTTTCGAGAGCATTAATAGACTTTTCATTCAAAGAATACTTTTCAACAGTCTCAATAACATCGAGTGAACCAAACAGTCTTGGAAGACTTAATACAAGTTCCTTCAGATCTTCCCTAATGTTATGCGTCTTTACCAGTTCCTCAACGGCAAGGTAATCTTTCCTGTCAATAAGCACCCTCATTTGCTCGGTTTCTTCAGCCGTAAGCCCGGTTTCTTCCATCAAACCCTTGAAGAAATCCACCTGTCCTATATCTATCTGAAAGTTTTCCAATCCAGCTGCCCTGACTGCATTAATTGCAGTTGCAATAACTTCTGCATCGGCCTCCGGTGAATTAATGCCCAAAAGCTCAACACCAGCCTGCGTAAACTCCTTCTGCTTGCCACCGCCCAATTCCTTATAATTAAAGGTATTTCCAATATAGCAAAACCTCAAAGGATGTTCAAAATCCTTATATTTTGTAGCAGCAAGCCTTGCTATAGGAATAGTAATTTCCGGTCTCAAAACTAATATACGACCCTGCTGGTCAAAAAATTTGAACATTGTCTCTTGTGCAGTAATACCATCCTCTGCCAAAAAAGCATCATAGAATTCAACAATAGGGGTTTCAACTTCATAAAACCCTGAACTTCTGAACACTTTTCTTACTTTCTCCTCGATATTTCTTTTAACAAAACATTCGTTTGCAAGTACATCCTGAACTCCTTCAGGAGTATATATTTTCCACTTAGTCAATTTCAGCACCTCACTTCATTACTTTATCGCGTTAAAGTTTTAAACCATTGAATTACGATTATTATAGTATAAGTATGATGATTTGTCAAATAAAAATTAACAACTACAAATTGCTTCACAATGTTTCTTCCATATTTTTCTTCACCTAAATAATATACATTCTAACAGTTGTATTTTTAAATCTGCCATAAATCAAAAAGAAGTGTCACTTCCGGCCTAAAGGTCGGTTGTGACACTCCCTTACATATTTAATATTATTTCTGTCCTAAAAGTCTCTTTCTCATCAATGCAAAATCTATTGCATTAACAGCACCATTATCGTCTAAATCTGCTGCCTCTTCCCAATGCTCATACTTATCAACAGTCATACCAAGTAAAATCATTCTTAAGGTCGCAAAGTCAATAGAATTAAATAAACCATCTCCATTAACATCACCGGAAAGAACTGCCGAATCAGTTGGTGTTGGTGTAGCCGGCTTCACTGTAGGTGTTGGTGTAACTGGCTTTGCTGTAGGTGTCGGTCCAGTAGTAACATGAGGTGTACCATAGTATTCTCCTAATGAAATACCGTTTTTACCAAGAGGTACTTGATGGTCAAGGCCTATATACTTACCGCTGGATGTTTGCCACAACGCTTTTTCAAATAATCCATATTTTTCACTGTCCCATGTAGCCCAATCGTTGCTGACCAAACCTCCTGTATCACCGGAATTCGGATTTATACACCAGAATGTATGGTGAATACGCTCATCAATCATGTAATCTCTAAGCAATTTCATCCACTTCTCGTTCTTTCCGCCATCCATATGTCCGCCCCACTCACCAATAAGAAGTGGTGCAATTTTTTGATCATCAATATATGCCCAAGTGTCATACCAGTAGTCATCCAAAAGCGTTTGCCTTGTAAAATCTTTTTCAAACCATGATTGTGCATAAACTGAAGGTCCATAATCATGTGGTGAATAAACTATTTGGCTATTAAGAGAACCCAAATTAATAGGATAGTCTTTAACTCCTCTAAGGTTTCCGCCCCACCATGCACCATGCCATGGAGCACTATCTCCGCTTGCTCCCCAAACATCGGGTGTATCAAACGTGTAACCCTTTTCAGTTTTTGGATATTGTTCAATACCTTCAATCATTATCAATAACTTAGGATTTTTAGCAAGTATTGCTTTTGAACATGTTTCAGAAGCATACTTCCAGTTGTTTTCGTCTGTCGAATTATCCCATTTAGCCATATTAGCAGGTGCTTTAGTGCCTGTATAACCACGCTTTCCATGTGGCTCATTCTGTAAATCCATGGCCAATATAGTGTCGTCGTTTTTGTATTTATCAGCCAACCACACCAAAGTATCTATCCACATTTTTGTAGTTATAACACCTGCTGTGTCTGTTTCTTTACCATACCATAATTCATATACGTGTCCGGAATTATCCGCATGAGGGCTATGTATATCAATCATTACCTTTATTCCGAGCTCTTTACAATAACCCATTATAATGTCGAAAATCTCCATACTGTTTTTAGGCCCTTTAGTTGCAGGATCATAAAAATCAGGATTGATAACATGAAATGGAGGATTATTACTTGCTGTCACGCTTGAAACCTTATTTGGTTTACCTTCCATCCAGCTATAAAGAAGTTCTGTAGAAATAGGAATCCTCAGAAGTCCTATACCTCTGTCGGCTATATCCTTTAATATGCCCTTAACATCATACCATGCACCATGGAAAACATTTTCACTACAGTTGAATCCAAACCAGTTTGCACCTGTCAGCCACACTTCATTTCCATACATATCCAGAATTTTGTCACCTTCACAATGAAGCCAGTCATCATTGTTTGTATCGACAGCCTTCACTTCAACTCCATTGCTTGCCGAGAAACAACATAACAAAAGAATCATAAGTGCAACAGCTAACGACACAACCTTTTTTGTCTTTTTCATACAATCTCTCCCCTTTTAATATTTGTTCATTTATTTGAAACTTACTAAAGTTGAAATCAAAGGTATAATAATGATAAATCTCTATATATTTATTTTCTGAGCTCTTAGGTGATTATAAAAAATAATTAGTCAATTGGTGTTTCAAAAAAAACTGATTTTACCGGGTTGTATATATAAACTTTGCCTAATGTATTTTTTGAAACACCTTAGGTGATTCCAAAATCAAAAAGCCCAATAAGCACGATTATTTACAAGCAAAACGTGTTTATTATAATATATTCGAACTACAACAGGTTCTTTAGGGGCTTTAATTATTAAAATTCAGCAGATGATAATAAAATTCAGTAAATTCCTTATAATATTATTTTATTCGACATTCAGTATTAAATCAATATAAAATATTTTTATCCCCCATGAAAACAGTAAAAGCTTGCGAATATAGTTACTAATCTGACCGGAATAAAAGGGTGCTAACGCCCCTTTAATACTAATGTAGTATATTGCTTGGAATTAGTATGTTTGAGAAGGGCTTTGTGAGAAAGTTTGGTACTCGCCACCGTGCAAGAGCATATTACTACAAGAACTAAGCTACAAGCCAAAGAGAATGTACGACTTGCTACGGGTCGAATCAAACTCGCTTCGCTCGAACAGGTGATTCGACTTATCCTTCGCTTCGTCTACATTCTCTATGGCTCTTCGCAATGTTCTTTCCATAATATGCTCTTGCACTATTGTAGGTTGTGCTTTTATTTGGAGGTTTTTTGAAGGGCTTTGAAGTATTATCATGTTCTACGGGTTAGTATGCTACATTCTTACATTTCTTTTGAATCCCTTGCATATTCTACCGTTCAAGATTTTATTTTTTGAAGAAATCAATGCACTTTCTTAAGAAAGAACAAAAAGAGGCTCCCTCGTGAGAGCCTCCTTTAATGTGTACATGTTTATTTAATTTCTACCTCATAGCCTTCGCTTTCAATTGCCATATCCTTTGATGATCCTACGATAAATCCTTTTAGGTATTTTGCACTGTTTACAGTTTCACCAAAGCTTTCCATATCCAGTTCATCACTGAACTCTATACTTTTACCCGGTTCAATTACAGTATTAGTCAGTGCCATCATAAACATCTTATCCATTGACCATGTATATAAAATTTCCTTATTTTCATCCAACAATTTAAAATCAAACTTCTGCCCTGATGTATGGTTTATTGTTACGCTCTTGCTGGTGTTATTTGTAATCTTAAGGCTCATCTTAAATACTTTATCACTCTTATCATAACCCGGTTCTATTATCACCTGTTCTTTCACATCGCCTTCTATAGAATCTTTAATGCTTTCTAATCCTGCAATAAGCTTTTCAAGTACTACCAGAGCTTCAGCCCTTGTTGTAATTCCCTTCGGATCAAATGTGTTTTTTCCTTTACCTCTGATGAATCCCAATTTAAATGCCTCTTTTACAGCTTTTTTATACTTCTTGTCTATTTTTTTGTCGTCATCAAAGTTTGTTAACTCTTCTAATTCCTGAACTACAGTTCCAAGTTTATAGATGTAACCGTTAATAATGTAGTGAACCATTTCTTCACGTGTTATTTGTTCTTCAGGTCTGAATTTACCTCTATCGTCAATAATGTTAAGTGTAGCGAGATCATACAGCACATCTGAAAACCAATCTTCATTTTTTACATCTTCAAAGAACTCATTAATGTCAGGGGCTTTAAAATAATTTATTTCAATTCCAAGTGTTTTGTGTAATGCTGCTGCGAACTCTGATCTTTTCATCTTTTCGTCCGGTAAAAACTTTCCGTTACCAACACCTTTGATAAGTCCTTTGTCCGACATCTTTGATATAACGTCCTTTGCCCAGTGAGACGAGATATCGCTAAACTCAATTTTTTCACCCAATTTAGGTTCCGGTTTCCCCGGCCCCGCTGCCATAACAGGCAAATTGGCAAAAACAAATACCATCGCAATCAAAATTAATAATACTCTTTTCATAAATAGACCCTCCTACTATTTTATTATTTCTTATTTTTGATATATAGATAACGTACATTAAAGTTAAATTTATATAGCATCCAAACGTTATCTAATTTAGATGAAAAACTTCCTTTAATTTTAGTTTTAGAGTTTTTCATCTATAAAACCGTTTTATACTTATTAGACGGAGGATATTCATAATATGTTCCTACAATACTAATTTTTAATGACCGCCACTATACCAATACAGGACTTCTTTTCTTGGCAAACTCACTGCAACTCCACTATTTCTGTCAAACTCCCTAAAATAAAAATCATCCGGAAATACGTCAATATACTCATCAAATATAAACAGTGCCCAATAATCATCTATCTGCGATTGAAGCTTATACCTACTTAAATCACTAGTATCCTTTTTTACCTTAGGTAACACCTTTTCATCTATTTTAAACTTTGAAAGGACTTCTTTAAATTCCTTATCACTCAACCCCATTCTTAGCTTTAAAGATGTTGGTGCCTGAAACATTGCTCTCCCATAGAGCATCTCTACATTTACTGCACTTATGGGTATTTCTTTCGGAAAGTGATCCATCCCTTTAAGTTCCGGATAGTCATTTTCTCTTAAAATATATTCATAATGTTTAATATCTCGAAATGGTCCGGATGAGTTAAACCATATTTCCATGAGTCCTATTGAAATCCCAAACATAAATATAACTATACATAAAAATGATATAACATAATGAATTTTACGCTCCGAAAGATAAAACGATGTCTTAATAATTACTGCCCCAGGTAAAACTGATAAAAGGAATATAGCCATTCTCTTTGGCTCAAAAGACAGGGGATCACGCAAACTAATCAGTTGCAAAGTAGCCAAAATTATCATTAATGTTCCTATAAATTTACTTACCATATCCAATTAAACCTCACTTCTTCTCATACAACTTTAACAAACTCCAAATCCATTTTAACACAACTGTAAACATAAAACCACATTGCAAAGCATAGATTTACAGACCCTTACCACTCCAGAAGCATTTATAGTAGTAGCAACATTGTTTTTTGTAATTGTATTTCATACCACTTAATTCGTAATCAGTTTCCAAACAGCTTTATTTTTCCACTTTGTTCCACTGTGTACTTTTGTACAATTCCCAAGGTCAAACACAGAAAAATACAACTTATTGCTATATTCATTCAGATCCCAATAAAATGTTTTTAACTCATTGTTAAAGTCATTTACCATTTCCTTGTCCCTGATTGACACTTCAATTCTATAGGAGGGCTTTTTATCTCCCCATATCTCAACTGAGGTTGCTTCCTCCTTGCCAATAAAATTCTTAAAACTATCTGTAGTAAGAGTTTGCCCAAAGTCTGGAGTTGAATATATATTCCCTGAGTTAGTAAATAATATATTCCTGCCATATTGTTTCGAAGTTGGGAGCATACAAACATAGGATGTTTCCATAAAAACATCTGATGTAAATTCAAAATTTGTTTCAAGCTCAATTTTAGAGGGAGCAATCATATAAATACGCTTCACTCGGGCATATTGACCTGTCTCTTTTCCATCTAGTGTCAGAAGTGTTTCTTCTTCAATTATTAAATGTTTTAGTCTTACTTCCTTTTTTTCATCTAAGTGTATCTGAGATCCGTCGACGGGATTTATAATCTTAAAACTCTTTAAGATTTCACACCCATGATTTCCGCCTGAAAATACACATTCCTTCTCCGGTTTGTTTTTTACTCTGAAAACATACTCCCACTCAGAACCACCTCCGGCAATAATCTCAGAATACTTTGAAGGTATTGCCCCATCACTTGATAAAAACCATCCATCGATATTCCACGTTCCCCATTGTTTCTTATTGAACTTGGTTATCAACAAGTTTTTGTCTGAAAGCAAACTGTATATCTGAAATTCAGAATTGGTTGAGGATATTAAAACCAATTCACCCTCGTTAATGGATCGTATTTTAGTTTGAATAAATTTGCTAATGTTAAACATACATTGTTTCGTAGACCATTTAACTTGAATTGCAAAACTTGTTTTTGCTAAAGGGGTTTTTAGTAATCCCAATCCCAAAAGTAAGACGATAAGCAATAAGCATATTATAATACGTTTTCTTTTCAAAAATCTATTCTTAATATTGGTCATGTCTTGTTCCTTAATCCTTTTTGTTTATCCTCTAATATTTTACACTTTGGCAAAAAATATTTAACCAAAAACTCATTTGCCCTATACATTCCAAAACCTGACAAAATAAAGAATGCGGGCATTATAAAATATCTATATCTGGTCTGAATCTCTATTAGCGAATATATAGCGAAAGATCCATATATAAATAGCATTATTATATATAAATAAACACTGCTATCTTTACCCTTTATAATAAAGAATATAGCTAAGCACGACAAAAAAAATATTAACGTATACTGTGCTTTTTCAATTCCAACCAGATAAGTTATTATATTTTGTTTAAAGCTTGTCCCCGGCATTATAAATCCAATAGAACCATCATCACTTGACCACATTATCTTAAATTTCTTAAAGATAAGTATAATTAATTCGGTTTTATTTTTAGTTCTTTCACGAATCATATCCTTTTCGACTTGGTACATCTGTTCGCCAACGGGATATTTGTCAAAAATTTCGGCATCTTCATTTGAATAACCGCCAACAGTGTCTTTATTAAGCCCCAGGACAAATTTCCAATATGGATTTCGGTTTCCGAAATCATATTCTGTGATATCAAACGCTTTGAGTGAATAACTAAATATTTGCAATACTACATTAAAAGTCAAAACAATGACAGCAATTTTAGAAACAATTGCAATACAATTCTCCCGCTTATTTCTCCCATCCTCCTGAGATAGTTTTTTGCTCTTTATAAAGCCAAAAATACTGTTACAAATTATAGCAATGACAATAATATATAATGCAAAACTACCTTCAGGCCTCATTATATGTCCAATAGCTATCGAAATTCCAGCCATAAAATAATATCCCACTTTACTCTTATAAATAATTATCAATAATCCGAGGTAAATGAAAATTGCTGAAATCACTTGATTGGTAAGCATTGAATTAAATATAATTGATTGTATGTAAACGGCATAAAGCAAGCTTGAAATCCGGGCTGCTTTGTCATTAAATATTTTTGCGGCTATAAAATATATAATTACTACCGTCCCGGTTGAAAACAGTACATTAAATAGTTTTACTACAAAAATATTGCTGCCGAATATAAAGTACAAAAATGAACAAAACACAGAATAACCCAATTGGTATACCCACACATTAAAATATTGAATCGCTTTGAGTTCAGAAAGCTTTCCTTCTAAAATCAGGTTTGCAGCTTTGTTCATTAGCATAAAATCAGATACCGGTTCTGTATTTGCAAGAATTATCCATACTATTCTAAGGAGCAACGTAAACACTATTAATCCACCCAGAAAAAACCTTCTACTGGCAATTCTATATAAAACTAAAGTAGACACAATTAGCAAAAGAACATATACCACAGCGTATTTATATACTACCTTATCTATTTCAGTTACATTAACCAGCGATAATAGTAATAGAATTACCCCTAATAATGATATAAACAAAGTTTTAAATTTACTCACAATGTCCGCAATAGTCCCAAACATTTTTCACCTCATAATTAATTCCCTGTTGGCATTAATTAACTATCTTTTAATAAGTATACAACTTATTTCAAAAATAAGAAATCTATTTTTATAATTAGCCAGCTGATTAAAGAATAAAACCCCAAATCCATTTGGACTTAGGGTTTATCCTCAAGAAAAATCCTATCCTATTTTAGACAAATTGGCAAATGCGGCCATCAACCTTTTCATTCCTGCACCTTTGAAGTGTATCTCCAGCTTGAAGTCATCATTTTCCTTTTCAATCTTTGTAATGACCCCTACCCCGAATTTCTTATGCTCTACCTGATCTCCTACATTATAATTCGCAGAAGTTGTTTTGGGTTTGCTGACATCGGTGAACGTAGCTGTTCTAAAACTTCCTATTGAACTGTTCCCTGTGCCGCCAGTTCTCACTGCTTTATTTGCAGACACCCTGGTTGCTACAGGTTCCTTCTTTTCATTACCTTCCACCAATTCGGGAGGAATTTCCTTTAAAAATCTTGACGCCCTGTTATATGTAGTATTACCAAATAAAGTTCTGGTAAATGTATTTGTCAGATAGAGTTTTTGTTTTGCTCTGGTGATCCCGACGTAACATAGCCTGCGCTCTTCTTCAAGTTCATTTTCATCAGACATCGAACGATAGCCAGGGAAGATTCCTTCCTCCATTCCAACCATAAATACAACCGGAAACTCCAATCCTTTTGCACTGTGAAGGGTCATAAGCACTACATAATCGCCGTTTTCATCCATATTGTCAATATCTGCAACAAGAGAAACATTTGCAAGGAAATCTTCAAGGGTCTGTTCTTCATTTTTAGCTTCGAACTCAAGTGCAACCGAAACTAATTCCTTTATATTTTCAATTCTCGACTGAGCTTCAAGAGTATCTTCTTCCTCGTAACTTTTTTGTATGCCCGACTGCTCTATGACTTCCTGTATCAGCTCAGATACCTTCATAGTTTCCTTAAGTATCCGAAGCCTTGATATCATAGTCACAAAACCTTCAAGCTTTGAGGCTGCCCTCCCTAATTCAGGCACTTCCGATGCAGCGGATATTATTGAAAAAATGCTGACATCCCTACTGTTGGCATGCCTTTCTGCTGTCTCTATAGTTGTATTTCCAATGCCTCTCTTGGGCTCATTTATGCATCGCTTAAGACTTATGTTGTCTGCGGGGTTTTGTATCAGACGAAGGTATGCAAGAAGATCTTTTATTTCCTTTCTGTCGTAGAACTTTAAGCCCCCAAAAATTTTATACGCAATTCCTTCCTTCATGAGCATTTCTTCCACTACACGGGACATTGCATTTATCCTGTAGAGTATGGCAAAATCCTTATACTGCATGTCCTTTGCAGAACTTAATTTTTTTATCTCATTAGCAATAAAATATGCTTCTTCATGCTCATTCGCACACTCGCTGTGGCGTATCCTGTCCCCACCTTTATTTTCGGTCCAAAGACTTTTGTTTTTTCTGCCACAGTTATTTTTAATAACGCAGTTTGCAGCATCAAGTATGGTCTGCGTTGACCTGTAATTCTGTTCAAGTTTAATAGTTACGCAGTCCTTGAATTCCTTTTCGAAGTCTAAAATATTGCGTATATTTGCACCTCTCCACCCATAAATGGACTGATCATCATCCCCAACAACACACAGGTTCCTGCTTTTCTGAGAAAGCATGCTCACAAGGGAATACTGTGCTGTATTTGTATCCTGGTACTCATCAACAAGAACATATTTGAATTTTCTCTGATAATACTCTAAAACTTCAGGATTATTGGAAAACAATTTTATAGTAAGCATGATAATGTCGTCAAAATCTACGGCATTATTTTGTTTGAGCTTCTTTTGGTATAGTTCATATATTTTTGCAACCTTGGCCATTCTATAATCCGAAGCGTACATTTTTTCATATGTAACAGGGTCAATGAGCTCATCCTTTGCTTTTCCAATCATTTCAAGCATAGACTTTGGAGGAAAGTTTTTTTCATTTATATTTAATTCCTTCAAACAGTCCTTTACAACAGTCTGCTGGTCAGTGTAATCAAAAATTACAAAACTTCTATCATAGTCAATTTTTTGTATATCTCTTCTCAGTATCCTTACACACATGGAATGGAAAGTACTGACCCAAATACTGTCACTGATATTTTCCACAAGCCTGTCAATTCTTTCCCTCATCTCTTTAGCTGCCTTATTGGTGAAGGTAATAGCCAAAATGCTTGCAGGATGCACACCTTTCTCCTTAATCAGATATGCAATTCTGTTGGTAAGAACCCTTGTCTTTCCGCTACCTGCACCAGCTAATATAAGCAGCGGTCCATCCACGTGCAACACCGCTTTCTTCTGTTCACTATTGAGCCCATTCAATAAATCCATAATACAAACCTCTCTTAAACTTTAGTTCATTTCCATATCACAGCAGAAGCTGCAGTCAAAGTAGTCCGTTCCATTGCAATAAACGTTGGAACTATATCCGTATGATGATAATATTAAATGCCGGGAACCAAATCCCGGCATTTAATATTATAGTCAAATTCAAAACATATTACAAATATATATTTAATTTCTTATTAAATATCCGGCTCAATCAAACCATAATTACCATCTTTCCTGCGGTAAACTACATTTGACTCCATTGTGTCGGCATTTGAAAACATGAAAAACTCATGTCCTAACATATTCATTTGCAAAATAGCTTCCTCTATTGTCATAGGCTTTATTGAAAACTTCTTGGAACGTACAACTTTAAAGTCACCTGCTTCGTCTTCATGATCTTCAAAATCAACATTTTCAAAACTCAATCCACTTCCATGGTATTTCTTTGTAATCTTGGTTTTGTTTCTTCTTATCTGACCTTCGAGACTATCAACCACCTTGTCAATCGAAGCATACATATCTTCGTTTTCCTCTTGTGCTCTGAGAAGACCGCCCTTAAAAGGTATTGTCACTTCAACAATCTGTCTGTTCTTCTGAACACTCATAGTTATGTGAGCTTCAGTGTCGCTCTGAAAAAACTTTCCAATCCTTCCAACCTTTTTGATTGCTTTTTCCTTCAATGCTTCAGTCACTTCAATGTTTTTTCCTGCAATAATGAATTTCATATAAGCCACAGCCCCTTTCTGTCTATGACAAGCAGGTTGAGTTTAGCCCCATACAGCTTGTCTTAAAAAATTACTATAATACTTTTACCTTTAATTATATTGAACTTACACAAATAAACTAAGATAAATTTACACCTCCATAGTTTTATACTTTCCGAACCGGTTGATGCAATAAATAAAATTAAATGGGTAAAAGTATTTGTAACAATATTAATTCGACGCCTAGCTGTCAAATCCTTCTTTATTTTTTGCTAATGTTAAATTTAAGTAAATCTTTTTCCACACATTTCCCACATTTCTCTCACAAAACATCTGTTTTGTGCATATAAATCCTGTGGATAATGTGGACAATTCTGTGAATAACTTATTTAAGCTTGTTTCACATGTGGATAACTCTGTGTTTTTTAATAAAACTTTCTTTGTCTTATGTATACCAACATTTTTCAGTTTATAAACATGTATAAAAAATATATTAACCGGAAATACTTAGTATAATATGGTTTTATAAACCTATATTTCCAATTTTATTTAGCTCCACCAAAATATCCATTCCTTTTTTGTATATATTTTACTTTATGTTAATTCATATATTGAACGCGATAAAGATTTTTCATCGCGCTTCAATTTCCTTGATTTGTTATCGTGAAAATTCAATTTGTCCATATAAAATCATTTTCACGATTCATATTTTAAATTTTTTTATATTTTTTTCAAAAAACACTAAAGTGTTTTAAATTTCCTTTCGATATAATAACCGAACAATTTAAAATTACTCCCCTAATATCCCGTTACATTCACCCGTCTAAAATGGAATGTCACGGGGCTTTTTTTGTGCAAAAGCAGCCATTTATATGGCTGCTTCTCCTTCTTCTCCTGTACGTATCCTTATAACCTTTTCCACATCATATACAAATATTTTACCCTCACCCTTATCTCCGCCAGTTCTCGCACTTGAAATAATAATCTTTAAAATCCTGTCTAAATCGCTATCCTTTACTACTATATCAACAGAAATCTTGGGCAAGAGATCCAACTCAAACTTTTCGCCTCTCCATATTTGCTTAATACCACCTTGTTGTCCATGGCCCTCTATCTCTGTCACCATAATTCCATTACAATTTGCCTTTTTGAGTTCATCTTTGACTTTATCAAGAACCTCAGGTTTTATAACTGCTTTAATATGCTTCATTCACGACACCCCCTTTAACTGTTTTGGTCTCCTCGGAAAACTGACTTGCAATTGCAGCATATCCGGGTTTACGGGATAGAAATTCAGGATAAGCAGTATTTCCATGTTCTCCAATGTCAAGACCTATAATCTCTTCTTCCAGTGTAACCCTTACGCCAAGAGTCTTTTTAATTGCAAACCATATTATAAGTGATGTAGGTAATACAAATGCTGCAACTGCAAATACACCAATTAATTGAGCGATCAGGAGCGAACCTCCTCCTCCCATAAATAATCCACTGGCTTTGGAAATAGTGGTCACACCCTCTTTTGCAAACAGTCCCACGCAAATTGTACCAAATATACCATTAACAAGATGAACAGAAGTAGCACCTACAGGATCATCAAGTTTTAGTTTATCAAACATCAGTACTGCAAATACTACGATAATACCCGATATTGAACCCATTATCAAAGCACTTGTAACACTTACATAAGCACATCCAGCAGTAATTCCAACCAAGCCTGCCAGACAACCGTTTATGGTCATTCCAAGATCCGGCTTGCCCAGAAATACCCATGAAAAAAGAGTAGAAGTTATAATTGCGGCAATGGCAGATGTGTTTGTAGTCATAAAAATATATGCTACATCCCCGGGATTTGCCATAGACATGGTGGACCCTGGATTAAATCCAAACCAACCGAGCCACAATACAAATAATCCTATAGTAGCTAATGACATGTTGTGTCCTGGAATGGGATTAATTTTGCCGCTTTTGTCATACTTACCAAACCTGGGACCTAACACAATAATTCCGGCAAGAGCTGCCCAACCTCCAACAGAGTGAACAACTGTAGACCCAGCAAAGTCAAGGAAGCCTAAGCCGGATAAAAATCCGCCTCCCCATATCCAATGCCCAACAATTGGGTATATACCTATTGTAAGGATGAAAGAAAACACTATAAACGAAAGATACTTAACCCGTTCTGCTACAGCACCCGACACAATAGTTGCCGCCGTACCGCAGAAAACCAATTGAAAGATAAATTTTGCCCAGAAAGGAACGTTGGCACTTAATGTGTACAAACTTTCATCAATATTACCCAGAATAAACAACCCTTTTGTTCCTACAAACGGATTGTCTCCACCAAACATAAGCCCCCAGCCTAACAAAAGAAAACCTAAAGAGGAAACTGCAAATACAATAAAGTTTTTAGACAATATGTTAACGCAGTTTTTAGTTCTCGCAAACCCAGCCTCTACTGCTGCAAAACCAAGGTTCATAAAAAACACAAGCATTGCTGCAAGAAGCACCCACAATGTATCAATAGCCATTCCAAAATCCATAAAAAAACCCTCCTTAATAAAATATGGCGTTTTGCACTCATAATGAGTGCAAAACGCCATCGTTAACCAACCTGCCATCAGGTTATTTAAAATATTATCATTAATTTATATAGATTTAATTACCTTTTAAATTGTACGTAAGATTAATTGCTTTAGCTATTTCCTTCATTTTTATTCCACGGTTCATACTCTGTTTCTGAATCATTTTGAATGCCTGCTCTTCACTCAGGTTCAACTGCTTCATCAAAAAACCTTTTGCCTGCTCGATTTCTTTTCTTGAATCCAAAGTATCCTTAAGCTCCTCAATTTCCTTTTCCAACAGCATTACCTTTTTCCTGTTTTTCACAACAAGGTCTACTGTACTTAAAAAGCTTTCCTTGTGAAGAGGCTTGGCAACTATTACAAAATCATAGTCAGCTTTTAAATACTCAATTGTATCTTTTTGTTCGCCACTTGCTATGAGAATAACGTCACACAATTTATCTTCAAAAGCAATCTTCGCTACATTAATGCTATTTTGAGGCGATAAATCATATTCCATAACAGCAAGGTCCGGTCTTAAACTAATCAGTTTCCTTAGAGCATCATTTGCATTATTAGCCTGTTCTACCACCTGGTACCCACTTCCAGTCAACACAGCTTTCATCTTATTAGTTAAAGCTTCATTATTCATAGCTACCAGTATCCTTGCCGATTCCATAACTGCACCTCCTATGCAGCAAAATTACATAAAACAGTTAAAACCACATCGATATTATCTTAATATTTGGTTAAATACTGATCAACTTCCCATTTGCTGACTTTAGTCCTATAATCGTCCCATTCCTCATATTTAGCTTCAATATATTTTTCAAAAATGTGACTTCCCAAAACCTGTTTTACCAATTCACTTTTCTTCATTTCTTCAATTGCTTCTTTCAAACTTCCAGGTAGTGACTCTATTCCTTCTGCAAGCCTTTGCTCCTCTGTCATCTCAAATATATTCTTATCGGTTGAAGGAGGTGGCTGGATTTTATTCTCAATTCCATCAAGTCCGGCTGTTAATACTGCTGCAATTGCAAGATATGGGTTACAGGCTGGATCAGGACACCTGAGTTCAACCCTTGTAGCCAAACCTCTTGCCGCAGGTATTCTTATCAATGGACTGCGGTTTCTTGCTGACCATGCAAGATATACAGGTGCTTCATAACCAGGCACCAAACGTTTGTATGAATTTACAAGCGGATTGGTTATTGCAGCTATGGACTTCATATTTTTGAGGATACCGCCAATAAACCAATAGGCTTCCTGACTCAATTGTAAAGGATCTTTCTCATCATAGAAAACATTATTACCATCTTTAAACAGCGAAGCGTTAGTGTGCATACCTGAACCGTTTATTCCAAAAACCGGCTTTGGCATAAAAGTTGCATGTAAACCATTTCTCTGAGCAATAGTTTTTACAACCATCTTGAAAGTCATTATATTGTCGGCAGTAGAAAGAGCATCGCCATATTTAAAATCAATTTCATGCTGGCCCGGGGCAACTTCATGATGTGATGCTTCAATTTCAAATCCCATCTCATCGAGAACAAGACACATATCTCTTCTTGCATTTTCTCCCAAATCCACTGGTCCTAAGTCAAAATAGCCTGCATTGTCATGAGTAACTGTAGTAGGTTTTCCTTCACCATCTGTTAGGAAGAGAAAAAATTCGCATTCCGGTCCAACATTAAATATATCGTACCCCATATCATTAGCTTTTTTCAGTGCCCTTTTGAGAACAAATCTCGGATCACCTTCAAATGGTGTTCCATCCGGATTATAGACATCGCATATAATCCTTGCCACTTTGCCAGCCTGTGGTCTCCACGGAATAATAACAAAAGTGTCAGGATCCGGTCTCAAATACATATCTGATTCCTCTATTCTCACAAACCCTTCAATGGATGAACCATCAAACATGCACTTATTGTCAAGAGCTTTTTCAAGCTGTTCAACTGTTATAGCAAGATTTTTCATCATTCCGAAAATGTCGGTAAACTGAAGACGAATAAACTTTACATCCTGTTCTTTAACAATTCTTAAAATATCTTCTTTACTATACTTTGACATAATATTTTCTCCTCTCACTCTGAATAGATTTTGACCTTATTATTGTACATTAAAACAATTGATTTAATTTTTACTTACAGAATTTTGAGTCTACCAATTTCACCAAAAACCTTTGTACATAATATGAAATATTTATCATTTTAACTTGCATATTTACTAATATGTGCTCCCGTTAAAATTGTAATAAAAAAGACGCACACAGAAGAACCATTTCACTCTTCATTGAGTACGTCCGATTATCCTTTAGTATCTTGTGCAAAAGCACCAAGACAAGCAAACTTTCATTTCAGGAACTTACCTGATGTTTTGATTATAACATATAACTAAATGTAATTTCAATAGCTTTTTATAATTTTTTGAGTTTTTTGCAATTTTGCAATTCCAATCTTGCATTTTGCTACAAATCACAAAAGCAATGTTAACCCGCTTTTCCCATCTCACTAATATCAAGTGCCCTGGTATGCAAAGTGTGTACCCATTCTTTCTTATCTTTATCAATGTACCCTTGGATTATAATCGGCAGCCAGGTAAGACTAAATATAGGAAATAACACAAAATATCCAGCCACCTTCAACGATAACTTACCCTCAAGAATAATAAATATTAGGCCGTAATATGTAAGAATCAAAAGGGATAATGATGACAAAACAAAATCCATAGTAATTACTTCAGAAAGACTAGAAAAAAGAATGAACCTTATAACATTCAATATCAGTCCAAATCCACTTATAGCCATTATTAAAGGATATATAGCATAAAGTGCACAATCAAAAGCAACCCAGTCTCTCTTTTTTATAGCTTTGGTCATAAGAGCCTTAAAATATCTGCAAGCACAGTCAGCCTGACCCTGCATCCAACGTTTTCTCTGCCTCCATGACTGAGCCATCGTAAGAGGCTTCTCATCGTAGACAATTGCATTATTAGCCCAAAATGCTTTTTTACCTTTAAGTACAAGTTTTATGGTGAATTCCAGGTCTTCTGTAAGACATGTCGCCCCCCAACCTATCTCCTTAAGCACCTCAGTATCCACAGCGAAGCCAGTCCCACCAATTTCAGCACTTAGCCCCAAGTAATGGCGTGCTAATTGGAACAGCCTATTGTTAATCCAATAAGCTATACTATGACTTCCCGATATTATAGAATCTAAAGGGTTCTTACTGTCCAGATACCCCTGAATAACCTGATGCCCTTTACACAAATGCTTATTCATTTCTTTCAGGAAATTTAACGATACTAAATTGTCAGCGTCAAAAACACAAACTGCATCATATTTCTTTTCCATCTTAAAAATTATATCAAACATCCATTCAAGTGCAAAACCTTTACCCTTCTTGTAGTCATCAAATCTTTCAAAAGCTTGTGCTCCACTTTCTCTGGCTATTTTTGCCGTATTATCACTGCAATTATCTGCAATCACGAAAATATCATACATATCTTGTGGATAATCGACACTTTTTAAATTTCTTACAATACTACCTATAACTTGCTCCTCATTATGAGCAGCTACAATCATGGCAAACCTTTTAACAGGTTTATAGTTATCTGCATTTTCATCTTTTCTCTTAAACCAACCAAACATTGATACTACAAAATGGTATGCAGCTACAGGGAATAAAATAATCTGCAATGCAAAGTTAATTAATTTTAATACTGATTCAATTGCTACGAAGCTATTATTTGAAAACATTTCTACTCTCCTTCTGTCAAATAAATAACACACTAATCAATACACATTCCATTAAATTACTACTAACAACAACAATAATCAAGCTGAAATGTAATTGAATTTATACTTCTAAAGCTAATTTAACCAAAAGGCAACTGTATTTTGCAACCGTCTGCACTATTTTGCTATTTTTCACCATAGTCAAAATAAACTTTAATTGCGTATTATTTCCCAACCACATTATATTGAGCGCGATAAAGATTTTATATCGCACTTCAATTTCCTTAATACAATATCACGAATATCAAATTTTCCAATGTATAATCATTTTAGTGATTTATATAGGGGATTCTAATCTGTAAACTTTAAAGCCATAATCAATATCTGCTCCAACATCATCCTTCAGCTTTTTTGCAGCTCTTCGTATGCGTTCTCTGCCAATATTGCAAATGTCCTTAAACCCTGCTTTGTATGCAATAGAATCGATAGGAATTATTTCCTGCTTTTGTACCATTATAAACTTCCTACTGCCAGTGTCATTTGCGTTAATCTCCATAACCGCATGAGCTGTTGTTGCCGAACCAGAAAAAAAGTCGAGAATTATCGCCTCTTTTTCATCTTTTACAACCATATTAATTGCTTTTTTAACCAAAGACACAGGTTTTGGGTAATCAAAACATCTACCCATTCCAAGAGTCTCCAACTCCTTAACAGCACTCTCGTTAGTCCCGACAGCATTATTCTTATTCAATTCAACTTCTACCATATTGGTTGGTGCCTTAAAACGCCCTTCACAATTAACTCTTTGAAACCTGACAGAAAACCTGGATGATGATTTAATAATGAAATAAGTACCCTTTTTAATTTCATTTAGCAGAAACTCAGCGGTCCACTTGAATTCGCCCTTCAGCGACACTTCACTTTCATTTAGCCCTTCTTTAATACAAAAATCGTTCAGCACCTCAACTTTATTATATTTCCCGGCACTAATCCTACCCTCCTGACAAAAAGTAAATCTGATTGTGCCCTTTGGAAATTTCAAAACTCTTACAGGGTTACCTGTATTTAAAAGCGGGGCATCACCATTATCCAATTTCTCTCCAAAATATTTAATATTGCTTACGTTCTTTTCGTAACAAAGCACATATTCAGCTGTTTTTCTGCTCTTATTGGATAATGAAGGAGGAGTACAGGTTTTTGTCCATATGAAGGTTTCAATGTAATTGGATTCACCAAAAATCTCATTCATCATCCTCTGAAGATTATAAACCTCATTATTATCTATACTTACGAAGATCACTCCATCGTCCTTAAGTAAATTCCTCGCCAATTTCAGCCTCGGGTACATCATCGTAAGCCAACCGCTGTGAAATCTACCGTCAGCCTCGTTTTCCTCAACAGTACAACCACAGTTATACTGTGAAGTTCTCAAATTGTATTGGCTTGTACACATGCTAAAATCGTCTTTAAAAATAAAATCCTTACCTGTATTGTAAGGAGGATCTATGTATATGCACTTGACCTTGCCCATATATGAATTCTGCAGAATTTTTAGTACTTCAAGGTTGTCACCCTCAATATAAACATTTTCTGTATTCTCCCAATCGGAGCTTTCCTCCATAACAGGTCTTAATACCTTGTCGGTCGGCGTATTGGAAGCGAGGATAGCTTCCTTCTTTCCGGGCCAGGTGAATAGGTATCTCTCATTATCTCCATCAACAATTTCATCCGCCAATTCCTGCTTGAGCAACTCAAAATCTATTGCTCTTTTCAGCTTCCCTCTTTCATCCCTTACTTCTGTAATGACCTGAGGAAAGAGCTGAGCCATCTTTTCAATATTAGTCTGTTTAAGGTCAGCCGACTTCATCGTTAGCCTGTCCATAATTTCCTCCTGTTCATTTTAAGCAATAGCTGAAATATTGCTTGGACTTTAAGGTACGTCTAAAATATAAGTTTCTACTATGGATAACAAAAAAACTTGATAACTTAAGTACTATTCTGCTTTCCTCTTAAACAAGCTAAAGCTTTTCAGCTTTTCTTTATCTGTAACTGCAATGTAAACTTCAGCAATCAACAATACAATTATGCTCAGAATCAGAACAAGGATTACAAAGGGATATTTACCTCCAAAACCACTTGCAGATGTATGTTTAATCAATATTCCAATATACGCCCATATCACAGCTGCTCCGTATCCTAAATTCTGATTTTTAAACATGATCATTCCAGCTATGACAAGCCCTACAATCAAAACCGCTATAATAAAGAGCCATTGAGTAACCCCTTCTCCTAACCACCCTAAACTGACAAAGAATACGATTGTATTTGCAATTGTTGCTACAGTTATCCATCCAAAGTATATACTAAAAGGAAGCCTTATAAAAATCTTTTCCCTCACTGCAAGCTCTGCTTTTGCAGTCTTAATATTAATAATTATCAAACAAACAAGAATAATTGCCATCATAGCCAAAGATATTCCTATTGACCGATAGTGCCATAGAAACATCCATGCCGTGTTTGCAATAGAGGATATTGTAAAATATAAACCTATTTGTTCGATCAAGCCTTTGCTGAAGCTGCCATCTTTCTTTGAGAAAAAACCGAATTGATACAATATGTACCCTCCAAGCAAAATGTAAATGACCCCCCAAATAGAAAAGGTAAGTGCGGCTGGAGTAAAAAGGTTTGGGTATAAATCGGAAACTTCACCAGTTGTTAGTCCATTAAATGGTATAATATTGGCAAGTGCATTCACAACAATCACCACGATAAACGTCACAGTTGTATGAACCTTTGTAAAAGTACTTACATTAGCGTCTTCCATAGTCATATCTCCTTTAGATTTTTCTGTTTTATTAATATTTATTGCACAAAAGTCTGCTAAAAAAACAAACTTATTCAAAAAAATAATATATCAAAGGATTATTTCCAGACGAATCAGCCTGCCAAGTACATTCACATCTTTCCTGTATACCGTATCGGTCATCAGACTTCCCCTGTTACTTACAATCAATAACCTGCCACCCTCGATATTTTTCATCTGCCGGATGCTTCTTTTACCTTTATAATCAATAAAGAAAATCCCATCTTTATCAATTTCATGCGTATTGTGCACTAATACCCGATCATCTTTTAGAATTCTGAAACCTGCCATATCGTTATCTTCTATAATAAGATAAAAAACCTTTTCTTTTGAAAAACCTTCTACTTTATTATTTATTATAGGCAGTTGCTTTATCTCAACCTGCTTTTCCATCTTGTAGTTATAAACAGGCACCGACATGAGAACTCCAGCAAGCGCATCATTCCAAATGTCCTGTACGGGTTTTTCAACTACTTTAACTACGTTTTTCTGAGGTTCAGGCCTATACGCTTTTTCTTCGGCAGCATAAATATCCAATTTGCCGACTTCACCCCGTAATGCTTTGGAAAATTTCTTTATCAAATCTTCATTTAATATCCTTCTGCCCGATTCAACATCAATAATAAACCCTTCTGAAACACCTACAATTTTACCAAGCTGTTTTTGCGTTATTCCAAGTTCCTTTCTAAGCTTGCTTATCTCCATGCCCATTCTGCTGCTCATATATTAACCTCCAATTTTTCGTTATCCAATAAGATACTTTATTCTTTAGTTATTCCATTCGGACTTTAATGTATTGTACAGTTCTTCTGTCTTTTTTGCACTTTCACAATTTAATATAATTAATTTTGAATTTGTTTCAACAAAGATAAATGGCGGCTTTGCATCATCTATAAACAGCTTTGCATCTACTGCTCCATCGAGCTTAAAATTCCCCTTCTTTTTGCTGCCAAGTGATGACCCGTTTGATTTTCGCCTTACATCAGGCATGGTATCTTTCAACGCTATCTCCTTAATATCATCAACGTCTATACTTTCACCATAAAGCCCATGAATCTCCAACACTCCGTTGGCAACTGTAAACTCTGCCGGCTTATTGCTCTGATAAATGAGAATACCTGAACTAATTACTGTTCCAACAAGAAACAAGCTTATACCACCTATAATAATTTTTGTTTTTGTATTCATAGTGCCATCAGGATTTCGTGTGTTCCCATCATACTTTTGAGCCTTTATTAGCACATATATTAAAAGTGGAAAGATAAGAGACAAAACAATCATTCCTGACATCTCTTTACCAGACGCCAACAAAATGCCGCTAAGAAACATGATTGCAGCTAATACAAAACAAAAATTACCCAATAAATTACCTAATCTTGCAACATCCACATTTTTCTTTTTGTCTCTAGACATTGTGTTATAACCTGAGATCAGCCAATAAGCCTTTAAATACTTAACAGCGACGCCTAAACATACTGTAACCATTGTCATAAAGACAAAAAATCTGAAAATTTCCCACTTCATATGAACACCCCCTGCTCCATATTTGTTATTGAGCATGCTTCCTTTTAAAAACAGCAATAACTTCTCTGGACTCTGAAATTTTATAATATTATACATTCTAATAATATTATACACAATGTTACCATTTAGCTAAATTGATGTGTTTTGTATTAATAAACTGTATTTAATCAAAAATACAACTTAAAACCTCCTTGTTTCATCCGTAAAAATATAGAAAAAGATTTAATATAATTTGTCCTTGAAAATCATTTTCACGGGTGTACTTATTTTTCGTACACCATATTTTCACGATTTATATAGTACGTCACTATACAAATATGTTAGAATTAGGGATAACGAAAAAATAACATCCCATTCTCATATTTTGAAAACATTATCAAATCAAGTTTTTTCGTTATCCAGAATAGGAACTTATATTTTAGTCGTACCTAAATAAAAAATAATCAAAACTACCCATAGTCAAGGAGAGAAAAATGGCTAAAGAAATCAACTGGGGAATTATGGGCTGCGGAAGCATCGCAAAAGAGTTTGCAGAAGCCTTGAAAGCTGTTTCTGGTGCTCGTTTAATTGCTGCAGCATCTAAAACAGGAAAAGCAAAACAATTTGCAGATGAATATAATTTGTCATACTACTATGACAATTATGAAGAGTTAGCTAGCTGTAAAGAATTAGACGTGGTATATATTGCAACAACTCACAACTTCCACTACGAAAACACCCTGCTGTGCCTGAATAACAACAAACATGTGCTGTGCGAAAAAGCATTTACGATAAATGCAAAGCAAGCATCCCAACTTATTAAAACAGCCAGGGAAAAGAAACTTTTCCTAATGGAGGCCATGTGGACAAGGTTTTCCCCCGCAATCGACATGTTAATCAGGATGCTTAATGATGGTGCAATAGGGGCTATTAAAAGTCTTAAAGGAGATTTTTGTATAGATATTCCCTTTAATCCAAAGCACAGGCTTTATGACCCCAACTTAGCGGGAGGTGCCCTTTTAGACTTGGGAATATATCCCATTACGTTAGCATGTATGGTCCTTAGGAAGTATCCAATAGAAGTAACGGGAACTTTAAATATTGGTAAGACAGGCATAGATGAAGAATCACATTACCTTTTAAAGTTTGACAGAGGAGAAACAGCACTTCTATCTTCTGCATGTACGTACAGAGCACCTGTAAACTTTATAATATATGGTACTAAAGGTCAAATCATTGTGCCGGACTTCTACTTTCCCTCAAAACTGATATTGACCCTTAACGGAAAATCTGAAGAAACAATCAATGTTCCTTATACTTCAACCGGAAAAAATTACGAGGCAGTAGAGGTTATGAAATGTCTGCATAATAATAAGATTGAAAGCGATAAGCAAACGCTATATGATACGCTTAAGATAGTGGAAATCATGGATTCAATAAGAGGGTCAGTTCTAAAGTATCCAGGCGAAGACAATTTTTGACAAGGTATGGCTAAAATATAAGTTCCTTCTGTGGATAGCGAAAAAACTTGATTCTAAATCATGCCTGTCTTTTTAAGATATTGTTCTCTAAACTCCTCAAAGATCTCCTTATAAAGCTGAGAGTTATTTCTTCCCAGCTTTTTAGCCTGGTAAAGAGCAATATCTGACTGCAAAATCAAACCATCCTTATTTTTTGCAAGTTCAGGATATATTGAATATCCTATTGATAAAGTAACTTTATCTGACGGTGCACAAAACTCTTCCAAATCGGTCATTTTCCCAAATGCTATTCTTATCAACTCAATCACTACTGATATACTTTCTATATTTGTATCAGGCAACAATATGGCGAACTCATCTCCTCCATATCTACAAACAGTGTCCTGTTCCCTTGTTTCATTCATAAATATTTGTGAGGTTTTACATAGCAGCAAATCCCCTGCTTTATGCCCATATTTATCGTTATACATTTTAAAATTATCCAAATCAATCATAATCATTCCTAATGAACTGTTTGTATCATTAGCTCTCTCTATTTCTTCTATAAGCTTTGTCTGAAAATACCGGTGATTGAAAGCACCGGTTACTCCATCTATATTCGCTAGAAATTCCAATCTTTTGATGTTCTTTTTCCCCTTAGCAGATGCACATGCGATAATGATACAAGCAATTATAAGAACGACTCTTGTAGCTGACAAGGAAAAAAAAAGCCCCACAGTGCTATCCGTTATTCTAATTAATTCACCTGACAATTGAGTTGTATTTTGTTCCAGAAACAACGCTATCTGCCTTGAAGTAACATACAAGGTAAAGGCAGCCATACCGTTTCCAACTATGCACAGCACCATTCCCAGGTACCCAACACTATAAGATATATAAAGAGAAAGTCCAATTTCCACAACTGATATTATAGCCCTGATGTTAACCGAAAATGCCTTAGCACCCTGCAAGCACAAAATAGAAATATACACTAAAACCCAAAACAATACCTTTAGCGAAATCTTTTCTTTTACCGCTATTAATAGTTTTGAATATATGTTGGTATCATCTTGAAAATCATTATCTTTACTAGCCTGTTTAATAATTGTAGTCACCATATAATTTTCCCTTTTCTTTGAGTGTCTAAAGTCTTGCTATGATTATTATAAAAATTAATACTACACAATTATTTACTTTACTTTTGCTGTAATGGCAATGTTCTCAAATTGAAATGCCTAACATCGGAACTATATTACATTCAGAACCCTTCTTTTACAATAACTATATCATACACTAAAATAAGGATAAATGAAAGTATATTTTTAGAACTAATAATAAAAAAAGAAATTCAGATAATTATATTAAAGAATACTACTCTTATAGTAGTCTATCTTTTTTATCTATACAAAAATTCTATCTTTTTTAAAAACACTTCTTATTTTATAATATAACTAACTGTCTATTCAAGCCTTTTGACAACTTTTGAACATTAATGCAAATAGCCGGGCAATGCCGGCAATTTGCATTAATCTATAGCTTTCGTAGAACTAAACCGCAGTACTCCTGTACGTGTAAACAAGCCGAGTGCAAAATCATAAAGTCCATTTCCATACCTTATCGACAGTAAAGCATAACCGTAATCAATGTTATTTTAGCTATGGAAGCACCTTTTTACTTGTATACTGCATCGCTATTCTGTTTTCCGGTTTAACATCTACGAAGTACAGTATAAGTAAGAAAAACCACTCGAAAGGCTTCATTAAAATATACACAAAATCCGCACGCCAACTGGTTGTTAGGTGTTTTGATACAGGGTATCCGTATTTATCATAAATATACCTAATAAATTTGTGAATCCGAGGTGTTTTCTCCTGTATAAGTTGTTCAAAGGCATTTGCTATACAAAGCTGCCTGTTCACCACAATTTTCGCCCCATACCTCATACCCATTCTTGTTGGTTTTACCAACTTCTTGTGACCATTTAATGCAACTGTACAAAGGTAATGCCCATGGTATTCAATGGGAGGAGGTGATACTTTTTGTGATAAAGTCCAGTCACTTGTTTCCGTAAACACTTTAATTATGGAGTCAGGTGATTGGCCAAACAGCACAAGAATAATAAGTAGAACACCGAGCAACGGGATCAACATAACAAAAGCAGCTAAATACCAGTTTTTACTGCCAGTGAGTATTGTCTGACAAAAATTAAGAAAACGGTTTTCATAAGCAACTCCATTTTCTTCTTGATTCTTTAAATGTATATTTATAACCTGTCTCAAAAGACGGACAGAACACAAAATATAATTTAATGGGAACAGGGTTAAATAAATCACATCAAAAGGTACCATCGTTTCCTTACTTAAAAAGTTCCTGGATAGTTGTATTATAAATAGAATTCCTAAAACCATTCCAATATAAATTGCTGATATGCACATAAGGCTTTTAATAGGAGACAGTCTTCCCTTCTTTTTCCTGAGGATTAAGTATCCTGCTATTGCAATAAGAGCAAAAACTATAAATGTCAGGCTATGTTCATATGAGATAGGCGTATGAAGCCGAAAGGTTGAGGGTTCCAAAACAATTGCCTTTCTATAATCCTTTGGATCCCAGAAAATAAACAAAAGCAAAGAAAATGGAATACCCAAAACAAAAGTTAGTACATCTGTTAGCTTTTCTAATACCGGCCTCTTTTTGACCAAATTAATTATATTAAATACCGTAATTGCCACTGGCATAATAAAAAAAACAAAAGCAATAATAATTAACCAAAAAATACCTATCACTTGCTCCATACTACTCCCCCTTTTACAAAGAATCATTCATACATCATCACAAGCTTCAATCATAGCAATAAGTTCTTCTTTAAACAATCAAGTGAGCCTATAGATGGAAAACTATAATTAATAACCATATTACTACAAATTGTGCAATGTGTGCAATAAGCATGTAGAAACATGTGACTTTTGCATGAAAAATATCTATTAATATTTACAAAATCGCAAAATTACCATAAAATAGTTATACAAGCTTAATTTTGAGAATTTACTATGTTATAGGGGGATGTTATACAGGGATGATTACAATGAATAATCTTTTTTATTATATATTGCCATCTATATCCGTTATTTTTTCTTTATCTATGATTTTATTTTCATTTATGAGAGGCAAAAAAAGTCCAGTTCTGTATTCTTTCATTTTTTGTCATGTTATCTCTACAATATGGACTACAGGCCAAATACTTGAAAATGCCAGTACTACTGAAGAACAAAAATGGATAGCAACCATAATAAAATACTCTGCTGTCGTTTATATGGGTGCCGCATGGTTTACTTTTACTCTACTGTACACCGATAGAGTAAAAAATTTAAGAAAAACTCTAGTAATGATTTATATATTACCAGTAGTATTTAATATTGCAGTGATAACCAATAAATATCACTTTCTATTTTTCTCTGACTATGCACTTGAACGCAAAACTTATGGTCTTCTTTTCTGGCTTCATACCGTGGCATCATATTTATACCTTATTATTTCTATAGTTATTTTATTAATGACCCGCTTTAAAAGCGTTGAAAAATATAGAATCCAGTATACTTTTTTGGCCATATCCATCTTTCTTCCAACTGCTATGAATATACTTTATATTTCAAGAGTAATCAAGCATCTAACTGATTTTACTCCTATCGGTTTTGCATTTTCTTCGTTTATCTTTTTTGTCGCCTTTTTTAAGTACCGCTTTTTAAACCTTTTGCCAGTCGCAATCACCAGTATACTTGATGCAATACCTCAAATAATATTAGCCGTAGACTCGAATAATGAAATTAACTATTCCAATAAAGCCTTTCACAATTTTTTGCCCCAGTACAAACCATCCATACAAAATAGCATTTCCACATTTAATGAATATCTCAAGAAAAAGGTTTATATTGACCAAAAAAATCTTTTGGTTTTAAACCGTCTAGCATCAGCAGATAATGATTCGTTTAATGAAGAATTTGAATTTAAATGGCCAAATTTAAACAAAACTATATTCTTTCTCATAAATGTAATTCCTATACAGGAGAAAGGCAGCCTGATTGGAAAAGTTATTATATTCAGTGACGTAACAGAATACAAACACTTAATTAATGAAAATATCCGGAAAAACGAGTCTTTGTCATTGATGACCCAAAGACTTTTAGAAATGAGCCTTTCCCACAGTGAAGCTTCGCCTTGCAGTGAGAAGCCTCCAAGCAGCCAGTGATTTAGCAATAAGAAATTTCTAGTTATTGAAAACGAAACAAGCTTTCCACTTATTTCGTTCTGAAGTACTTATTGTTCTCCAGGTCAAAAGTTTACTTTATATCCTAAGGCTGATTAACAAAATAAATTTCTAGAATTTAATTTTGTTAATCAGCCAAAAACATAGGATGTGCAATTTGCATAATTCAATTATCAAAAACCCAAGACTTCATTACTGCGAAAAACTCTCTAAGATAGTTATTGGGTAAAGTATAGAAAGGTGTTATGCACGGCATTCCATATGCTTTGAACCCGAAGCGTTCTGCCAGCATTTTGGCTCTGAATATATGAAATCTGTTTGTTACAATAAGCACCTTATTATTTCTTTCGGAATGGGACAAATTATCCAGCAGTGCTTTGGTATTTTTAATATTCTCCAATGTGCTTGTAGACTGTTCTTCCATTATTATTCTATCTTCGGTTATACCTTTGCCTGTCAGATATTCTTTCATTGCGAATGCCTCAGAAACTTCCTCATCAAATCCCTGCCCACCTGAAACAACAATTTTGACAAGGGGATTTTCGCAAACATACTCTATACATTTGTCCAGCCTCAGCTGAAGTGGGCCTGACGGTTTATTCCTGCTGTCTAAACCTGCACCTAAGACAACAACATAATCCACAATAGTATCTGATTCATCTACACCACCAAAAATAATTATACTTTCAACCAACACAAAAAGCGAAACACAAAGTGCAATCAGACAAGCTGCTATTTTACGCAGGATACTACTTTTTATCAACATGAAGGCAGGATTTATGTTTTTTATTACGGCATAAGTTAAAAATACTATACCAATAATGCCCGGGAGCAGTACCTCCAGGTTAAGAATTTTGGGTACCAATGCACTAACAAACAGAGTATCTGCAATTCCTACAAAGCCCGCCAGAATCAATAATTTACACCTGATTTTTTTCTGCTTCACCACAATCACCTCCAACTTCAGCCTTCTTCAATAATCAAAGTGTCTATGACATAATTTCCCGAAGTAACATCTTCAAGGTATTTGATATAGACCGCCTGTTCATTTTTTAGATCAAAGCTGTGCTCCATTTTATTGTCCCGAACCTTAAATAATTGGAGCAATTTATCTGAATTTGATGCTTTTACCTTCTGTTTTATGAAGGCCTCCATAAAAATCGCCTTATTATCGGAATTTCTGCTGTCATAATCTTCGTCAAAACCATATCTGCTGTGATTGAGCCTGAAGGTCACAAAAAACTTCGCCATTTTACCATCTAAATGCTGCTTGCCCTTATCGAGATGAATTGAAATATTCTGACTTGGATCGTCGTAATTCATTTTATAAGGAATATCTACATCTACTCCTCCAAGAAGATCCACAATATCACTTAAGCCTTCAAAATCAAACTTAATATACTGGTCAACAGCTATCCCAAACTTTTCTCTTATCACGTCCGACAGAAAGCTGACTGAGCCTGATTGGAACTTACCCTTATAGCCCATTTGAGATGCAATTGCATGGACATTTTTTATCCTATAGGCATAAGAAACATCCAGTGTCCTATCATATGACAGCTTATTTTCTACATAAGAACTATAATCAATTTTTATATTTTCCGGTATTATTATAACTTTCAAATGCTTATTTTTTTTATCAATACTGAGAACACAAATCAAATCATATGTTCCAGTTTTTTCTCCAACGAGCAAAATATTCGTACTATCTTTGCTGACAACACTATCAGATGCAAAGCCTCCTTCAGTAAGCCTTGGCCTTTCAAGACCGGAAGTATCCGGATTTTCAGTAATGCGTCCATCCCCATGCTTCAAAGTAACATCCACTTTGTTTGTAATGTTTGAAATTATAGCCTGATTGTTCAATACAAGTGCCAACATGATTACTGCCACAGCCACCTTAACCAATACAGCCTTACTGGGAATCACTCTGTTAACAAACGAAAACAAACGGTATTTTAAAGGATTCTTACCATACTTGCCAAAAGGAATACTTGCCATCAACTTATCTTTTGGACAACTCATTCTTCCAATGCTTTCTTCTTTCCTGAATGAATCAATTATGGTTTTGTCCTTTGACAGTTCACCTCTGCACTTTTCACATGAATCAAGGTGCTCTTCAAACTTTTTCATTTCTTCAAGGCTTAACAAATTGTCATTATATGAAAATATATAATTCGTGTCATACATGCATTTCATTGATACCACCTCCAAAATATAATTTTCTTCTTTAAAAAATTTGTTCTTTAGCAAACTTCAGAAAATATTGTTCCGCTATTTGCTACAGCGGAATTTACTACTTTGATTGCAGCCGTCGCTGCTGTATGTTATAGAGTACTCTTTACATAACCGCTCTCTTGCTCTGAAAATTTTCATTTTCACTGCACCCGCAGACATGCTGAAAACAAGTCCGATTTCTTTAAACGAAAGGTCCTGGTAATACCGGAGAATCATCATTGTCTTTAAATCTTGATCCATAGAAGCAAGAATTGATCTTAAGAGATCCTTATTGTGTATGGAATCAATGCAACCATCCTGAAAATCCAAATTTTCAGACATTATTTCAATGTCCAGATATGTAGTTTTAATTGCTTTTCTTTTCCTTATATCCTTTATCGTATTAACGGCAATCTTATATATCCAGGTATTAAAGGCCCACTTGCTATTGTATTTATATAGGTTTTTATACACTTTTATAAATACTTCCTGAATGATATCCTCTGCATCCTCTTTAGAAATAAATAATTTCAGACAAAGTGTCATTAGTTTGTGGTAGTACTTATCTATAAGAAGTGAAAAGCTCTCCTCATTTCCGGCCAAAATATCTTTAACAATTTCCTCGTCAGTTATCATCCTATGTTATCACCTTCTTAAGTGTTTGATCTATGTACTTTTTATGTTTTCGGACTGCTTTTTATTGCATTTTGCTCATCTGTTACATATATAATATACGATATTTAATTTAAAGAGTAACGAAGGATTATGTTTTTTCAACAAAAAAGAATGTGAAGAGGGTGCATTTAATCATCGTGCACCATATTATTCCAAGAACTGAAGCTCCAAGGCTTAGAGAATGTAAACTCGCTCCGGGTCGAATCAAACTCGCTTCGCTCAAACAGTGATTCGACTTTTCCTTCGCTTCGTAAACATTCCCTACAGCCTTTACGCAATGTTCTTTCCATAATATGGTGTACTATTAGAATATGCACCCATGTGAAGCATGTGAAGATGTGAAGAAAATTGGATTGTTTTATAGACAACTCTATAGTATAATTATACTATAAACTCATTAAATACCAGATAGTCACAGTTATGTAAACTCGTATCTTGAAAAACTTACGCAACATCATTTAGTTTCTATCCTTTCACGTAAATGTATATCTCAAATCAATCAATATGTATCTGATAAATCCACTTTACTTACTTATTAATCAGGGGTAAAGCTTTGTAAAAAATACCCCTTAATAAAACCACTTGGCAATAATAAAGTAGAGAGAGAGTTGATGGAGGTATGAAAAAGGCATTTAAACTACTTGATAATTTAAGCATACGTACAAAACTCAATGCAGGCTTTTCTTTCATCATAATATCCATGTTGGCAGTTATTATAGTTTCATTCAGCACAATTTCAGATTCATTAATAAGCAAAGAAAGCAAAAGCATGTACGAATCCATGAAACAAATGAAAAACGTTCTTGTGGTGTATCTTGCAGAGCTTGAAAAGCTAGCCATGTCCGTAAGCAGAGACGACGAGTTATCTTTGTTGGTTCAAAAACTTGATTCAAGCAATGAAGAAATTCAAGCAAGCAAATTTAATACAGAAATCAAACAAATACTAAACAAATACATGATAACGAGAGATGATATTGCAAGCATAATTGTAACAACTCCCTCCGGTAATAAGGCAACTATCTACGGCAATCAAACTATTGGAGATGTAAATCTCAATAAGCACCGTATTATCAGTGATTTTATCATATCAGACCAGCACTCCATATCCTATGATACTTATGTTGAAGAAATAGATACCATTAGGGCTGATAGTTCAAAGGTAATAGTTATTGCAAAAAAGATGTATTCATCGACAAGTTTAAAAAGCACCGGCTCAGTTTTTCTTTTTATAAAGGAATCGGCTGTAGCGAACCTTTTCAACAATATCAAACTAGATCACGACAGCAGATATATTATAATGGGAAGTAACAGTAATATAGTATATAATGCCTTCTCAAGAGGAGAAAGCGGCAGTTTTATAAGTGACATACCAAAAACCAAATACAGCATAACCGATAATTTCTATCAAACAGCCCGATCTTCTAAAGAAGGAACTCATACTCAAAAAGATACTCTTATTACATTTTCAACTATAGATAGTATTGCAGGTACTAATTTTGGTTGGCATTTAATATCCATGACCTCAGTCAGCAATATAGTTTCTACAATAAGGAATGAATCACTTAAGGTTGTTTGGCTAAGTATTCTCTTTCTAGTCGTAGGGATAATAATATCCTTATTAATAACAAAAAGCATTGTAGCCAGGATTAATAAGCTGGTAAAGGAAATGGATAAGGCCAGAACCGGAAATTTAAACCTGGATATTATAGCCTTCAAAAATGATGAAATAGGATATCTCGCAAAGAGTTTTTATAATATGGTTGACAGTATAAAGAACCTTATTATAAGTATAAGGAATGCTTCAGACATTGCTTCTTCCAGTTCACAAGGACTTTCAGCAACATGTGAAGAAAGCTACGCATGTTCGGAAGAAATCTCGTTTATGGCAGACGGAGTTCAATTTTTAATGAGCAATCTGGTAAGTGAAGTTGCAACTGAAAAAAACAACCTTGCCAGCATAACCCAAATAACTACAACCGCAACAGAAAATTTGAATTCTATAGCTAGTATTATTACCGAGTTTGAGGAATTAAGCACAGTAAACAATAGTGCTGTCAGTACGTTGAGCAATATGTCGGAGAAAATCAGAAATGCAATAACAACAATAAGTGCAACCATTAATGGGCTTTCTCAGGCATCATCTGAAATAATTAAAATAACTAACAAGATCTGTGAAATGTCATCTGAAACCAAACTGCTTGCTATTAATGCTGCTATAGAAAGTTCAAGAATAGATACAAAATCATCAAACTGCACAAATATAAACAGTTTTAATGTTGTTGCCAGCGAAATACATAAATTATCCGATAAGTTTAAAATTTCCGCATCCGATATAAATGCAATTATTAAGAATATCGTATTAAAAATCAACGACTCAGAACAGTCAGTAAAGGAACTTAAATTTATAATGAATGAAACAGATGCGTCTATCTTCAACGTAAAAAATAATTTAGAACAAAACAATGTCTGCCTTGGTAAGACCGTTAACCTGAACACTGATTTACGTGAATTCATAATTGAAATCAAGAAAATAAGCGACAATATAACTGAATCTATAAAGACTATAGAAGCAAGTTCGTCAGAAGTCTTTGAAAACATTAACACCATTGTTAAATCTCATAATGACCAGGTTAGTATTTCACGCCTCCTTGTAAACGAATCAGACAAATTGTACTCTTTATCAGATGAACTTATTTCTACAATTAAATTCTTCGAAATCTAATTTCGCCAGTTTTCCTTGAGGCACTGATTTTAGATGCCTCAAGTTTTTTTTGTAGAAGAACTATAGTTTCATAAAGCGTTTAGCTATTAACCTTACAGGTTTATAGAAAAGCCCTTCCATAGCCTTTGAAACTTTAGTCAGTTCATCTCTTATTTTTATATTTTGTGGACAGTGGGCTTCACATTTGCCACACTTTGAACATAACGAAGCATTGTGGGGTTTGGCCTTTAAGCTTGTTTGCATTATATAATTTATGCCTGACTTAATTTTACCTTCAATCTCCCGGTCGTTATAACAGGAAAAGCAGGTAGGAATATCCACACCCTGAGGACATGGCATACAGTAACCACATCCTGTACATGGAATTTTAATTTTTTCGTTTAATATATTCCGTACATCCTCGAAAAGTTTAAAATCTTCTGCTGAAAAGGAATTAACTTCCACCTGTGATGCAACTCTTATATTTTCATCTATCATCTCCATTGAGTTCATGCCTGACAATACAACCTTTACCTCAGGGTGGTTCCATACCCACCGTAATGCCCATTCGGCCGGTGAGTGCCTATCTTTTGCCTTGTTGAATACATTATACACTTCTTTTGGGAGATTCGTAACCAATTTCCCACCTCTTAGCGGTTCCATAACCATGACAGGCAAGCCCTTAGCAGCAGCATACTCCAATCCGCTTTTCCCTGCCTGATTATTTTCATCCAGATAATTATACTGCATCATACAAAAATCCCATTCATGGGCATCTATGATTTTTTTGAATTCATCCCTTCCTCCATGATATGAAAATCCCAGATTAATAATCTGACCCTTTTGCTTTTTTTCTTCTATCCATTTGAGAATACCCAGATTCAAAAGTCTGTTCCAGATACCAACGTCAGTGAGCATATGCATCAGATAGTAATCTATATAGTCTGTTTGCAGCCTTTCCAACTCTATGTTAAAAATTCTGTCAAAATCCTCATAGCGCTTTATTAAATAGGGAGGCATCTTTGTTGCAATTTTAACGCGTTCACGATATCCTTTTGCAAGTACACTTCCTAATGTAGCTTCACTGTTTGGATATATATATGCCGTATCAAAATAGTTAACCCCCTTCTCTATAGCATGAATAATCTGCTTTTCTACCTCCTCCTTGGATTTTGAAAAGCGCATACACCCAAACCCAAGTATAGATAATTTGTCGTTATTCTTTTGATTAATTCTGTAATTCATTTGTTCTACCAACCTTCCGTGTAGGTGTTTAATTATAAATCCCTTTATTTTATACTCAAAACTTTATTGTGATTATACCATTTTTCTCTTGAAGTATTTATAAGCCCTGGGAATTTCTCAATCTGCTGACCAGCATAGTGTTGCGCTTCTGGGTTTTATTATTGGAAACGGCAATACCTATTGCTTTTTTTGACCCCACCAATACCAAAGTCTTTTTTGCTCTGGTCACACATGTATACAGCAGGTTTCTCTGGAGCATCATATAGTGTTGCATGGTAAGGGGTGCCACAACAATTTTATACTCACTGCCCTGACTTTTATGCACTGTTGTTGCATAAGCCAGCACCACCTCATCAAGTTCTGTTGCGTCATATTCCACATCAGCACCGTCAAAGCTTATGATCAGGGTCTTGTCCTCGGTATCTATACTGGTAATTGTTCCTATATCTCCATTAAAAACATTTTTGTCATAATTATTCTTAATCTGCATTACCTTATCTTTTAGTTTGTAGACAGTCCCTCCGTATTTTATGGATACATCACCGGGGTTTAAAGTCTCCTGCAATACCAGATTCAGATTGAACGCCCCTGCTTCACCGCGCTGCATGGGACAAAGAACCTGAATGTCATTAACCGGATCAACTTTATAATAATTCGGAAGTCTCTTAGCACACAACTCCTTTATGGTTTCAACCACCTTTTGCGGCTCTTCCTCTTCCACAAAGAAAAAGTCACTCTTGCTTCCGCCCTTGAGGTTTGGAGACTCACCTTTATTAATTCTGTGAGCATTAGTTATAATAGCACTTCCCTGAGCCTGCCGGAATATTCGTGTGAGCTTGACAACATCAACTGTTCCCGAATCAATAATATCTTTTAGCACATTGCCTGCACCAACTGAAGGTAGCTGATCAACATCGCCCACCAATATTACAACCGTCTCATTGGATACCGCCTTAAGAAGGTTATACATAAGGATGGTGTCCACCATTGAAGTCTCATCAATAATCAGAACATCACACTCTAACGTGCTTTCGGCATTTTTCTTATATCCTTCCAACGGACTATACTCTAAAAGCCGGTGAATGGTTTTTGCTTCCATGCCTGTGGCTTCCGACATTCTTTTAGCAGCTCTGCCTGTTGGAGCCGCCAAAAGAATGCCGGCATTGAGTTTCTGAAATATCTTTATAATTGCAAGCGTAGTAGTGGTTTTACCGGTGCCAGGCCCTCCGGTCAACACCATAAATTTTGAATTTACCGCAGTCTTAACAGCTTCTGCCTGCACCTCATCATATTTTATCTGATACTCCCTCTCGATACTTTCAATGATATCCTTAGTATCGGCAGATATATAAATGCTCTCTAGTGCAAGAATCTCCCTCATCCTCTTGGCAATACCAACTTCGCTGTAGTAAAAGGCCGGAAGATATATGGCATTCCCCTCATCAGGGATAATTGTCTTCTCTTCTATCATTCTTTCAATAGTTTCTTCAATAAGTGATTTTTCCAATTCCAGCATCTTTTCAGTAGTTTCAAGCAGCTGCTCCCGTGTAGAAAAGCAATGCCCTGCATTGGAAAGCTCGTTTAAGACGTAGACAATTCCTGAGCGGCAACGTTCAAAAGAATGCTTATCAAAGCCTAGTTGCTGGGCTATTTTATCGGCAGTTTTGAAGCCTATCCCCCATATATCATCGGCAAGCCGGTAAGGGTTGGTTTTTACAATGTTAATACTCTCATTTCCATATGTTTTATATATTTTTACTGCATAAGCAGTTGAAACTCCATTGCTTTGCAAAAAAAGCATGACGTTCTTAATTTCCTTCTGCTCCTGCCATGCCTTCTTAATCATATCAACTCTTTTTTGACCTATACCGCCAACATTGATAAGGTAATCAGGACTCTCCTCAATGACTTTCAAAGTTTCCTCCTTGAAATGCTTCACTATCCGCCTCGCATAAACAGGCCCTATACCTTTTATCAAACCACTGCCAAGATACTTTTCAATACCTGCAATAGTGGCAGGCACAGTCTCGCGATAATCGACCACATTAAACTGCTTGCCGAATTTGCTGTCATACCTCCATTCACCCTTCAAACGAATTGTAGCACCAACATTAACAGCAGCAAGATTTCCGACAACAGTGACAAGATCGGCAAAGCCTTTGGATTTTATCTTTATAACACTGAAGCCGTTCTCCTCGTTTGCAAATGTAATTCGCTCAACAACTCCGCTCAAGTATTCCATAAATTCAAGCATCCTCCATCATAACTCAATGGTCTTATTATTCTATTTTATTCTTCCCATGCCTTGCAGGCAACTAATTTATTCAGTCTGCAAAGCACAAACCACCAAAAACATCTGATGCAGTTAAATCTGTGCCTTTTATATTATAGAAGCCCTCAATTTGTAGCCAGCCTTTGTTTCCGCTCGAATCCTCTACCAGACACCACTCCTTATTGTCACTTGCTCTTATAAGAACAATGTCTAAAGGTGCAAGATCTAAAGTCTCAGAAGAATCATTTTTATCTTTATTAAGAGAAATAGGCTTTCTTACTGTAACCACTGTATTCATAGTGTACATTTCCTGAGGTATGTTCTCCAATTTATGCTCCTTAGAAAGTCTATACTTGTCAGTATAAAACCAGGTTTGAAGAATTTCGCCTCTGGTACTGGTAGTAAATATACCAGATCCGTCTATCTTTATCGAATACCCACTGCCCTGCACTCTACCCATAGGTATTATTTCTTTTCCATTATAGTAGAAAAACTGTGTTGCCAAATCATCGCTTGGACCAGATTCAGTAATTGCAAGTTCTTTATATTTATCATCCTTATCAATATTGCATACAAATATACTACCGTCCAAATTGTCTCCGTTTCCGGTAACTTTAGAGCCGTTTATATTCAGAGTAAATTTGCTGCCTCCTGGCTCACACTCAAATTTTATGCTGTCAGTCTTATTATCTCCATTCAAATCTATAGCCATTCCGGATTCAACCTCTCTAAAATTGGCTTTTATATTTTTAGCATATTCCGAAAGGAAAACTGCATTTTGTTTTTCAATGCTGCCTAAATTATCTTCAATAAAAGCAGGATTTTGGGAGTACCATCTTTTAGTATTGAAATAATTTTCATATTCTGGGTTTTTAAAAACATAACCGTGTCTTGCATAAATTTCATTTTTTGCAAGGTCAATTTGATACACACTCAGATCGAAGATATCATCGAGGGTTAATTTTCTTTTGTTACTATCCAGAATCAAGTATTCGCTGGCTTCAAGAAACTTACTCTTGACCTCTTTCAGCTGCCCTGATATATAACGGTAGTAATATGACTCAAAAGGTCTTCCCGAAATTATCAATGGAGGAAAATACTCTTGACGCAACATGGAATAGTCGTTGCCTGTTGCTTTGGTAACATCCATTTTTTCAAACTGACCCTTATTCCACCTGTGTATTATTACATATGGAGGAAGCGAACCACAGGAAGTCTCAATTACTTCCACCACACCATCATCGTCGAGATCAACGGCTTCAAGCAAATTAGAATCAAGCAGCTTGAGCCATTTCTTTGCTACTTTATCAAACCCAATTACCATAGTTTGCACGTAGGCTGCACCTGCCGGGGCTGAAAGAATGAGTTCATTGAGCCCATCATTATTTAAATCCTGTGCCCACATATTTATGTCGTCGGGCTTATTGCAATGTATGGAAGGAATATTGTAATAGGTGCTTTCTGCATCTAGAAAGGCTGTTATCTCATCGTTTGAATCTATGAAATCTCCAAGCTTCACATTTACCTCATTAAAACCTCCAACATTGTTTACACTAAAAGTCTTGGATTGTTTCCATCCCTTTGGCAACTCTGATTTTTTCAGTTCTACAGGCGGCTCAGGTTCAAAATGACTGTCCGGTGTACTCGGTGTACTAGTTGGTGGTAATTGACTGGTTTGAGGCTCAGGCTTATTACTCGCCGAAGATAGACTGGTGGGTACAGGCTTATCAACGGGCACAGCACTGTTACTACAGGCTGTAAGTAGAGCTGCAGTTATTGCTGATACCACAAGGAATTTTATACATGATTTCAATTATATCATCTCCAAATTACAATTTGAAATTTCTCATATTCCTACTATATCACACCTTATATAGACTCGAAATAGTTTTATGGATAAAAATATAATCTTAGTATTTTTATGGTTTATAATTTTGAAAAGTCTGGTTCGATCATCACTTAAAACCCTTGAGTTTTCGGTCTAAATTAGTGGTACTGCGATTTTGGAACCTTTATGAAGGGAGTGCCAAATGTTTTCTCTTTAATTAATTTGCTTTAGCTGATTTATTGATATAACTTTTCAATATAGAACTTTACACATTCTGGTTTTTATTAATTTCTATACTCTGAAATAATACTGTATAATAGTATGTATTACAAAGATTTCCTTAACAAACTTAACCAATATACCGATAAAAATCATCAATTCTTCAAAGAAATTCTCGAAGGTTACAGCGAATCAAATACCCAAAACAGTAAAATAAACTTTAAATACCGGGAGTATATAAAGCAGGGTGATATATATATAGTTGAAGAAACGACGGTTATAACCTTCAAAGTGGCACCGCCTAAGGATAAAAAGCTTTACACCTTTATAAATATGAAGGACGGAAAATACGTTATCAATGCAAGAACGGATAACTTTACATTAAACAATTATGCCTACAAAGGGCTCACCGTAAGTGGTTTGTCTTCGATTGACAATATTCTTATCAATGTAGAAGGTACCCTCTACGATGACCAGAACGCTACGATAAATCCGTAATCACTGAAAAGATAAATAGGCAAAACCGTGATTTGATAATGTTTTCAAATTATGATAATAAGAAATTGTTTTTTCAGTATCCTTAAGTATATATTTATAGATTTTCAAAAACGGCACTTAGATCAATTACAAGACCTGGAAAATCTGATAATAGAACTTTGTTTTCTTCTGTATACGTTTCAGGTCTGCCATATCTTTTGTTTTCCTGTAAAGTGAACACGTTTACAAATTTACCTTCAGGTTCTACTATCCAGTATTCTTTAACCCCGGCTTTTTCGTACATGTTAAATTTTGATACCCTATCACGTCTTAAAGTGGCAGGGGATGTGGTTTCAATTACAAGGGAAGGTGTTCCGAAATAACCAGTTTTTCTCAGTTTGCTTTCATCACACACTATTACAATATCAGGTTGAACAACTTTATCAATCTCATCATCAGCTTCATTATACTCTGCAAGACATAAATCAAAGGGCGATGTAAAAGCTCTACAAGGCTTGTTTACCAGATAGTTCGAAATTTGTCTGAACAGTTCACCTGTAATGCTCTGGTGCTGCCAAGATGGAGCAGCTTGCATTATGGGAACTCCATCAATTACTTCCCATTGCTCACCTTCTGACCATGTCAGATAATCAGCATAAGTATATTTTCTGTTTTGATTTGGTAATGGCATTGTTAAACACACTCCTAAATATTGTTGAATAGTAGAAATTACTCTTTGTCAAATACTAGTTTCAAATCAATTTCAAGGTCTGGGAAAACTGAAACTTTTATTTTATCTTTATCTGTGTACATTTCAGGCCTTCCATATCTAGCGTTTGGTTGTAATAAAAACACGCTTACAAGCTTTTGGTCAGGCTCTACTATCCAATATTCCTTAACGCCTGCTTTCTCATACTTATTAAATTTATCAACTCTGTCTTTTTTTACTGATGATGAAGATAATATTTCTACTATCATATCAGGAGAACCTTTACAGCCCCTTTCATCAAGCTTGGATTTATCGCAAACAATAGTAATATCAGGCTCAACCACATTTTTAATATCATTATCATTCTTTTCAACATCCAACCTTACACAGAAGGGAGCATGATAAACCTTACAAGGTTTGCCCTCTAAATAGTTTGCAAACTGCATCAAAAGTGATAAGGAGACCTCTTGATGGATTCTTGATGGTGCAGCTTGCATATATGGTATACCGTCAAGGATTTCCCATCTTTCATTTTCATCCCAGTTTAAGTAATCCTCATACGAATATTTTTGGTCAGGTTTTGGTAATGGCATTGTTCAACACTCCTATCCATCATTTATGGTCTTTAAGTTTCCAATGTTTTTGCCTTGTATATGCAGCAATTCCGTCTTGCCAACAAAGAGTCATGAAATTGAATTTATAACATTATATATAATTGTTAATTGAATACCCGTACATTAAATTACTTTATTAATCTGCATAGTTACATACTATCACTTCGTTTATTAATTATAGCATAAAACATAGTGCTTGTGCGACTTTTAAATAATTATACAGTACGTTTTAAAGACTTTTCAAGGTACGAAACTCAAGTAATTGCAGCATTTACTTTTAACATTCATTGCTATAGAATATTAGAAAAGCAGATTTCACTCAGCAACCCTCAACCTCTCAACTATGCTGTGTTTGTCCGTCCCCCTGAATGCAAAATAAGGGATCAACACCGACAATATAATCAATATCGGGTATGCAATCACTAACGGCAAAACGGTAAACTTAAAACTCATAAACCATCCGACATTCGCAAGCTTTAAAATAACCCCGTAACCGAACAAAACCGACAAACCCGCTGAAATCAATATTGTATAAAGCCCGCAATATAATCCTTCATATATGAGCAGCAGCTTAAGCTGGCGTTTTGTCATACCAATACTCTCTATAATTGCAAACTCCCTCAGCCGTGTTATAATGCTTGTAAATACAGAGTTTATAAAATTCAACATGCCTATTATGCCAATTATCAGACAAAGAATTCCACCTACGTAAACAAACATATTTTTCAAATCTGAAAATTCCTTTTTATACGTTTCACGGGAATTGTATAACATCTGAATTTCTACAGCTTCTGTGTAGTTTTTTATGAAAGCTTCAAGCTCGCCTTCTCTTCCATCCTTCGCGTTACAAATATAAGTCATTGGAGTAGGATTTTGAGTATAGGTCTTTAATTCTGCCAGCGGCATAACAAACGGAACTGTTCCATAAGTTCGGCTGCAATTGGTATTACTCAACCGGTAATAACCCATCACCTCATATTCCTTTGCATAGCCAAAAGTAGTATCTGAACTGCCTTCAAAGGCTTTAATCTTTACCTTTTCCCCAATCTCATAAACAGCTCCCCCGAATACTATGTTTCCCTTATCATCATCTGACAAGCCAAGCAGCACATAATTTCCCGATTGAAATTTTTCCTTGTCATATTTCCCCTTTATAATATCCAGGTTTTCCAATACAAAGTCATCCATGGCATAAATACTTGTTATAAAAGCATTACTATCGTTAAATTTTATTTTACCATAATCAGGTTCAATATCTCCGGAATACTTTGAAACAATAATATCCTCCGTACTGTAGTAGATCATTCCCCCGCCATCAAAACTTTCCTGCTGCTCAATTGCAGAAGTCATAGTATTAGGAACCGGAGTATCTTTGCTGAATTCATACTTGTAGTAAGCAGCATGTGCTATCTGAAAATCAACATCAATAAAATTACTGATAAACTTATCCATATCAAAACTTTCAGTAAGGGTAAAAACACTGTTAAGTAAAACCAAACTCAAAGAAATAGATAGCACAGTAATTAAGGTTCTCTTTTTGTTTCTGCCAAGATTTAAAAATGCCATTTTGTAAAGTTTACCACCACTTGTTCCCTTTTTGGATTTGTCATATGTACTTTGAACATTGCTTCCTAAACCACTATATTTCACAGCTTCAACAGGTGAAATACGGGATGCTGCCTTTGAGGGTTTTCTACAACTGATAAACACAGTAAGCAATGCAAATAATGCTGAACCAATAAAAATAACCGGATTAATAGAAACTGTAGCAACAATTGCATTAGAACCTTTTAAAATTAGCGGAAGAAGGACTTTCCCCATTAAATAACCCGATACCAAACCTATTGGAATTCCTATTGCCGACATTCTTAGTGCTTGTAGCAGAATAATTCTTGTTATCTGCTTTTTTGCTGTTCCTACAGTCTTTAGAAGTCCATAAAAGCGGATATCCTGTATTACTGATATCTGAAAAATATTATATATAATAAGATATCCCGTAAATATTATCAGCAAAACTCCGAGCATAACATAAACCCATACCACAAGATTTCCTTCAGCAGCTGTAGAAAGATAAGACCAATTGACACCATACAAAATGGTGTTCTCACCATTTCCTTCAACGGTAGTATAGCCGCTTTCTATAATCACCTGAGCCATACTTGAATAAATATCGTAGCTGTTTTTAAATAACACATAAGCTTGGCTTGAGCCAATCATATCAGTATCTTTATAGTATTGCTGACCTCTCCCTTTCAGATTTTCTTCAACAAATGCTTTAGACACAGAAATAATTCCAACTTGAAAAGCAGGGTCACCTTCGTAGTATCCTGTAAGTATAAAATCCTTTTCCTCTATCCTGTCCCCAAAATCGCAGAGCAAACTTATCTTTTGTCCGATTTCATACGGTAATTCTAAAAAGTCCAATGTAATTGTGTCTGTGGAAATCTCATTTTCCTTTGTGGGCAATCTTCCTGTTGTAGGCAATATAAAACCTAACTTTGCACTTGTCTCATCACTATAGTTAATTTCAGTTCGGCGTTTTAGCAGCTTGTCATTAACCGCTTCCCCCGCTGATATGTTTTGCCCAACTTCTTTAATTAAGGGATGTTTACTAAGCTTGTCATACTGCTCCTGTGAAAGATACTTAAGTGAGCCATGTGCATAGCTTCCTGCCATTCGCATATTGCTTTCTTCAATACTCTCAATTATGCCTATTCCAATTGTAAAAAGAGAGGTAAATAAAATTGTAGTCAGAACAATTGCCACAATTGCAATCCTGTTACGCGTTCTGTTTGCTTTGTAACTCTTGTATGCAATATTCCAGATGACTTTCCTGTTAGATACCTTAAGCATTTCTATCACCACCCGAAATTCTGCCGTCTTCAATCCGGACAATGCGATCAGCCATTTGGGCAAGTTCTTCATTATGAGTAATTATAACAATGGTTTGACAAAATTTTTCACCCATTACCTTTAAAAGGCCAAAAACATCCTGACTTGTTTTGCTATCCAAGTTACCTGTAGGCTCATCCGCAAGAATAATGGCAGGCTTTGTTGCAAGTGCCCTCGCAATAGCTACCCTCTGCTGTTGTCCTCCCGAGAGCTGACCTGGAAGGTTGTTTAACTTGCTCTCTAATCCCAATGCAGTAACTACTTTATCTATATATTCCCCGTCCACCTTATTTCCATCTAATTCTATGGGAAGGACTATATTCTCATAAACATTGAGCACAGGCACAAGATTATAGCTTTGAAAAACAAATCCGATTTTTCTCCTTCGAAAAATTGTCAGTTCATCATCCTTCAAAGAAAAGATATCCTTTCCTTCAACCTTCACGGTACCGCTAGTTGGACGGTCAAGTCCTCCAAGCATATGTAAAAGCGTAGATTTTCCACTCCCCGATGTACCTACAATTGAAACAAATTCACAGGGTTCCACGCAAAGATTTACATTGTCTAGTGCTCGTACAATATTGGGTTCAACCCCATAGAATTTATTCAAATTTGTTGTCTTCAGAATGCTCATAAATTACCTCCTGTATTAACAATTCATCTAAAAAGTATATTTTCAGTTTAACATAGCAATCTTTCAGGAGCCTTTCTGAAATCTAACAATTTTGACACATTTCTAATTAGGTGTTTCAAAAAAATTCACTAGTCAATATATAGTTCCAACCCAATAAAATCAACTTTTTTGAAACACCCATTGACCAGTTATTTTTTTGAAATTACCTTTCGGGGAAGGAATACAGAAAATTCAGAGCCTCTCCCAACCTTTGAAGATACCTTAATGTATCCGGACTCTGCGCAGACAATCTCTCTTGTAAGGTACAACCCAATACCTACCCCCTCCTCATTATGAATCTGAGGTGATCGATAGAACCTTTGAAATATCTTTGCCTGGTCATCTTCCGAAATTCCAATTCCGGTATCTGAAATATCTATTCGTACAAACATCTCATAAGCAGTTGTTGAGATTTTCACAGCACCATGTTGAGGAGTATATTTCACAGCATTGTCAATAACATTTACAAGAGCTTCGCAGGTCCATTTGTGGTCAAAGACAGCATCTAAATCTTCACAATTCCATGTGATATTTATCCGTTTTGCTAAAGCCTTTGGTAAAATGAGAGCCACTGATTCTTCAATAAGTTTTCTGACAGAACACCTTTGTGGCTTTACCGATATAATTCCTGTTTCCATTCTTGACATTTTAACCAGTGACTGAATAAGAAAACTCAATTTATCTGATTGCCTTTCAAGCTCATTGGCAAGCTTTCTTTGCTCATCAGTCAGGTTTTCCTCCGAAAGCAGATTGGCATACAGAATAATATTGGAAATAGGCGTTTTTGTCTGGTGTGAAATATCCGAAATCAAGGTTTTGATTTTATTTCGTTCTTCCATAAGAGCCTTTTGATTTGTATGTAGAATATCTGTCTCACGCTTTAGCCGGGATTCCAATGCAGATAGCATTGACTCGTCAAAGGTTTCCTCATTAAAATTGCCGATGGAAACAGAATCAGTGATCTTGTTCAACCTCTCGAGCATCTTTTTCGTGCGTATACGGCAGATAATTCCATACACCACCAACCCCAGAAGGAAACCGGTGGCAAAAATCAAAGCAGGTAAGAACAGTTGTAGATTTCGGTATGTGTCGATATTATACATGCGGCTTCACCTTCCATGTATAGCCTATACCATATACAGTATGGATATATACCGGTTGAGACGGGTCGTCTTCAAGTTTATTCCTAAGTCTTCGCACAGATACGGAAAGAGCATTTTCGTTGATAAAATCTCCACCGTTACTCCACACCCTGTCTAAAAGCAAATCCCGTGTAAGAATATTCCCACTGTTTTCTACCAGAATACGTAGCAGTTTTTGTTCGGTTTTACTTAGTTCAATGTACTCGCTGTTTTTGGTAAACACCATTGAGTCAAAGTCAAAAAACAGTTTATCTATAGTATATATACCACTCTTTGATTTTTCACCGGTTCTACGCAGTAGTGCAGAAATCCTTGCACGAAGTATTGCAAGACTGAACGGCTTGGTAATATAATCATTTGCTCCTAGTTCAAATCCCACTACAACATCTGTTTCCATATCGTTAGCTGTAAGAAATATAACAGGCACTTCCGACTTGTCACGTACACTCCGGCAAAAGTCCATGCCGCTTCCATCCGGTAGATTTATGTCAAGTATGATAAGGCTAAATTCCTTGTTCAAGAAAGCCTCCTCAGCCGACTTTTTGTCAAAACACTGTGTAAACTCAAACCCATCCTTTTTCATTGCAAGAACAATGCCGTTACTGAGGGCAATATCATCTTCCACTATTAAAAGCTGTGGCATAAAGCTCCCCCTTTAGAATTAAATAGAATTCTTGTTAATCATTATAACACAAATATTGATTAAAACTCTTTAAGACTTCTGAAATAATAAAGAAGAAGGATAATCGCATACCCGTCAAATAATTCGGAATGATATATCATAAACTTTCTTTTTGTTTGTTTGTTTGTTGAATTCCGACAAAAAATCTGTGGGTTATGCTAAAATAGATTAGTAATATGTTTGCTACAACAGAAAATGTATGTGTAGAAAGTAAAGGAGAGATAGTGTATGAAGAGAGTAAAAGTCAGTATTATTGCAGCCCTATTGGCATTTGCCATGGTAATATCGTCGTTTGGCAGTATTACAGCAAAAGCTACAGGAAAAGAAATTAGTCGCGTATTTGAAGGACAAGGGTTCAATGTTACCTGTAAGGTTAATATTCAGAACAAGAATATACTTAAGGGAACAATGATCATCACTAACACTGGTGATAAAAGCATTGAAAACTGGAGCTTGTTATTTCCCTACAAGGATGACATAGCATCAGTTAGTCATGCACAAATAAGGGAACATTCCAATAGTTATTATATTATAAGTAATTTGCCTAATAACCAGGACATAGCACCTGATAAATCCGTAGAATTTAATTTTGTATCAAAATACGGTTCAGAAATTGTTTTGCCAGAAAACTATTATATAGTAACATCAGAGCAGGAAGTTGACGAAAGCGATTTTCGCTATGAGTATTCTATACAAAATCACAGCGGGTACAAAGATGCAGTTAAGATAACCATAACGAACACTTCCAACAAAACTATAGAAGACTGGAAAGTTGCTATAAATTGTCCTTATTCAATTAATCAGGTATGGAAAGGTCAAATAGTTAGTAAGGTAGATAATACTTACATAATTAGTAACGAGGGCAATAATTCAGACATAAAGCCAGGAAATTCTGTCTCGTTTTGGTTAAAAACGGAGGAAGTACTTGGTGGTATGTGGACTCATGAATTATACCTCAAGCAAATGTATATATGTTCTTTTGCTGATTTAGGAATTCCCAATACTAAGACATTTACCGATAAACTTGGACAAGAATATGATATAACCTGGGTTTCTGATGAGACCAGACAGCCAACTGTTTCACAATATACATATATGAGCATCGATGAAATAATAAATACAGATCTAAGATATTCTGTTTCTGATCTTGGAATGATTTGCTTTGATATGCCCAAGCTCAATTCATATGCATTAGTAAGCACATCCTTTGAAGAAGAACCCGATTTGGTGTTATCTGTTAACCTAGAAGACAAGACAGTGCAATGGCTTCCATTTTCAACTGAAGAAAATATAACAACATTTTACATTGATCAAAGCAGTATAATTATTCCGGCAAAATATGTTGATGGTACTACTGAAACTGTGCAAAAAGATTCTTCTATATTATCCAAATCACATAACTTATTGTCTAATGCTGCTAAGTATGTTAGTGATCTATTTTGCACAACTGCATATGCTGCTCTGTCCGACGATGACATGAAGATGTTTAATATTTTAAGTAATGATAATTGCAAGATAAAAGTTGAACTTACCTATTTAAAAGCAAACGCTAAGGAAAAATGGGACATGGAAGAGTTGTATGTCACAATAAAAGAAGGATCAGATAAAAAAACAATAAATCTTGATGATTCATACACATTCACTTATGAAGCCAAGGGTTCAGGTATAATAAACATAAATGTGCTGGAAGAAGATCTTTTATTTGATGATGATATCTGGGAGCAGAATGTATACGTTCAGAAAGATTATTCGTTGTCAAACAGTGAGGTAGATGAGCTTTTAGAAGATTATGCACCAATTGTGGTTTATAATAACGGCGAAAATTATGCACCAATGAATTTGGATGATATTTTTGACCAAATCCCGAATGCCATGTCAGAAGACACTATGACGTTTAAGACAGTATTCGGGAAAAACAAAGTAAACTTAAGTAGCTTAAGCACTTTTATGGCATATAACGGAAACAAGGATTATGTTTTGAACTTTAATAATTCACTGGTTAACACCGGTGCCAATTCCTTTGAAGATATAGATGGTAATTTTAACGATGCCACAGTTTATAAGTGTTTTCAGGAAGATGTTGATAATTACTATTTAACTTATTATTTCATATACGGTTTTGATGAAAAAAATTCATTTGGCATTACTGGTCTTGCTAATCATAATTTAGACAGAGAAAGTATGACTGTAGTATTGAATAAGGATAAAGAACCTGTATCAATACTCACTGGTGGACACCTGGACAGCACCAATATAAAGTATAAAGATGGTTCTAAAACAGTTTTTTCATGGAAACATGAGAGAGTATCAACCGACTATGATCAGTGTATAACAAATTATTCCAAAGGTCATCCTATAGTTTATGTTGAAAATGGTGCGCACTGCATTTATCCTGTAGCTGGCAACTATAATGTAGGTATAGATGCTATAGCTGGTCTTATTACCAACATATTAAATCCTGATGGAAGTTTTATAGAATCAGAAATAAATGCCTTACTACCGGATAATTTTGAAACAATAGACAATGCCAGGAAGTATTCATTGGAAACGCTGGAAATCGATGAAATGTATAGGAACAACGTTCTTAATTTCAGTGGTTACTGGGTAGATGTTCTCGGAACTACTAATGCATATTTCCCTCCATTCCTATCAAGAGACTACGATAAGACTTCATGGTACAAAAATGCTACAAAATTTGACACAACAGCGGTTACATTATCCAATATCTCCATGAGAACAAAAGAACAATTGGGTAATGCCTATCTATTCTCATTAAGTTCAGTAGAAAATTTTGACTGCGAATATAATAATGATCAACTTAAATTGACCTGGGATAGCATTGATGGTATTGACGGGTATATTCTCACCCGCATATGTGACGGTACTGAAGAAAAATTATCAATAAACAGTAACAGCAATTATTACATCGATACCAATATAGATGTTAATTCTACGTATTCCTATAAGATTCAGGCCAAGTATAAGGTAGACACCGCCAGTTATAATGGTTCTGGTAATTATACCATATATAATAATGAAGCTGTTATAGACAACATTGACCTTTCAAGGGAAAAAGGAACAATAGTTATTCGTATAAAAGATGCTGATACCAATGAAACCTTAACAGGAGTCAAAGTATATGTAGATAATAAATTGGCAGCAACTTCAACAAGTGAAACAACAAGCATCAATGTATCTGCTAATCAAAATCACGTGATAAAAACAGTTAAAGAAGGGTACAACAATGTAACCTATAATGAGCTCCTTGTTAACGCTGGTGAAACATTATCTCTCGAAACCTTAATGCAGGTACCATACGATGCAAATAATCCCAATGGTAATGCCACAATATTGATCAAAAATTCACAATCAGGTTATGCACTTTCCAATATCCCTGTAACTATTAGAAAAGGTATGAACACAACAACCGGAGAAGAGATAGTTGAAACGACTTCCAATTCCTCCGGAAATATAGTTCTAGGCAACCTTCCATCCGGAAATTATACCGGCACAGTAGATTGTGAAGGTTATATAAAAACAGTATTTAATTTTGTAGTAATTGGCGGTAAAACTAAATATTATGAAATACACATCAGCCCCACATTAAGCAATGACCAGATCAGTATTGTATTAAGTTGGGGTCCTAATCCGAGAGATTTGGATTCTCATTACAGCGGCTCAGGTTTACATGTATACTATGCCAGCAAAACTGCTCCAGGTGTTGAATTAGACGTTGATGACACTTCCGGATATGGTCCGGAAACCATAACAACTGATTTAAACAAGTTACCCAAAGGTGTTTATCAGTACTATATTCATCTTTATGCAGGTACCGGTACAATAGCCGACTCAGGTGCAACTGTTAAAGTTTATTCGGGTAATACATTGATAAAAACGTACTATGCTAACCAAAGCACAATTAGCGGCAGATACTGGTATGTATTTTCAATAGATACCAACTCAGGTGTTATAACAGACAATTAATCATAGAATATTGTTATAATAACATATCGCAGCGGAGGCTGCAATCAAAGCAGTAGATTCCGCTGCGATAAACAGATGAACTATATTTTCAAAAAAGTTTATTAAAAAAACAAACTTTTTTGAAGAATAGTATACGAAAGGTGGTCGATGATTGTAATGAAAAGAATATTAATATGTATTTCAATATTGCATATTGTTTTGCTTGTACCGTTTTTATTCGCAAAAAACACCGACTTTTCAGTACCTGAGGTCCTTCTGATGTTCTCATTCTTTTACTATATGATTTCGAACTTTGTTCTTCTGTTAATTGTTTTACTACAAATTATCATAATGGTAAAAGCAATAAAAAGCGGTGTCTTTTCAGTTAAAGTGCTGCCTTTATATATAATTAATTTGGTTGTTTGTATATATATGAGCTATGTTGGTTTTACAATGTTTAGTACTATTGTGTTTTAGAGTGCTTACTTGGCAAATTTCTCAAATAAAAGCCCTCGTGAATGTTATCATGTTCGCGAGGGCTTTATACTAAAAAGGATTATTGCAAGCAACTCCAGCTATCATCAGATTGCTCTATGAACTCAGTTTTTGCCCTTCACGATCAATCACCTTTTTATCGATCCTTTCAAACAATATTCCTATCTCAGGAATAACAAAACCCGAAGGTGCATTTTGCTCCTTCACCCTTCTCCATCTTTGTTCCAATGCTTGCAAACAACAACTTTATTTTATCACTAATTCCATTATCAAGAGTTCCGTCAGGGCTGCTTTTATTGTAATATTTATCAACAAATATAATCGTACGGTTCTCCAGTTAATATTTATTGGTAATTTAATCATTCTAACATAACACATGTCCAGAGATGTGTTATAATTGACCATGCAATATCAATTAATAATGGAGGCGAAGAAATGAAAAAGAAAGTAACATTTAGTATCAAAATCTTATTAACGGTCTGTATATTTATGTCAATCCTTTTTGCTGGTGTATCAGTTTTTGCTGATGATACCAAACATGATGAAGCATCTGTATATATTACACAAGCTTACAATGCTTTATATGACGATAACTATGACTTAGCCCTCGACTATTGCAACAAAGCTATTGACATTATTCCCGAACCAACTTTCTATTCGTTGAAAGCTCAAATATTAAATCACCAGGAAAATTATACGGAAGCCATAAATGCTCTCGATCAAGCATTAGCTGTTTCACCGGAATACGGAACAGCATATACAGAAAAAGCACTTATTTATTCAAAACTCAAAAAATATGATGAATTTCTCAATTGTTTGGATAATGGAATCACTGCATCTCCTGGTCATATTCCCTTATATATTTACAAGGCTATGTACTTGATTGAGGCAAATAAAAACAACGAGGCTATTGAATGCTATAAACTCGGAATAAAAAACAACCCAAAAGAATTATCTCTCTATACACAGCTAAGTTATCAACTGTTTGAAACCGGTAATTACGATGAAATTCTAGAGTGTCTTAATAAAATAATTGAGTTGAATCCAAATAATGAAGAAGCATTATACAATATTGCATGTACATATTCCTTGCTTGATAAACCAAATGAAGCTCTTTTCTATCTCAAAAAGTCCATTGAGTTATCACCAAAAAGCAAAACTCTTGCCATAAAAGATCCTGAACTAGCCAAAATCAGAGCTTTAGACGAATTTAGTGCCTTGTCAGGGGTTGGGGTTTATGTAGATGGTAAATTTTTAGAATTTGATGTTCCTCCCACTATAGAGGAAGGAAGAGTTCTACTTCCTTTGAGGTTGGTATTTGAAACATTAAACGCATCTGTAGAGTGGATAGATTCAACTAAAACTGTAAAAGGGCAAATGGGAGATATTACAGTTTCACTTCAAATAGGTTCTAAAACAGCTGTCGTTAATGGAACCGAAGTCAAACTTGATGTACCCGGTAAAATTGTCAACGGAAGAACTCTTGTACCATTAAGATTTGTATCGGAATCTTTTGGTGCTGATGTAAAATGGGATCAGGACACAAAAACTGTCTATGTTACTTCTATAGATAATAATACAAATACAACAGGTCTCTCTAAAGAAAATATTATTGAAAAACTAGATACTTCTCTTAACATACTTCCGGTGGACGGTATATTCCCTGAACCCTATGGCCTTGATGTAAAAGAAGCCAAGATGATTCTTGTTGCCAAAAGTAAAGAAGATTTAAATCTTTTCAATGCACTGAGCAAAAAAGAAAAAATTGACTATTTGAACAATGCCGTTCAGGAAAACTATGGAGCTGTATTAGCATGTGAAACTATTGAAGCATCTTTTGTTTATGACGGTAAAATGTATTATAGACTTAATACATCCTATGAGGCTATTCCTGAGAACTTGGAATTAGAAACCTTCAAGCTGGGTATGCTCGTAAATGTAATTGAACAGGATTATGAGAATTTTACCTACAGATATTACTACAGTAATTAGTTGAAATTTAGTAAAAACCATAAAGCAAAATCATAAAAGGAGCTCCTGCAAAACAGAGACAATCATAAAAATTATTAATTCTATTTTAATGATTGTCTCTTCTGTAGCAGCCTTCAAATTTCAGTTGTTTGAACCAAAGCATATCCTGCTATTTTACAATCCCATCTAAATCTATAAATTCTCCAGGCTGTATAACTTTAGCAGATTTCTTTTTATTCAATTTATTAACAAACTCGTCCGGTGAACCATTTACCATTGGGAAAGTACCATAGTGCATTGGCACAACCATATCAAAATCAAAATACTCATTGCAAGCTGATGCCGCAATATGAGGAGACATCGTAACCATATCTCCGATTGGAATTAGTCCAACATTTGGTTTATAGTTTTTTTCAATTAATTTCATATCTTCAAAAATCTCTGTGTCTCCGAAATGATATATGGTAATATTCTTATACTTTATAATAAACCCAGCTGCCAATCCACCATATATTATTTGATTTCCAGATGATATGCTACTACTATGCAGGGCTTCAACCATAGTAAATTGTATATCATTTTCAACAAAACTTCCTCCAATATTCATAAACACACAATTAGTAACAGCTTGACCCATTAGCCAACTACATATTTCAACGTTTGAAATAACTTTTGTAACTTCAGAATTATATAGGCTTATTGAATCGCCCATGTGATCAGGGTGCCCATGTGTAATTAAAATATAATCAGGATTTTCAATTTCACTTAACAGACTTTCAGGAAACCTACCATTACCTTTAACAAAGGGATCAACTAATATTTTTTTCCCGCCACACTTTAATAAAAATCCGGAATGCCCCAGCCAACACAATTTCATATCAAAACCCTCCTTGATTATTTGTATTTATTCTTTATATCATTGCATAGATTTATCCTATACACTTTTTCTATCATATCCAAACTTTAGATATAGATAACGTACACTAAAGTTAAATCTATATAGCACCCAAATGTTATCTAATTTAGATGAAAAACGTCCTTTATTTTTGGTTTTAGAGTTTTTCATCTATATACTCTATTCTAAAATATTCTTCATTCAGTTTAGTAGTCTTTGATAAATTTACCAAATGCGACTTGATCTCCTCACTTGTTCCAATTGGTTTCATTAATTCAAAGCGGGCTGCACAGTTTCTTCCGTTCTCTTTTGCACAATATAATGCATAATCACTTATATTTATCATCTGGTTTAGATCCAAAAATTCCGGATTGGTTTTATCCAATGGCATTTCTACATAACCTAGAGAACAAGTCTTATGTATCGTCTGATTTTCTGATACTTTTATCGGAGTTATTTTTACCTTTTCAAGGACTTTCCTTGAAAACTTTTCCAGATACTCCGGTTTTGCGTTATTTAAAATAATTAAAAACTCTTCCCCTCCCCAACGCACTAAGATATCATCAGTCCTAATCATCTGTTTGAGTATTTTAGATATAGTAACTAGCACATTATCCCCCGCCGCATGACCATAGGTATCATTTACCGCTTTAAAATGGTCTATATCGACCAAAAACACTCCGATAACACTATCTTCTACTGACGTTTTACTTCTCTTATTATTATCGAGAGATACCTTTTTATTCTTAATAAATTGAGTTGCTTTATCATAAATGAATTCAAAAACATACCTTCGATTATGCAAACTGGTCAAGGGGTCATGTAAGGATAATTCTTTGAGCTTCTCGTTAGCATTATTCAATTGAATTGTCCTCTCTCTGACCTTCTCCTCCATATTCTCATAAAGCCTTGCATTCTCAATTGAAATAGATGCCTGGGAAGATAAGATTTTTAGTGTCTCCAATCTTTCCGAAGTAAATACATTGTCAGAAAGGTTGTTCTCTAAATAAACCACACCTTTTAGCCTGTTTTGATATAAAACCGGCATGCATAATACAGACTTAATGCGGTTTTTAATGATATAATAATTATTCCGCCAGTTTACACTCGAACAAGCATCATTGATAACAAGGGTTTCTCCCGTTCGAGTAACATATTGTACAATTTCTACGCAAAGGTCCTTACTTCCTGTGAGGGGACTCGAATGCATAACCTGAAGCTTGTTGGAATTGTTGTCCTGTAACGCTTCGATATAAAATTGGTTGTCCCCTTCATTTTTGAGCAACAGGCATCCACGTTGAGCACCTGCATTCTCAATCAAAGTGCGGATCAATATTGTTAGAAGTTTTTCGATCTTGATTTCACTTGATATGGCCTGGGTTGATTTTAAAATTGAAGTCATGTCTATTAACTTATTGGTTGCTGTAGTTGACCCTATTGTTACTTTTGTACCTCTAGTACCCCTCATAATGTTTTCATCAGTAATAAAATAATGAGAATATTGCTTTTCTAAAAGTGCAACTTTTCGATAAGCTCCCCATTGATTGTATAAATAATGGGCTTCACGAATATAGGCCTTACCTATTATTTCATTAGTTCTGCTCAGCCAGAACTTTCCATAAAATTCATTACATAGTGCCTTAAACTGTATAAAATCATCATTCCCTATGGAATTAATTGCCTTCTGAAAATAATCTACAATTGTATCAAGAGGTTTATTCTCTATAACGGCCATTTCAGCAGTCAATAAATAGTATTTATGTGCAAAATTGTCAGGGCAATTTTCTGCCCAGTTTTTTAATTTCTGTTGGATATTAATAAGTGTTTCTTTCATTTTTGCCTGTTCCTCAGCTGATACTTTGCTCCATTTATGAATGAGGATCAAGGCTTGAAATAAATAATAGTCAGGCATAGGAAAATCCGTTATACCCGAAGAATTCATCTTCTGTGCCATCAAGTTCCATTTCTCCGCTTCTTCCATGTTATCTAAAACAATACTTACATAGGTATTGTATAGATAAAATCTTACAAAGTAATTGGTACTCTGAATTTTTTTAATCTTCTCCATCATTTCATTGTGTTCTGCTTCATAATCCAGCTGGGCATCTCTCTCAGGAACTATCTGGAATTTCTTGATTATATAGTAAACAATCTCAGCTAAAAGCAGCGGCACAGTGCCTTTAGCCTGTTTGAGAAAAGCGATGGTATTTTCAGTCTCTATCTTACTTTCGGTCAAATTTTTGCCAACCCACATTTGCAAATGAACTTTGTGTGCAATAGCATAAGCTGCATGCATAATATCCCCTGTTTCCAAACCTGTCTTGTAGGACAAATCATGATAATCCAGACTTTCCTTATAGTGTACTCTCCAATATGATATATAGGTAAAAACAAAATAAACTGGTGGCTTTTGGGTTTGAGCCTTAAATTTATTAATTAATGCAAAGGCTATCTCTCCTAGCTTATAACCGGTTTTATAATCACCGAGGACTTTTCCAAGAATATGCCCACAATCGCTAAAACATCTACATGATAACGCTGATGTTCCATGAGTTACGGTCAATTCAAACATCATGAGCGTTATCAGAGTAAAGAGGGCCGGGCTGGCTTGAAGTGCGGGGGGCACAACATGGAGCAGTTGCATTGCCATAAGTTTTTCCGGATCATTCATAACAGGAAGATTGATAATATCATCAGCTGTCGTCCGCTCTAAAAACTGTTGCATCTTAATGAGGCCCTCTTGTATTTTTTGCTCAACCTCCTCATTGCTCTCTGGCAAATTAATATTAAATAGATTCAACGTTTTACGTATTTCAACTATTGTTTCCGATAGTCTTCCTTGAAAAATCAGTATAATAATTTTAATATTGGAAACAGCACCTTTTTGAAGACTGTTTCCTGCTTTTTTTGATAATTCCTCACAAATAGCATCCGCTTTTAACAAATCACCCGACAGCAACGTAGCAGTTGCCAGTTCCAATAATAAGGCAAAAAGCTTATCCGGCATTGCTTCCCACTCTTCCGTTGACAATAAAGAATTAGCTGTCTCAAAATATCTTAAAGCAACAGTAAAAGCAGTTGATTTTTTTGCTTTAGTTCCGGCTATAGTATTTAATTCCGCCAATTCAACTCGCTCTTCTTTTTCTCTGATTAAGCTACTGCCGATATTCAAATGATTAACCAAATCAAAAATCACATCTGTACGTTTTGTTTCACGGTAGGTCTTTAATTGCTCACGGCCTATTAGAAGATGAATTTTGCACTTCTCACTTTCCTCAATCAAAGAATACACGGCTTGTCGTATGCGATCGTGTGCAAAACAAAAACGCATTTCAATATCCATGGGGCTTGTCTCATTTTTTAATGTATTGATAAACCGGTAGTTGTTATTTAATGGAAAAACAATTTCTTTCTCAATAGCTATCCACAAATCCTTGCCAATGGTTGAGACAGATTTTTTACTTATTAAGGAAACTTCCGACAATTCAAATTGTGTCCCAATACAAGCTACCAGCTTAAGAACATCAATAGTTTCTGGTGGCAACGATTCCAGGCTTTTTATCAGCAGGTCTATCACATTATCGCTTATTTCAACGGCTTCTAACTTTTCAAGATCATATTCCCATTGTCCTTTTTCCGCAATAAATGTGAATGTCCCCTTAATATACAAAGAACTTAACAACTGGCTTATAAAAAACGGATTCCCCAGGGTCTTTTGAAAAACAATGTTTGTTAAGGGCTCGGTTGTACTTGGGTGACTATGTAAAGTATCAGCTATAAGTTGATTAACTGCAAAAAAATCCAAAGGTTTCATATATATCTCTTCGTATGGTACGATTGAATCTTGTTGCCAGTTTTTCAGTTCTTCCATCATTAGAAACAGCGGATGCCCGGCTCCAACTTCATTGTCTCTGTATGACCCAATAAAAAGTACATACTTCACATTACCTGAGGTCAAAATGTATTTAATTAAGTTCAGAGTTGACGTATCGCTCCATTGAAGATCATCCAAAAAAATAACCAGCGGATGTTCAGGTTTGGCAAAAACTTTGATAAACTCGCGGAAAGCTATCTGAAACCGATTCTTAGCTTCCAAAGGATTGAGCTCAGCTACCTGTGGTTGGGGACCAATAACTTGCTCCAATTCAGGTATTATATCTATAATAACTTGTCCATTCTCCCCCATTGCGTGTAGCAGATGTTTCTTCAAATTATCCAGACTCTGTTGAGACTGTGCCAGCAACTGTCTTAATAACTCCTTAAAAGCCTGGGTTATTCCATAATAAGGTACATTCTGCTCAAATTGATTAAACTTACCGAATATAAAATATCCCTTTTTACCGGTTATAGGTTTACGAATCTCATGAATCAGGGAAGTCTTTCCAATACCTGAGTATCCACTTACTAATAGAAGCTGACAATGTCCATCTGCTGCTTTTTCAAAGCCTTTAATCATCCTCTCAATTTCTGACTCACGACCATACAATTTATGCGGAATTTCAAATCTATAGTCAAAATCTCCTTTACCGAGTATTAAGCCACTTATCTCCTTTTTCTGAACAAGAAATTGTAGACAGTACTCCAAATCCCTTTTTAACCCTAGTGCTGTTTGGTACCTTTCTTCGGCTGCCTTTGAAATCAGTTTCATCACTATGTCCGAAAGGGCAACTGGAATTTCTGGATTTATCTCTTTCGGAGGAGTTGGAGTTTTAGCAATATGAGAGTATATTATCTCTATTTCGTTATCAAACTCAAAAGGTAATTGTCCGGTGAATATTTCATAAAAAGTGACGCCAAGGGAATATAAATCGGTTCTGTAATCAACAGGTCTGTTTATTCTTCCGGTTTGTTCCGGAGAAATGTACTCAAGGGTCCCTTCTAAAATATTTAAGTTTATACTATGAGGTGCTTCTCTGATTAATTCGGCAGAAATACCGAAATCTATAATCTTTACTTGATTAGTTTCATAATTCCAAACAAAGTTAGTCGGATTAATATCTTTATGAATAATGTTTTGCTGATGTATTTGAATCAAGGAATCTGTCATTTGAATGGCAAGCGACAATTTTTCAACAATACCTGCATTAATGGATTTCAATACCTTGTCAACAGATTCTCCTCCTATATCCTCCATGATAATTGCAAGACTGTTTTTACATTTTTCCATTGAGTATACCTTAATTATTCCATTACAAGATATCCTGCTCATAATATCGTATTCCCGATTGAAAGCAGATATCTCTTTGATAGATGGATATTCTCTATTTAATAATTTAATAGCAACAGGACAATTATCTGATTGCCGCGTACCTCTTAAAACTGTTGAATTCGCACCTCTATATATATCTTTTTCAATTTTATAACCTGCCAAGTGAATCATTATTACAGCACCCCATTACAGTTAATGAATGTTTCGAATACATTATCAAATCAAATTTTTTCGTTATCCAGAATAGGAACTTATATTTTAGTCGTACCTTATCCAAAAATGGAAAATTATTTACACATTACAACATACTATATTTATCGGTATTTTTCAAACTTTTTTCAACAGATTTAAAATGTAATAAGTTACTATTCTAGTTTTTCTATGCCACTCATAACTTTAAAACTATTACATATCGCAGCAGAACAGTGCCTTCACAATTTTTATATATCTGCCTAAAAAAGCTCTCACCTTCGAAAAATAATAACGAAGACAAGAGCAAAATAACAAAAGTTACATCGTCACATCACCACATTAACATACCTCAGCGGAAGCTACAATCAAAGTTGTATTAACCGCTGAGGCAAACTGTGGAACAGTAACAGAAAGCTTTACTTATGCTTTTCTTTCCTCATTGCAAGTAAACTTTGCAACACAATAAAGAAAGCAAGAAGTATTGCTATAATAATTTTTGACCACCATGAGGATAGATTCCCCTGGAATGAAACAATCGTCTCTATAGTTGCCTTTATAAGTACACCGAACAGTGTTCCAAATACATTTCCGGTGCCTCCTGTCAGCGGTGTCCCACCTATAACGGTTGAAGCAATGGCATCCATCTCAAAGCCTTTTCCAAGCTCAACAAACGCACCTGTTGTATTGAGACAAAATGCAACACCACCTAATGTAGCCAGAAAGCCGTTAATTATATAAACTAAAAATTTTGTTCTCTTTACATTTAGACCCATTAGGAGTGCAGACTGTTCATTTCCACCTACAGCGTAAATTGTTCGCCCAAACTTTGTATACCTAAGCATTACAAAAGCAGCCACCAGTACAACAAGAGCAAGGATAACCGTAGGATATATATAAGGATATATCATTACTTCCCTTCTGTTCATTACTCCACCAAAAGGAAGATATATCTTATATTGAGCTATATTAAGAAATGCTTTGTTTGTTATTGTAATCATCTCAAGACTTATAACAGCCGTTAATCCTCTTGCAAAAAACATACCCGCAAGAGTTACTATAAACGGTTGAATCTTCAGGTATGTAATCAGCCATCCCTGAATTGCACCAAAAACCACTCCAAACAGCAGCACTAAAATAATGGCCGGGAAAGCACCCATATTGGATTTTTCCATCAGTGCAGCAAGCATCATGCACGTAACGGCAATGACTGAACCTACAGAAATATCGATGCCACCAATAATGAGCACCATTGTCATACCAACCGAAACAATAATAAGTCCGGCATTACTTATAATCAGATTCAGAAAAACCTGCAAATTACCAAAATTCTTGTCCTTATAAGCAATAAGTCCTGCTATATACATAAAAACAAAAAGCAAAATTGTGACAAATAAAAGGAAGTTGGTACCAAAAAGCTTTTCTTTAATACGCCCGAAAACGTTTGTACCTGTATTTTTTGACAAATCAGCCTTGACCATACTCATTTATGCCACCTCCTTTACAGTTGCTGAGGGAGAGACTTTTGTTTTTAAAGAGCTGAACCATTTCTTTACAACAGGTGACTGTAAGGCAACAATAATTATTACAACAATCGCCTTATATAGCGGAAGTTGGTCTGCCGATACACGCATTGCATAGAGTGTAGTAGTAAGTGCCTGTATTGTAATTGCACCTATAACGCTGCCAACAAGTGAGAATTTACCACCCGATAAGCTGTTGCCTCCAATTGCCACAGCTAAAATGGCATCGAGCTCTATGAAAAGGCCTACATTGTTGGAATCAATAGACATAGTACGGGATACAGAAATAAGTCCCGACACTGCAGCACATACGCCACAAAATACATAAGTAAGAAACATAATCATTTTCGAATTTAGCCCTACTAGTCTACTTGCATTTCGGTTTATACCAACCGACTGAATATACATACCCAAAGAGGTCTTTTTCAGCACAAACCACGTTAGTATGACTACAAAGGCAGCTACAAAACATGGTGTCGGTATAGGAACTTTTGGAAGAAATGCACCAAGGTATCCAAACTGTTTAGGCTTGACGTACAGTATGAAGCTACCCGTTATAAGTTGAGCTATACCTCTTCCGGCGGTAAAAAGAATAAGTGTCGCTACCATCGGCTGAACCTTCATATAGGAGACAAGATATCCGTTTATAATACCGCATACCATACCTGTAAGAAGTGCAAGCAGCAAGCTCAGAACATACGGCATCTGGTATATTTCACCTGTGCCAAGTGCTACTACACAAACCGCTCCTGCAACAGCACTTACCGCACCAACCGATATATCGGTTCCACCTGAGGATGCTACCACCAGTGTCATTCCAACCGCCAATATTATAAGCCCGCTTGCACGGTTTATTATGTCAATTATATAACCATAAAACACACCATTCCGTATTGTGATATTAAAGAAGGAGGGTGTTTGTATCAGGTTTACAACAAGAACCAAAAGCAGGCACAATATTGGTAAAAATAATTGAAATTTCGTTATTCGTCTTAAAGTAGAAAACATTTTTTTCATATTTTACTTCCCCCTGCTATTGCTTTCATTATATTTTCCTCTGTTATCTCATTTCCCGAAAGTTCACTTACTTTTGAAGAATCACGCATTACAACCATTCGGCTACAAGTACGCAGCATTTCTTCAATTTCCGAAGATATGAACATTATTGCTTTTCCCTCCTGGGCAAGACTTAATACAAGATGCTGAATTTCAGCCTTTGTCCCTACATCTATACCTCGTGTTGGCTCATCAAGAATAAGAAAATCAGGATTTGTAATCAACCACCTTGCCAATATAACCTTTTGTTGATTTCCACCGCTAAGATTCTTTATAGGTGTTTCACGATCAGATGTTTTTATCTTAAGAATATCTATATATTTGTCAGTAAACTCTTCCTGCTCTTTTTTACTGAGCAGACGGAATATTCCACGACGTGCTTGAAGTGCAAGTATCATATTCTCCCTTACTGACAGATCGGCAATTATCCCCTCCTCCTTACGGTTTTCAGGTAAAAAAGCCATGCCTGTATGCATTGAATCAATCGGTGCACGTATGTTAAGTTTCTTATTATTCATTTTAAGTTCCCCACTGTCAGGCTTATCCGCACCATATATTGTACGGGCAAGTTCACTTCGACCGGAGCCTAGAAGACCTGACAATCCTACAACATCTCCTTTACAGATAGTAAGATCAAAGGGTTTTATTTTTCCTGTACATCCCAGATTATTTGCCTCTATAACTTTTTCAGCATCCTTATCCGAACAATTTGAGCAAACAGGTTTAACGCTAGCCATATCGTCAAACTCCTTACCCATCATTCGAGCTACCAATTGCAAACGTGGAAGATTTTCAACAGCATATTCGCCAACAAGTTCTCCATTGCGTAGTACAGTTATGCGATCACAAACTGCATATACCTGTTCAAGAAAATGAGTAACAAATATAATACCCAAACCTCTATCCTTAAGCTTTTTCATAAGGTTGAAAAGCTTTTCAACTTCTGACTCATCAAGGCTGGCAGTAGGCTCATCTAAGATAAGTATACTTGAAGATATATCAACAGCTCTTGCAATTGCCACCATATGTTGAATAGCTACAGAATAATTATCGAGAGTTAATGTGACATCTAAATTAATGCCTAAATCGTCAAGTACTTCCTTTGCCTTATTGTTCATGGTTTTCCAATCAATGACTCCGAATTTCTTCGGTTCTCTTCCAATAAAAAAGTTTTCTGCAACGGAGAGATTCGGACATAAGTTTACTTCCTGATATACGGTGCTTATGCCTTTATACTGTGCCTCCTGAGGGGAATGGTTGATTATAGGGTGTTCTATCCCTGCAATCCTGATTTCTCCTGTTTCAAATTCCTCAGCACCTGTAAGCACCTTAATCAGCGTGGATTTTCCTGCACCATTTTCACCCATTAATGCATGAATTTCACCCGCTCTCAGGGTAAAATCAACATTATTTAGTGCTCTTACCCCAGTAAAGTTTTTAGTTATTCGACGCATAGTTAAAACTTCATTACCTGATGCCATTAGACCACCCTTTCAATAAAAACTACGACATATTGAGTCTTTGACATGTTTGTCAGACTTACTTAAAAAATATCCCCAATAAAAACTCCGGGGCATCGAGCCCCTACGTTTTTACCTCTTTCACTTCGTTCCAAAGAGGTTAAATAAAAAACCGCCAGAGAACCATTATGGCTCCCGGCGGTTCCCGATAGATAAATAATATTTTACTTTAACATTAAATTTTAATAAGCACGTGTTTTAATTACTTCCGCAGCATCCTTTGCATAGAAAATGCCTTCCTGAACATAAGCAAGCTTATCAACAGTTTCTCCTGCCTCAAGTGCCTTAATTAAACTTTCTACACGTGGACCATGCAGTGGATTACACTCAACATCTACGTCAATATCACCGGCAATCATAGCCTCAAAAGCTGCCTTAACAGCATCAAATGAAACAATTGTTATATCGCCCTTAGGTCCGCATGTCTTACCAGCTGCTTTAATAGCATTCACAGCCCCAAATGCCATATTATCATTTTCTGCTATAACAACATCAATGTTATCATAGGACTTTAAGAATGCTTCCATAACTTCCTGGCCCTTTTCCTGAGTAAAGTCTCCAGACTGTTTATCAAGCATCTTCCAGTTTGCTTTCATCTTTTCAGCAAAACCTTCTGTACGTCCAATCTGTGCAGAAGAACCCATTGTACCTTGAAGTGTTACAATATTAATTTGCTTGTCTGCAGGTACTCCTTTTTCTTTAAGAGCATTTTCAAGAGCGACAACTGCATCATAACCTTCCTGCTTAAAGTTGGATCCTACCCATGCTGTAAAAAGGGTTTCGTCACTTGTCTCAATCATACGATCCACAATTATTACAGGAATTCCTGCGTCCTTAGCTTCTTTCAAAACTGTATCCCAACCAGCTTCGGTATTAGGAGCAAGTACAATATAATCAACGTCCTTCTGGATAAAGTCTCTTATAGCAGTAATCTGCCTGTCAGTTTTATTTTGAGCGTCAACCATTTCAAATTTGTAGCCGTTTGCCTCAACAAAAGTCTCCTGCATGGATTTAGTGTTTGCCATACGCCAGTCTGATTCTGCTCCTACCTGAACAAAACCTACACTTACAAGCTTTTTATCATCTGGATTACTGCCACTAGTTTTTGCTGGTTCCTCAGGTTTTGTACATCCTGCAAACACAGATAACATAGCAAAAGTTAACACTCCAGCCATAATTCTCTTAAATGCACTCATTGTTAATCATCCCCCATTGAATATTTTCTGAAAACCATATCTATTACATGGCTCTCAATTTAATTATATAAATTAACAGCTACCACATAAATTAAGATTTTTTTGTACTTGTTTAAATATTTTACTATTTTTTTTGAGTTTTGTAGTTTTGTTGTATTTTTTTTCGATTTTGTTTAAATATTTTACGATCGCACAGATTATTATTTACTTCTGACCATAATAGGCTTTATCACCATGCTTCCTCAAAAAGTGCTTATCCAGCAAAAATTGGTCTATCTCTTTTAAATCAGGTTTTAAGGAAATTGAGTGATACGCCATCATTGCAACCTCTTCAAGAACAACCGCATTATGAACAGCTTCTTGAGGATTTTTCCCCCAACTGAACGGTCCATGGTTATTAACAAGAACTCCTGGTACATAGGTCATATTCCTATCCTTAAAGGTCTCTACAATAACATTTCCCGTGCTTTTTTCATACTCACCGCTTATTTCCGTATCCGTCAATTTACGTGTACAAGGTATCTCTCCATAGAAATAGTCGGCATGTGTTGTTCCTAATGCAGGTATTGGCATACCTGCTTGCGACCATACTGTAGCCCATCTGGAATGAGTATGGACCACCCCTCCTGTTTCGGGGTTATTCCTGTAAATCACCAGATGTGTAGCTGTGTCCGAGGAAGGATTCATACTTCCTTCAACCTTATTCCCGTCAAGGTCTAATACAACAAGATGCTCAAGCTTCAACTCCTCATATGGTACACCACTTGGCTTTATTACAACAAGGTTTTTATCCCTGTCAATGCCACTAACATTACCCCATGTATAAGTAACAAGTCCACGTTTTGGAAGCTCCAGATTTGCTTCCAGAACAGCTATCTTTAGTTGTTCCAACATTAATACACACCTCCTTCCCTAGATTAATCTCTTGAAGCTTCTGCCTTAACCTTTTTTAGCCTCTTCATTACATCATTTGAACCTCTGCCAAAATAATCATGAAGTATTTTATATTCAGCATAAAGTTTATTATAGGCTTCCACATTTTCCGGGATAGGTTTGAAATATTTATCTTTAACTTTTCCCATAGCTTTAGCTGCTTCAAAAATACTGTCATAGCCCCCTCTTTCCTTTCCGGCTGCAACAGAGGCAAACATAGCTGCTCCTAAAGCAGGTGTTTGTGATGAAGCGCTTATTCTGATCTCCATATTTGTAACATCTGCATAGATCTGCATCATAAAGTCATCCTTTGAAGCTATACCTCCACAGGCATATAACTCATTTATCGGAACCCCGCTTTCACGGAAGGTTTCAATAATTATCCTTTTACCGTATGCCGTGGCTTCAATCAGCGCCCTATACATTTCTTCAGGTTTTGTGTGAAGTGTACAGCCAATAATTAAGCCAGTAAGATCCACATCTACAAGTACAGATCTGTTTCCATTCCACCAATCAAGTGCAACCAGACCGCTTTCTCCTACTCTTAATGCTGATGCTTTTTCCCTCAGAAGTTTATGTATGTTTATACCTTTTTCACGTGCCTCTTCAGTATACGTGGCAGGTACACAGTTCTTTACAAACCAGTCAAAATGGTCTCCCACACAGGATTGTCCCGATTCATAAGCGAATAATCCTGGCATGGCACCATCTTCAACAACTCCACACATTCCAGGTACAATTTTTTCCTCAGTACCAAGCAGTATATCGCAAGTTGATGTTCCGACTATCATCAACATTTTTCCAGGTTCTGTTATCCCAACAGCTGGAATTGATACATGTGCATCTACATTTCCGACACATACAGCAGTGCCTTTTTTTAAACCTGTCATCAAAGCTGCTGCTTCAGAAATTTCACCGGCTTTCCCACCAAGTGGATATAATTCTTTTGAAAGTTTCTCATCTACATAATTTGCAAGCCTTGGATCCAGAGCTGCAAAGAATTCTTTTGACGGGTATCCATCCTGTTTATGCCAGATTCCTTTATATCCCGCGGTACATATTTGCCTCTTTTCAACACCTGTCAATTGCCAGGTTACCCAGTCAGTGGCTTCAATCCACTTGTCCATAGCCTCATAAATTTCAGGAGCTTCGTTTAAAACCTGCCAGACTTTTGCCACCTGCCACTCGGAAGACTGCTTACCGCCGTACCTCCCAACGAATTTCTCTCCTCTTTCCTTAGCTATTGCATTCAGTTTATTTGCTTCATCCTGTGCAGCATGGTGTTTCCAAAGTTTTGGCCAGGAATGCGGATTACCTTTAAATTGATCTTTAAAACAAAGTGGCACTCCCATACTATCTGTTGGCATTACTGTTGATGCAGTAAAATCTACACCCACCCCAATTACATCTTCTGCACTTACACCGGATTCCTTTAAAACTTCGGGTATTGTTTGTGCAAATACATCAAGCCAATCCTGAGGATGTTGCAAAGCCCAATCATGTTCGAGCTTCGTAACCTTATCCGGTAAATAATCAGAAATTACCCCATGAGAATATTCTTTTACGGCTGTTGCGATTTCTTCTCCTGTATTCACATCTACAAGTACCGCACGACCGGATAATGTCCCAAAATCAACTCCGATTGTATACTTTCTGCCCATACCTACGACCTCCTATTTTATATCATTTAAAAGGGTTTTCATCTTTATACAACATTGATGCAGGTTGATTAAACGCGACATCGTCAAGTCCAAGCATCTTCATAGCTGAATACAATATCTTTCCTGCATGCTTAAAGGCTACACCACCATGATGTGGATACCTCTTTGCAATTAATACATGTCTATAAAATCTTGCCATCTCTTTTATAGCAAAAATCCCTATTCCACCAAAGGACTTTGGATCTACATCTATAATTTCTCCTTCAGCAACATAGCTTTTCAATTTGCAGTCAGCAGTTCCCTGAATTCTGAAGAAGGTTATATCCCCAGGCCTGATCGCTCCATCAAGTGTACCTCTTGATATATCCGGCTCTTTGTCAGGTTCCAATAGTCTGTGCATGATAAGTTGATATTTCATTGAAAAACTCTTCATGCAGCATGAAGGAGTATTACCGCAGTGAAATCCCATAAAGAGATCATTTAATTTATATCCGTTGAACTTGTCTTTATTATTGTCATACATATCTTTTGGTACAGAATTGTTTATATCCAATAGAGTTGCCGGAATATTTGTTGCACTGGTTATGATATATTCACTCAATGCTCCGTAAATATCTGTCTCACATGCAACAGGTATACCTTTTCCTGCCAATCTGGAATTTACATAGCATGGAACAAATCCAAACTGTGTCTGAAATGCAGGCCAACACTTATTTGCAAACACTACATATTCTGAAGCTCCTTTATTATTTTCTGCCCAATCCAGTAAAGTAAGCTCATACTGTGCAAGCTTTGGAAGTATTCCAGGATAAGCATTTCCTGTTCCAAGTTCTTCTTCCATTTCCTTTACAACTTCAGGAATTCTAGGATCATCCTTATGCTTATTAAAGGCTTCAAAAAGATCCAGCTCCGAGTTTTCCATAATCTCTACACCCAAATCATATAAGGGCTTTATAGGAGCATTGCAGGCAAGAAAATCCTGTGGCCTTGGGCCAAAGCTGAATATCTTTAATTTTGACATCCCAAGAATTACTCTTGCAATATTTTCAAAATCTGCTATCATATCTGCAACCTCATCCGGTGTACCGACAGGATATTCCGGTATGTAAGGATTTAATTTCCTCAAAGCCAAATTGTAGGATGCATTAAGCATTCCACAATAAGCATCTCCTCTTCCGTTTATGAGATTGTTTTCAGTCTCTTCTGCAGCTGCTACAAACATAGAAGGTCCACTAAACTTCTTAGCCAATAAGGTTTCAGGTCCCTCCGGACCAAAGTTGCCAAGGTAAACAACAAGTGCATTCACATTGGCACCTTCTAACTCATCAAGTGCTTTTAAGACATCTTTCTCATTTTCTACTGTTGTCTGAACTTCAAATACTTCTACATGCTTGTCTGAACAAGCTTTAGCCACTAACTGCCTTCTTTTCTCACTGAGCTCAATCGGAAAACAGTCTCTGCTAACAGCTACAATCCCTAGTCTTACCTTTGCAACATTATTCATACAATTACCCCTTTGCTTAATTTATTAACTGTAGTGCACATGCATACATATAAAAACCACAGCTGAACAATATCTTTTTGGGGGAAGTGCTCATAGGTCTTTAACATGTATACATGTGCATACAAGTCGGTGTATTAGTATATAGCTTTATTTGAATCTATATTGAACACGATAAAGCTTTTACATCGTGCTTCAATTTCCTTGAATTATTATCGCGAAAATTCAATTTGTCCTTGTATAATTATTTTCGCGAAAATTCAATTTGTCCTTGTATAATTATTTTCGCGATTTATCTATATATTAATATTTTAAACTTTATCTTTTTATACACGAATCCTTAATAACAAGCTTCGGTATTATTAATTTCTGAACCGGATTGTTTTGATAGTTATCGTCCTTAAGCATATCCAACAGAATTCTGGCAGCTTCTTCACCAAGCAATTCCTTTGGATGTCGTACAGTAGTAAGTTTTACAGAGCAATTTTCCGAAAAGTATGAATCATCAAATCCTGTAACAGAGATATCCTCCGGTACTTTTACTCCCAATTTTCCAAGCATCTCAAAGGTCTTAAAGGCAACTTCATCGTTATAACAAACAATTGCATCTATATCTTTTTTTGATTCAATCATCTGTTTGATTAAAGCAAACGGTTTTATACCCTTATCTTCAGTATGAAACCATATAATATCATCAGGATTATAAGGCAATCCGGCTTCTCTTAATCCTCTGGCAAAACCTATATGCCTGTTTATTCCCTGAATATCATCAGCTTTAAAAATTCCGACAATCTTCTTGTGTCCAAGCTTTATAAGATACTCAACTACAGAATGTATACCGGCGGCATCATCCATAATAACATGAGATTTGCCTTCAAGTTGCTGATAATAGCCATGAATAAATATATAAGGAATATGATGCTTGTCAAGTGCTTCATAAAACTTGAGGTTGTTAGAAAATACTGCACTCTTTGTCGGTTCAATAATCAGTCCTTCAATATCCTTACTTAATATATCCTGGAGGCAAAGTGCTTCAGTCTCGGAGCTGTTGTTGGTATTTTTCAGCATGATACTGTACCCGTTGCCGGAAAAAACCCTGTCTATCCCCTGGATAACCTTCGGAAAAATGTATTCGGATATATAAGTTGTAATGACACCAATATTTCTTGAGTCACTTCTCTTTTTTCTTCTGTCCAGACAATAGGTCCCTTTACCATGCTCAGTATAAAGATACCCGTCATTCACAAGTAAAGATATAGCTTTTCTTACAGTATGGCGGCTTAGCGAATGTCTTTCCGATAGAATATTTTCTGAAAGTATTTGTTCACCCGGCTTTATCCGCCCCATCAGAATATCTTCTCTTATCTGCTCCATTAATATGTAATACTTTGCTTGACTATTCCTGATTTGCATTATAAATCCTCTCAACTTGTCTGCACATGTTAATTAAATTATACACCCGGAATTTAACTTCTGCAATATAAACTTCCAATTTATTTACTCCGAAACTCTTTTGGGGTTATTCCTTCCCATTTTTTAAATATATAGCTAAAATAATGGTGATCGTTATAACCAACATTATATGCAATCTCGGAGGTTCTTTTTAAAGTTGTTTTTAACAGCTCTTTTGCCTTCTTAATCCTTAGTTTTGTCAAGTATTCAATAAAAGTCTCTCCTGTTTCCTGACTAAACAATGAAGAGAAATAGCTAGGACTAATATTGACATACGATGCAACAGAGTTTAAAGATATACCAGGTTCAGAGTAGTTTCGATTTATAAATTCCTTAGCTTTGCTGATAGTACAATAGTACTTGTCTTCTATCATGTTATCTCTGCATAGAAGTACCCTTTCCAAAACATTTATCATTAACTCTTTGAATTTATATATTGAATCTACTATTGCCAAGTCATCCTCAAATTGAATAGCTTCAGGCAGAATGTCTTCTATATCACGGCCAAGCTCCTTCACAAATTTAGCAGCACTTGACATTATATCTATTAACGTGTAATTAACATAAATAAAGGAATCCATCCCCTTTTCACTTAAGCTTTCTATAAATTTATCAACAAACTGATCAATATCTTTAAATAGACCGGACTTCATAAAATCACTTACATTATTTATATCATCATACTTGATAAATTCCTTAATACCTGGTTTAATATCATTGATTGCAAGTATTTTATTCCTTCCATATAAATATTTGTACTTGCTGACAATATCAGCTTCTTTATATGATTTTGTAATTCCCTGGAGTCTTTCCATAACACTTCCAAGGCTTATATCAAGTACACACGATGAATTAAGCTCCACCTCAGTCTTTACCAACTTTAACAGTTCATAGGCAAAGGTGCCAAGGTCACCTGCATTATCACCCTTTATAATTAAGATTAATTCTCCGACACTTCTATTAAATTTTATTACATTACTATTTGTTTGCAATTTTTTCTCTACTAACGTCTCAAACGTTGCATACTCTTTTGATTTGTCCTGCATGTTTTGAGGCATAACCTCTGCTTCAATAATTGCTACAAGATAGAATTTTGAAATAATATCTATCTGAAACTTTTCACAGTCATCAAGTGTGCCCTGTAATGGAACAGCGCCTAAGACAAGTTCATTTAAAAATCTATCTCTTATCATCATTGCATTACTTTCAAGCTGTTCTTTAAGCTGTATGGAAGCATTTTCTTTTTTTCTCTCCTGCTCGATCTTCATTGCTGTCTTTTTCATTACCTCTATCAGCTCTGAAGCACACACTGGTTTTAGAAGAAAATCGGTAACACCAATACCTATAGCTTCTTTAGCATAATCAAACTCATCATGCCCGGTCAGTATAATTATCTTTACCGAGGGCATGCTTTTTCTTACTATTCTACTCAATTGCAATCCGTCCATAAATGGCATCTTTATATCTGTAATTATAGCATCCGGCTCTATTTCCTTTATTAAAGGAAGTGCCATTTCCCCATCAGAGGCTTCACCGGAAAATATAAAATTTGCATCACTCCACTTTACATTATCCCGCATACCTTCTCGAATACCTATTTCATCATCTACAAGAAATACCTTATACAAAAAATCACACCTCCATTGGTATAACAACGGTAATCTTTGTACCTTTATTTAGTTCACTGCTTATCTTAATGCCGTAGGCATCTCCATAATAGAGCTTTATCCTTTTATGAACATTATTCAACCCAAAACCGCTGTCTTTTAAAACCACCTTTTTAGAATTACTGTCAAGCTCATCCATAACCTCTTCATAGCGTTCTATTGACATACCTGCACCATTATCAATTATTTCAAAAATTATATTATCATCACTTGACTTATACCCCTTAATTACTATTATTCCGCCTTCTCTCTTATTCTTAATTCCATGATACAAAGCATTTTCTACCAAAGGCTGTAGTGTAAGCTTTAAAGTTTTATTTCCAAGAATTTCATCACTAACATCGATCTTAAAATCAAGTATATCCCTGTACCTAATTTTTTGGATGATCAAGTAACTTCTAATGTGTTCAATCTCATCGCTTATAGTAATCCAATCCTTACCCTTACTAAGGGTTATCCTGAAAAATGCCGATAAAGCCTTTACGATTTCAATAACTTTTTCACTGTTATTTGCTTCTGACATCCAGACTATCGTATCAAGGGTATTATAAAGAAAGTGGGGATTTATCTGAACTTGCATAAGCTTTAATTCAGTCTTTTTAAGATTTTCCTGCTCATTTTTGTTTTTTTCAAGCAAATCCTTTATTCTCTCTGCCATAATATTAAAACTACTTGCCAAATGAGATATTTCGTCTACATTTTTATATTCAACTCTAACATCAAGGTTTCCTTGTGCTATAGATTTTGTCATATTACTCAACTCTTTTATGGGTTTTGTTACACTGCTGGTAATTGCCAGTGCCGCTAGTATTGAAAAAAGAAGTACAATACCCAGAACAATAAAAATGGTTAGTACCCAATTGTTAATGTTCTTATCTAACTCTGTTTTTATTGTCTCACTGCTTTGGATTTCATACAAAATGAATTCCTGGATATTTTCTTCAACGAGTGCAGAAACTCCCCTTATATTTTCAAGTACTTTCTCATTCTCTTCTACCGGTTTTTTCTCTTTTATCTGCTGTCCCATTTTATCAACATATCTGGTCAAAGTATCCATTGTACGCAATGTAACATCAAGACGTACTCTATTCTCATGTGTTCTGACATTTTTCATAATACTGTTTATATTTTTCTTAATACTATTAATGATTTGATATTGCTTCCCATCTTCAAATTTAACTTTACCCGCAACAATATCCCACATCTCAGCGTCGATCTGAGTTTTTACAATTCCATTTATACTATTTGCCGTTGTAATATTTGAAACTATAGTATCATACTGCTCTCTAAACTTAAGGGCACTGTATAGTATAAACACATTTAGTATATTCATCATAATAATGACTATTATAAAAGCAACTATGATTTTACTTCTAATTGAAATCTTCATATTAAAGATAAACTTAACACCCCATTCCTTCTAAGTATGTACAAACTGTATTAAAACTCATACGTTTAAGTCCTCTCATATTTATGAAAATGGTGCATCAATATTTACGGTTCGGCAATTCTGATTTGGCATTATCTTCCGTGAAAATTCTTTCTTCGATTATTATACGTTTAGGAACGGATTTGCCTTTTATAATTTCCTTCACAACTTTAATAAGTTTAGGCCCTTGAAGGGGATTGCATTCTACTGTACAATTGAGTTTTCCCTGAATCATAGCTTCAAAAGCTGCTTTTACAGCATCTACAGAAACTATCTTTATGTCTTCACCTGGTCTTAACCCATATTCTTCTATTGCTTCAATTGCCCCTAATGCCATGTCATCGTTATGAGAGTACACAACATTTATATTTTTTCCTTCTTTTCTTAAAAACTTTTCCATTAATTCCTTGCCTTTAGAACGCATGAAATCCCCTGCTTCAGCACCAATGATCTTAATATTCGGATTTGATTTAGCTATTTCTTCAAAGCCTTTGCTTCTACCATTAGTCGGAGACGCTCCAATAGTACCTTGGAGCTCAACTACATTGATAGGAATCTCCTCTCTATCAATACTTTCTAAAAGCCATCTCCCTGCTTTTCGTCCTTCTTCTTCAAAATCCGAGCCAATATGAGTTACATATAAAGACTTATCTTCAATATCAATAGCTCTATCCATAACTACTACAGGTATATCGGCAATTTTAGCTTCGTTCAATACAGACTCCCAGCCGGTCTCTACTATGGGTGAAAAAGCTATAATATCAACCTGTTGGGCTATAAATGATCTTATGGCCTTAATCTGATTTTCCTGTTTTTGTTGTGCATTAGAAAATATTAGTTTTATTCCGGCTTCTTGAGCTGCAGCCATAATAGACTTTGAATTAGCTGAACGCCAATCACTTTCAGCACCTACTTGTGAAAATCCCAGCACTATTTTGTTCTGCGCAGACTGACTTTCAAGACTGGATTCTTTGATAGTCTTATCTTTAGGTAAGCAAGCAGTTAAAGTCAAAGAAAAAATAAATGTTAAAAAATATGTAATTGATAACTTAAAAATAGTTCTATACATTTATAAACCTCACTTAAAATGATATATGATATAATAATATAAACAGTAAGCATCACAAAGAAATAAAAATTTTGTGTGTTGTTTTCAAGGGCGGTAAATATATTAGGCCATTTCAAAAATCAAGTTTTTCGTTATCGAGAATAGGAACTTATTTTTTAATAGCACCTTAAGTTCTCACACTTTACATATTCGAAATATTATGCTATTTTAAGTAGGTTATATCATTAAGCGATTCAAAGAGTTTGCTAAAATCCGTCTCGAATATATATAGATAATAATATCATAGTTAAATGTTATTTTACATAGACAAAATACAATGTGTTTTACGAATGATAAATGTAAATTATTTATAAAATCCCAACTTAAAAAATGTATTTATTACGTAACTATAATATTGAAAGGTGTATAATTATCTTTTCAATTGTTCTAAAATCCCGACAAACAGCTTTTTATATTCAGTTATTGTAACTGAAAAATTTAAATAAAATTTAAAGGGAGTGGTTTTTTATGCTAAAAAATTTTAGCAAGGTGTGGGTGATAGTCTTCACCATCAGTATTATAATGTTGCTTATCCCGGAAAAAGGATTTGCGGACTATCCAATTTTTTCTCAGCGTTATACAGCAGACCCAACTGCGGTAGTGTATAACGGCAGGCTTTATATTTACGCTTCACATGATTCAGATGCTACAGCCGGTCAGTCAACCTACAACATCCCAGACATTACTTGTATCTCCACTGACGATATGAAAAACTGGACAGACCATGGAGAAGTTTTCAACGCCAAAAGAGATTCCAGTTGGGCTGGAGTTTCCTGGGCACCTTCAATTGTATACCGTAATAATAAGTTTTATCTGTATTACGGTAACGGCGGAAACGGTATTGGAGTAGCAGTTAGTAACAGTCCTACCGGTCCCTTTAAAGATCCCAATCCTCGTGCTTTAATCACCATGAATACTCCTGGAGTACAACCTGCACCCAATATGTGGTTGTTTGACCCCGGCGTGTTTGTTGATGATGACGGTCAGGCATATATGTATTTTGGAGGAAATGGCCAAAACAATATCAGGGTTATCAAATTAGGCAATGATATGATAAGCACAGTGGGTTCTGCAACATCAATGACTGCACCACGCTTTTTTGAAGCTTCATATATGCATAAGTACAAAGGAAAGTATTATTTTACATATGCCAGCGATTTTTCCCAGGGTGCATCTAAGATTGAGTATATGATGAGTGACAAGCCTACTACAGGTTTTACTTACAAAGGAGTTGTATTGCCACAGCCTCCTGACAATTATAGCAATAATAACCACCATACTGTTTTAGAATTTAAAGGTAACTGGTATTGCGTATACCACAACAGAAATTTGGCAAAACAACGTGGAACAGAACCTGCATATCAGAGAAATGTAGCTATTGATCAGATGTTCTACAACTCTGACGGAACCATTAAACAGGTAGTTCCGACAGTAAGCGGTTTGAAACAACTCCAATATGTAAATCCTTATATTAAAAATACTGCTGTAAACATGTACAAAGAATCCGGTACTGAAACTGAAGAATGTAGTGAAGGCGGACGTAATGTTGGCTTTATACAGAATGGAGACTGGATCCAAATCAAAGGCGTTGATTTTGGTACTAGTGGTGCAACAAGTTTTGAAGCCAGAGTAGCTAGTGAAACATCAGGAGGAAATATTGAAATCAGGCTCGGCGGTACTACAGGGAAATTAGTAGGAACTTGTAGCGTACCAGCAACCGGAGGTTGGCAGACTTGGACAACAAGAACATGTACAGTTAGCGGTGCAACCGGTGTTCAGGATTTATTCCTTAGATTTACAGGCTCAGGTGATTATTTATTTAATTTCGCATCTTGGAAATTTAACACCAATGGTGTAGTACCTACACCTACAACTATAGTAAATAATACACCTACACCAACAACTCCAGCAGTACCTACACCTATACCTGTAACCGAAAGAAGTGCTTTTTCAAAATTGGAAGCAGAGGACTTTAATGATATTAAATCTTCTACAATTCAAAGAATAGGTGCTAATGACGGAAGTGGTATAGGTTATATAAACAACGGCGACTATCTTGCATATAAAAAGGTTAATTTCGGAAACGGAGCAACTACCTTTAAAGCTTTCGTTGCAAACTCCGGTACTGCAAATATTGAATTAAGATTAAATAGCCCTACCGGAACGCTCATTGGTACATTACCTGTAGCATCTACAGGCAGCTTTAATGATTATCAGGAGCAAACCTGCAACATTAGCAAAGTCACAGGACTAAATGACCTATATCTTGTATTCTCAGGTGCGGTAAACGTAGACTGGTTTACAATGGGTGGAGGAAGCAACCCAGGAACTCTAGGCGATTTAAACGGTGATGGAAATGTCAATTCAATAGACTTTGCAATATTAAGGATGCATTTACTCGGCATAACTCCACTTACAGGAGAAAATTTAGTAAATGCCGATCTTAACAAGGACGGTAATGCAAACTCTATCGACTTTGCATTGATGAGACAGTACTTACTTGGTATTATAACTTCTTTTTAAATAATAGTACCAACACATGAAATAAACAAAGTTGTGACACGGGTAATTTATAAGAACGGTAGATGATTAGTCTACCGTTCTTTTTTATTCAAAGTCTCTCACATTTAATTCATTATGCTCAGGCATAATAGGATTTCATTGAATAAACATTTGAGAAACACTATACTTGCCCTTACAATTGCAAGCACACACGAGTATTTACTTAACCTTAAGAAAATTTGTTGTAACAAAGAAGCTCCTGCAAAACAGGGGCAAGCATAAAAATTGTTAATCAAACCTATTTTTATGCTTGCATATTTTGCAGGAGACCTTTTACCTATATACTACTTATTTACAACAATTGGTTGTATCTAGTTTTTTGTCAATACGGTGTCGTCTATATAGATGGTTGCCGGTACAGAAGTATCCACGTGTCCATCAATGGTACCAAATTTAATTTGTATAGCACCTGTGTTTGTAGCTTCAGTGGTGCAATTTACAGTATATGTTTCGTAATCTGTCGTAAGGTCAATTACGCTTCCTCCGAAGTCAGGGTATCTATCACCTGCAGGATCAGTGATAAATACCTCTATTGTCCTTGGTGTATTTGTCTTTGCCTTAAATGTGAAAGTGTAAGAAGCACCTTCTTCGAAACTTAAATTCGTTTCACTTAGCTGAGGTTGCCAATTTCCAGCACCAACTGTTGTTACAGTAATTTTGAGTTCTCCGTTCGACACTTCATGAGTTGCTACTGCCTCATTTACTTCAAAGTTCCATACACCAATATTTGTATCAAAGGTTTCATTTATGATATCATCACTTTCTTCCACAGGATCTGTATCTGGTAAGTATATCGGTGTTATAATAACATCGTCAAGGTACACTGATGCAGCAACTGAAGTAGGTTCATATCCTGCTATAGTTCCGAAATTGAACTGCAATTCTGCTGTATTTGTCGTAGTTGGAGCAGTAAATAAAAATGCATAATCACTACCTGTTGTTGATAATGTATATTTACCACCACCATACCAAGTCCAACTTTGATTGTCAATAACAGTTACTTCAACGGCTCTTTCCGCATCAGACCTTGAACTGAATGATACAACATATTTGCCGTTTTCAACTAATGAAAAACTACCACTCTTAATCTGAGGTGCATTGTTTGCAGTCCCAACAGCTGTGACATCTACTGAAAGTTCTCCGTCAACTTCTTCTAATGTAACTTCTCCTGGTACCCCTTCGTTTCCATTAAATGAAGACCATGGGGCGTCGCTAATAATGTTATTAACTTCAACCAATCTTACATCATCAAAATAGACCGAAGAAGCAACAGAAGCCCATTCATAACCTTCAATAAGACCAAGGTTGAACTGAAGTGCGGCTATTGAAGTAGTTGCATTAGGAGTAAATGTCAGGGCATAATCAGTTGGGGTACTTGTAATAATGAATATACTACTATTAGCAACAGGGCTATAGTTGGCAGTTTCAATGAAACCAACTTCAACTGCTTTGTCCTCAGTTGCAGATGCATTAAATGTCAAAGCATAGTTCTTACCTTCTGTCAGAGATAGACCGCCTCTACTTACCTGAGGTTTATAGTTTGCGGTACCAACAGTTGTAACATCAGCAACAAGTTTTCCGTCTGTAGCTTCTAATGTAATTGCTCCTGCTCCTGCACCTTCTGGTGCTCCGTCGTATGATCCCCATGCACCTACTCCTGAATCAAAGGTTCCGTCGGTTATCAGGTTTGTAACTCCAGTTTCATCTTCTGTTTCATCTGGCTCAGTTACAACAGGTTCCGGTATAACCGGTGCATCAATTGACTGAAAATTCAGACAGAAGATGTCACTGATTTCAGCTAATCTTATGTTATCTAAAAATACATCGTGTTCTACCGTTGCCATTGCACCTGATACATTTCCAATTGAGAATACCAACGAACTATTAGCATCTGTTGCACTCATTGGGAAATCAATTATATAATTTTTCATTGTAGTGGTTATATCCAATTCTCTTACAAAGTATTGTGTATAATCCGCCTTGTCAACGCTTATCCTTATATTTCTATCGACAGTGGACTTTGCATCAAAAGAGATACGATACAACTTTCCTTGTTCAAGACTAATGCCTGACTGATTAACTCCTATACTCCATGGATTAACGCCTCCAGCAGTGATAGCAACCTTCAATTTACCATCTTCAACAGATTTCGTTGAAATTGCATTTTCTTCTGCTGTATTCCAGTACGCCCAGTTTGAAGCTGAAGGAGTCATATGTCCACCAAGAACCAAATCTTTCGATATTTCAAACCAGTCAAGATTTACAGCATTACCGTAAATGGTTATATCTTGAGTACCCTGTGCAAGGTATAGGGAATTGGTTACATTTATCCATTTACCTCCGGTATCAGGGAGCTCTTCCTTGTATACTTCGTTTGCTACACTAAGCCAACCGGTATCTCCACTTGTAGATAACATGTAGGATATAACGTAATCACCTGATTCCGGTACATCTATACTCTCTGAGATATAAGAAGCTTCACCAAATGTTACATAACTGCTATGAGGAGTTATTGCACCGTGTGCAGTTGCACTTTCTGCCTCAACATGGATATATTGACCAGGAACAACACTTCTCACAGACACATTATCTATATACACTTTAGTGTCATCTCCGCCAAGTTTGAACCGGAGTTGTGCTTTGGAATCAGTATCTTCTTCCATAGTGAACCTGAAAGTATATCTGGTCATATCAGTAGTCAAATCAAATGATTGCTCTGTTGAATAGTCCACTGGGGAATCCTCTGTACTGCATACATCAACTTTTATATTTCTGTTGGCTTCCCCTCTTGCATAGAAGCTTACACTATATTGTTTTGCATTTTCTATGTTTAAACCGCTCTGAGAAAGTACTATTGAATCTGGTCCTGTTCCTTCATTGGTTATATCTGCCTGGAATTCGCGTTGGTAAATATTATCAGTTACATAACCCTCTGCATCAGCACCATCACTTGTGTTAAATTCCCAGAAACCCATACTCTTTGAGCCTTGATCGAAGGTTCCGTTGTAAATAAGGTTACCTGATGGAAGTAGGTCTCTTGGGGCATTAGGATCTCTTGGAAGTTTTATAATTTTGACATTATCAATCCAAACAGTGTTTGCTCCTGCAGCACCAACATTGAATTCAAGCCTTGCAGCAGTATTTGTATCTCCATTCATTTTGAAATCGAAAGTGTGTGTCTGTGATTCTGTTGTAAGTGCTATTGTTTTATCTTCTGAATAGTTTGCGAAATCTCTGTCTTTGTCAGCACCAATTTTCACAATCATGTTCCTGTTGGTGGAAGCCCATGCATCAAAGGTTACACGGTATGTATCAGATTTTTCAAGGTTAACCGGCTTTTGATATACCTGAACTGAATAAGTGTTGTTACCGGCATTAGAAATCTCGAGCTTTAATGCACCATTATCATTTGATGCTACTGCAACTCCATTATTTGCCTCAACATGAGAGAAGGTCCAGTAGGAAGTATTTGTGATATCTGTTTCATCATCAGCATTTCTCATTCCGTCTACATCGTCATCCTGTTGATCAAAACTACCGTTATAGATATAGTTTCCGTCTTCCAAAGGCGGTCTCGCAGGTGAATTACTACCTTCGGGGCGCTCACCTGCTGGAGGATAAATCCCTCCGTTTCGTTCATATACCTTAACATAATCAACATACATTTTACTTGTGAAATCAGTTGTTTCATCAGGGTTTCCAGGCCAGTCTCCTCCGACTGCAAGGTTCATTATCAAATGGAAATCTCTGTTGAATGGTGCCGGATACGTCAATGCATCTGCTTCATTTATATCTCTGGAATACCAACTACTCTCACTATGGTATAGATTGCCGTCAATATACCATCTCATTTCATTAGGATCCCATTCAAAAGCATATACATGGTAACTTTCAGAAAATTTACCTGTCTCGAGAGTATACTCTCCCTGTCTTGATGCTTTTGGATTCCCATAATGGATTGTACCGTAAATCGTGTTAGGCTCATGTCCCAATAGCTCCATTATATCAATTTCTCCACCTTGAGGCCAGCCGCCAAATATACTGTCATCCTCAGGAAGCATCCATATTGCAGGCCATATTCCTTGTGATTCAGGCATTTTAGCCTTAATCTCAAAGCGACCGTAGGTCCATGCCTGCTTTCCTTTTGTAACCACCTTACCTGAAGTATATTCTTTACCTTTATATTCTTCCTGTTTAGCTTCAAAAACCAACTTACCATCTTCTACATATACATTATCAGGTTTATAAGCTTCTAATTCGTTGTTATAAACTACACCTGTGTCAGCTGCAGTCCAGTCGGCAGTATTTAGTGAATCTTCATCAAATTCATCAGACCAAACAAGGGTATATGGTGAAGTTGTAGAAGTAGCTGTAGGTGTAGTAGTAGGTCTAGGTGTAGAAGAACCTGATGACGAACCACCTGAGGATCCACCTGAGGATCCACCTGTAGGAAGACTTGTTGCAAGAGCTGTTGGTGATGGACGAGGAACAACTATAACATCATTTTGATCTTTGACATCTCCTGCTTCGATTTTATATTGAATATTTGCTTTTACTATACTATTGTTTATCGAGACATTTTCGGCTTTTACTTCAATTGCACTAACAGTTCCTGTTCCTGCCAAAACTGTTCCTTCTGCCTCTTTCTCAATTTCTATTTTACTGATAGATGTCCCTTCAGAAAATTCCACTTTTGCTTTATGTAAAAGTTTTACTGAAGCTACGCTAGTATTACCTTCTAATGCAAGCCTGACAGAGTTGTTTTTCTTTTTCACTATAATATCTGAAAGGCGAGAGTTTTTTATAACTACTGAATTACTTCCTCCACCTTTTACAAAGGTAACTCCTTCGACAACAACATTATCGACAGTAACATCGCCTTCACCAATACCTTCTGTCAAATAGAGGTTACCCTTAATTGTCATATCCTTAATTGTTATATCGGGAGAATTAATTAGAAAATTCCCCTCTACTGTGTCGTTTGAATATGTTCCTTTCTGATTCACCAACATTCCAGCTACATTATCAATAATTGCAACAGCTTCTGCTCGGGACAGGTTTTTCAATGGCTTTATAGTGTTGTCTCCAAAACCTTTAATATAGCCTTTTGATACTAATGCAGAAATCGCTTCATTAGCATATTCTTTGATGCTGGTATAGTCCGCAAAGTTCTTAGCAGTAGTATCATCTGTTTTCACAAGTTCAAATGCCTTTTGTACTATAACTGCAGCATCTTGTCTGGTAATAGGGCTATTAGGACTAAAGCTGTTATTGTAGCCCTCAATAATTCCCGCTTCTTTGACTCTTGAAATTTGACCGCTATACCAGTCTGAATCCTTGATATCATTAAAGTTTGTGTCTCCTATGTCCTGATATCCGAAAATTTCATCAACAATAACACAAAATTCTGCTCTTGATATATTTCGGTCCGGTCTAAAAGTTTTGTCATTGTACCCCGATATCAAGCCGCTTTTCACCCACTTTGTCACCGTCTCTGAGGCCCAATGGGTTTTCATGTCGGTAAAATAGGCTTCCTCGCCATATGCTGTTACATCAAACGAAAAAACACTTTGTGGAACAAATGGGCTCATTACACAGAATACTAATAGCAGTGCAATAATTCGCTTTTTCAATGCGTATCCCTCCATTTTAGTTAGTTGAGTTTCTTTAAAGCAATTTTCTTAATGCAGATGCAATAGTAATAATAATGAACATATTATTTTTACTATTGCATTATTGTGTTGCAATAAAATATTCAGTTTTGATATGGAGTAGAATTATACTTGAAAATTATTCACCTCGCTTTCAAGCTCTTGTGCAATACATCTGAGTTCTTCAGATTTTGTTACAAGTTGTTCAACCATTTTTAATTGTTGGTCGGTAGTAATATTAATATTATCGATATGATCTATATCCGATTCGATACTTCCACTTATGCTTTCGGTTATTGCAATAATATCATTTCCAGATGTTTCAATGGAGTTTATTGATTCTTTTATGTTTTCTATTTGGCTGACAATTGTATTCAAGAAATTCAAGTTGTTATCAAAACTTTCTACAACACTTGTAACAGTTTGTTCACTTTCATTTACAACTCCATTTAACGAGGATACGGAGGCACCTGCTTTTTCAATTTTACCTGCGATATTTTTTATCTTGTTATTGATGCTTGAAACAAACTCCTTGGACTGTATTGACAGTTTCTTAATTTCTTCAGCTACAAGACCAAAACTTCTACCATATACCCCAGCTTTTGCCGATTCAATTGTTGCATTTAATGCCAAGAGTTTTGTCTGATCTGAAATCCTTGTTATTGCCTGGGTTATTTTCCCTATTTCAGAAGATGCAATGATTAGCTCTTTGAATTCCATTATTATATTGTCCATAGCTTTTTTAATATTATCAGACATATTATATAGTAAGGATACAGAATTCTTATTTAAGTCGCTAAGTTGCCTTGACTTTAGAATAATCTCATCGGTAACTTCAATATTCAGCTTGGCTCTGCCAATCTTTTCTTTGATTACAGCAACTTTGTCCTTTCCTAAAATTACATCTCCGGATTGTTTATGAAAATCATCAGTAAGCATCTGTAAAAGGGCTTTGAGTTCTTCAATAGAGGCGTAATTTTCTTCACATGAAGCTGAAAGTGTTTGTGAAGAGTCAATTGAAACATAAGATGCATCCCTTATTTTGTTTACAAGCTCTTTTAAACTCTTAACCATGTTTTCAAAACTTTTTTCCAGATACCCTATCTCATCTTTTCTGTCAAATTTGAATTCAATGTCCAGACTTCCACTCTTTACCTCATCCATCTTTCTCATTAATTTCCTAAATGCTTTTGTGATATCCTTTGTTATATATATTGAAAGTAATAGTCCAATAGCTGCAAATACTATGCAAATAATTATAACCTGAAACATTATTTTATTGATACTCGCAAAGATATCCTCAGTTTTAGTTACTGACACAAGTGTCCAACCCAGAGGCGTTTCCGCCACTTCTTCTATAGTCGAGTAGGTAATTACGGATTTATCACCGTTTACAGATTCCGTAAGTATGTTCTCTGCCTGAGCATCCTTTTTTCCTTGCTTTATTTCGTTGATTAAATCTTCAGAAATATAACGAAGCTCTTTATTTTCGGGTGTATTAATATCTTTTATCAAAAGACCATTGTTTTTTACATCATTCTGGTTAAACACCAGATTGCCATTACTGCCGACTATATAAAATAGCCCTTTATTAGTGAGATTAACTTCATAAACTTCACTTGCTATCACTGACTCTCTTATATACAAAACAAGTGTTCCAATACTTTTTAAGCTCGTTGAAGAATACATCTTCTTAATAAGTGCAATTATCTTACCCTCTGACACACCTGCAAAGATTCTCATATCCTGTTCATAGGTATCAAACCACATAGACTTAGCACCGCTGTCATTAAAAGCTTTTATAGTAGGTACCTGCTTCACATCTGTAGCGTTGTCTACCGATAATTGACCTGAAACAGCAGTGTTGTATTTTGGTGATATAACAACTGCACATTCAATATCTACATCTTTACTTGCGTAATTGGTCAGCAATTCCTTTATCTGGGTTTGGTATCTACTAGCTTCTACCTTATCCTTTGTAGCATCCATCTTTATAACTCTTTGTGCAATTTCTTCATCCCTGCTTATATTCATTGCAAGTTCTTCAATATCTTTTAGTACATTCTCAAGATTTCTGGTGGTCTGATTTATTACTTCATAAGTACCTTTGGAATTCACCTCCAGTAAAGTATTCTGAATAAGTTTGAAGGCAACAATAAATGCAAATGACAAAGAAACTATAATTATAATAGTTAAGGCGGTAATCTTAAAGCTTATCTTCATGCTCTTTAGCATATAGCTTCTCCTCCTGTATACTAACTCCTAAATAAATCTAAACTTTTTGACCTTATGTAAGTAATACTGCGTAAGAAACAAAGAAGAAATAAATACCCTAGAAAAGTTAAGTTAGTTATGCTCATAATACCACTTCGGCTATAGTTTCACTTTAGGCCTTATTTGATCAAAAACTTCATTAAGTTAATGTCTGTCTTAGTAGCTGTTATTTATATCGACACATTTTTGAAATTGATTTATACCTATTTTCAATCTACAATCATAATACAAAACGGATAAAATCAAAAAAACATAAGGAATTCAGAGATATTTATAACATATGTTTTGTGTGCTAACTGTAATATCTTGCATTGTTATTTATTCCTTTCATTGTTATATATATATTATTTTGTAAGCAAATCACTTTCATATTATTAGGACAAGATTTTACTTATGTATGATCAATACTGCGACAACAATAAAAACCCATAAATGCTCTGGAAAAGTTTAAACACAAATAAATCAGGGCTATTACCTTAGACATTAATGTCTAGTGTAATAGCCCTAATTTGACTACAAATAGATCAATTGATTCCTCGCAAGTTTTCACAATACCTTACAAGTTTTCACAACCTTTTAAAACCTTTTATAACCAATTTTCTGTGCAAATTACCAGCCAAGTGCTTGAATCATTTTTTCAGCATACCGCTTACCAAGGGTAACTGTTGCATCATGACTAAAATGCAGACGATATGCTGTGTCAGAGGAATCCACTTCCAGTCCGTTTGCAGAAACCACATAGCAATTATTAATTACAGAAGGCAATTGATTTACCAACTTGTTGTGACCTGCACAAGAACCAGTATAAAGCAGTTCACCGGCAATAAAAGGAACATTACCCAGGTTCAGGTCTTTCCTGAGGTCTTCCACCAGTGTTTTCACCTTACCGGGCCAACTAGGATCACCATTATTTGATTCACCTTGGTGGAAAATGATACCTTCAATAACTCCACCCTTTTGCTGAGCAAGTCTTGCTCGGTTGATAATCCAATCATATTTTGAACCTCCGGACTTCATAAAAGTCTCAATCTTTTCCCCACTGATGGCACATGGTATTAATCCAATGGTATCACCTGCTGGAACTTTCTGTATCATAGTCTTACCAAACCAATCTCCAGGTCCGACAGCATCAAGCCAGGCAGGATGAAGAGGCGGACATGCCACATCCCATTGATCTTTTACGCGACCAAGTTTAGCGTTGTTATCGTAGCCCAGTACAAGCACACGGGGATCTTCCACTTTATCCGATGCTTGAGCAGAAGCGTATCCTGCCATATTGGATTGACCCAACAATAGATAACAGCGGAATTTAGCAGCAGCTACCTGTGTCGGGGTAGGAGTTGGGTTTTGAATTGGTGTTGGTGTTGTCACACTTTGACCGGGGAAGGAAGATATAATCCCCAGTAAATATTGTCTTAATAATGCGAAGTCTATCGAATTTACACTGCCGTCTCCATTAACATCCGCATTGGAAAGATTCTTTCCTGCAAGCTGAGCTTCACCTAACAAATGTAGCCTTAATAATGCAAAGTCTATCGAATTGACGTTTCTATCATCATTCAAATCACCTTTAATTCCACTAGTGTTTGGAGTAGGAGTTGTAGGTGAAGCAGTGCTAAATTTCCACCAATTCAGGTTAAACAGGTAACTGCTGCCACCCGTGAATTTTAAATAGAGGTCATGAGTACCGCTTACGCCGCTGACACTACACGTTGCAGTAGCCCAAGTCTGCCAGTCACCAGTTCCTGTAACAGGGCAAGTCCCAATTAATGTACCGTTAGCACTGTCAAGCCTCAGTTCAATATTTCCTCCGCTGGCTGCACTAGATACTCTGGCCTGGAAGCTTCCCGCACCGCTTCCAAAATCAATCTTTTGGTAGACAACATAATCCCCATTCTCAATATATCCAACATTCTCCCCGCCTTCTGTGCAGGCCTCAGTCTGTATTCCCGACTGGGTGTTGAAAGTCTCGGCTTCTATCTGCGTAAAGGCCGTTCTCGGGGTTGGTGCAGGAGTTGGTGTAGCCGGTTTAACAT
>JAEWSG010000194.1 GCA_023398495.1 Bacillota bacterium
ATTGGTATTAGTGGTTTTGGGATAATTCTATTATACCAAAGAAAGTGGGGTTTTTATATACTTTATTACATATTTGTATTAATTTATCAATGTTCAGGCCCATTTTTCAAGTGGGAAAGTTGAGTTATTTAGTATATATAATTGCTATATTAGGTTATGTTTTTGGAAAAAGAATAAGAAAACCCAAACATAGTATCATGTAAATAATATTCTAGTGAAGATCTTCTGAATCACGGATGGGTTAGTTTCTGAGATTCCTCTGGGAGCTGATGGTTATAAACTTTACCCTGAAATTTTCGCTTGGAGGAAATAACATATGACCTATTGGAACACAGAAGTCTGCGAAACAAACGGAATTAACATACACTACACAAGAACCGGTGGAAACAAACCACCCTTGATTTTGCTACATGGATTAATGACTAATGGGTTGTGTTGGACAGATTTGGCACATGTTTTGGAGAAAGAATATGACGTGATCATGCCGGATGCCAGAGGGCATGGCAAATCAAGTGTGCCTGACTTTGGATACCGATACGAAGACCATGCAAACGATGTTGCAGGTTTAATAAATGCCCTAAGACTTTCTCCTCCAATCCTGCTCGGACATTCCATGGGGGGGATGACTGCAGCCGTGGTGGCAAGTCGTAAACCAAATTTACTCCGTGGCCTGGTCTTAGCTGATCCAACGTTCTTGAGTCCAAAAGTTCAGCGCGAAGTTCGCGATAGTGATGTCGCCGATCAGCATCGGCGAATGCTCAATATGTCATTGGATGAGGTGGTAGCAGATGCACGGAATAGACACCCTAATCGGTCAGGGGAGACCCTTGAGCTGTTAGCTCGGGCACGACTTCAAACAAGCATGGCCGCCTTTGACGTTCTCACGCCACCGAACCCTGACTATAAGATGCTAGTGAGTGCAATTGACGTTCCAAGTATCATCATATATAGTGATAGAGGCTTGGTTTCGTCTGTTGTTGCCGAAGAGCTGCAACGTCTTAATCCAAAACTTCAGGCAGAACAAATCCGGGAAGCTGGCCACAGTATCCACTTAGATCAGGTAGAGAGCTTTGCGGCTGTCGTCGGATCTTTCATACGTTCAATTGGAACAGTCATTGATTCATGAACGTGCTAAGCATAAATCATTTGGTCGATTGAGAGGTTATTTAAAGTATGTGGAGAATAAGAATTAAGAAAATGGATTTTATCAGGCGATTGCAGTAATAGTGGTGTAAAAACACCAGATGTATCTGATATGAGGCAATTGTATGTACCAGATATTAGCATAGACGATTAGATCATAATGATTGATAATGATTGATAATGATAACAATAATGGTGTAAAATTATGGGAGCAGAAATGAAAAAAAGCAAAAAGAAAATTGTAATTGTTTGTATTTTTATATTGATTTGTATAATTGTTTTATTGCTTTGTTTGTTTCAAATTTCAAAATTGCGGGATTTTCAATTTTTTGGTAAGCTTGTAAGCAGTAAGGTGAGATATATTTTCGACCACCATACTTCAAAAAGCTGTTTATGCTGCCATTATATTTACATAATTCAAAGATAACATCGGTAACTTGTGATATTGAGCCCGAAACATATTTAGGGTATGGTGCTTCACCCGACGAACTTGCCAACAATGTTACTGATAACGTCAAAAGTGGTTCAATCATTCTTTTGCATCCAATGTACAAAACTGAAAACACTCTAGCTGCAATTGAAAAAATAGTTATGACATTAAAGGCAGAGGGATACACTTTTTGCACAGTAGAAGAATTATTAAAAAAATGAAAGAAATAAGCTTTAATCTTTATGATAAATTTAAACATATTACACTTATAGATATTTCTAAGGGGATGATAGACACTCTTAAGAATAAGATTCAAGATTCAGGTGTAAAGAATATGACAGCTATACAAATATTGCAAAATATTGAGCTTGCTGTTAAGGATGAATATGATGTAATATATACGTCAATGGCCTTACATCATGTAATTGATGTAAGAGCTATTTTGAACAGTCTGTATAAATTACTTATTAAGAACTGAGCAGTACAAGAGAGAAAAATTATAAGGAGGACACTTCCTTGTGACCTCCTTATAACAACCTTTGAAGTATTCGTTGCAAAAATAAGCTTAGAATTTGTAATTTGATATATCGAAAATTTATAATATTACCAGCCAAGCTTACCTTGTATTGCTTTAGTAAGCTGGTCAGCCATCAATTCATGAGTTTTTTTGCTTGGGTGCCAATCTTCACCGTAGCCGTTAGCTGGATCTTGCCCAGGGAACTCAATAAAATACACTTTTGAATCTCCGGTTGAAGTAAATGAATTTATAACTTGTTTAATATTATTACGGCATGTGTCCAGACCCGATCCCCAAAGCATAGGTCCTACAGCACAGAATATATGTGCATCAGGGTAGTTGGAACGAACTTTTGTAATGATGTTTTTGTATGCTGTTATAAATTTGGTGCTATCTGGAGTTGAAGTTGAGTAATCATTTGTGCCTATATTAACTACAACTACCTGAGGTGTATAGTTTTTGAAATCCCACTTAACATTACTAAATGGAAGAGTATATAGATAGCGTTCACCAATAAGTGGGCCGGCTGAACCACCGTAGTTCTGACAAGCTCCTATACCTGACCATGCAATTAGGTTTGAGCTTGCATTTAAATTACGTGCAGTAATTGCAGCATAGGACAAATAACTGTTTTCATTTTTAGGAGTAAAATGCTCTTCCTTGCTTAGCCCCTCATTTCCATATGCACATGTTATAGAGTCGCCAATAAATTCTATCTTTCTTTCCTTTGGAGTTGGTGCATCAAGGAGTTTTCCTGAACCGAAATTGAAGCCTAGGAACTGTGCTTCACCTTGGGAAGCTTCTGTTCTTTTCCACAAAACAAGCCTATGGTTTCCGTTTGAAAGCCCACTTGCAAGTTTTACAGTTGATGTAGTGTTGTTAATGCAAAACGGAGTTTGACCAACACCATCAATAAAAGCCTGAAACCAGTTTTCACCTGAAGATTTTATGGTAGCACTTACTTCTGTTCCGGAAAAGTTTAGTTCAACATTAGAACCGGACCACGCACAAACCGGACCTGCAGGATCTGAAGTGCTGAATCTTCCGTTTAATAAAATGCCTGGAGTTGCGTTGGAATTTGGTGTTGGGGTTACAATGACACTTCCGTCAGCAGGAAATTTCTTGATGATTCCTAATAAAAATTGTCTCACATATGCGAAATCAAGGGAATTTACATTACCACTTCCATCAACATCAGCAGCTTGCATACCGTTAGTATCTGGGAAAGCTTTGATTATTCCAAGTAAGTATTGTCTTACATATGCGAAGTCAAGGGAATTCACACTTCCACTTCCATCAACATCACCATATATAACAGAAGAAGAGGAGGTTTTTACAGGAGTTGGTGTATAGGCAGGTGTGTTGGCAGGGGTTTTTGTAACGTTGTAACCTGAAGCCCTTACAAGTGCCTGGGCAATTTCAGGGTAGTACCATGTAAGTGAATTTCTATTTAATATTGCGTAAGAATTATCATTGCCAGGACCATAATATCCATTGTCCCACCAAATAACAGGAATACCTCTTTTTCTTGCTTCCTGAGCATAGTGTTCTGCATGAGCTACTCTGGAAGATAAATTATTTTTATCAATTGTACCGAATTCTCCAATAACTACAGCTCTTCCGTTTTTGATGAATTTGTTGTAAACAGCCTCAAACTCACTTGAAAGAGAAGATTTGTCATAGTCAGATCCCCAGGTGGGAGTATTTGTTGATACCATGGCAAAATAGTATGGTGAGTATATATGTAAGGATACAATAACTCTACTGTCGTTATTTGGAATTACGAGATCGTTCACAGCATCTGTTAGTGAGGTTGCAGCATGTGTTGGAATCATTATAAACCTTTTTGCATTATTTCCTCCACTACTTCTGATAGTGTTGACAGCAGCCAGATTCAAGCTGTTTATTACAGCACGGTTTTCAGGTGTTCCGCCAGACCATTCACTTGATGAGCCAATAACTCTAGGCTCATTCATTGCTTCAAAAATTAAATAGTCACTGTAATTTTTAAAACGATTTCCAATCTGTTCCCAGAGTTTTGTAACCTGTGCGGTAGCCTTGTCCTTATTTGCGTATATAGGTATAAGCCATGAGCTTTCTTCATGGTGAAGATTAATAATAGCATACATATCGTTGTCAAGAACGTAGTTTACGATTTCTTCAACTCTGTTCATCCAGGCTGTATCAATAGTATAGTTTGGAGCTGCACCAACGTGGCCTGCCCAGGTTATAGGGATTCTGACAGTGTTAAAACCCATTTCCTTTACCTTGTCAATCATTGCCTTGGTTGTTTTCGGATTTCCCCAGCAAGTCTCTGCTGCCAACCCGGTTGCAGTTGGAGAATATGCATCCATTGTGTTGCCTAAATTCCAACCAACTCTCATCTCTTTTGTAAGTTCTAATGCAGAAATGTCTCTCATTCCTGTATTGGCAGTAGATGCAAAAACATTAATACTACCAAAAAGAGAAACGATAAGAAAGATTAATGAAATTAGAAATGCTTGTTTTTTGACAAAATACTTGTTAAACATTATACAACCTCCAAAAAAATTAGGATTTTAATAAATTTAAACCTTTTATTTATATAATTCGTTAGGTATTATTTGTTTAAGTAGGGATGTAAAAGAATATTTTCCCTACCTATACTGAAAAGTTGAAAAATTAACGAAATATATAAGTAGGGGGGAGGATATCGAGTTGGAAAAATTGGGCATTTTTAAAGTTCTAAAATCCGATTATGATACTACAAATGACACAGTTTTGAAAATACAGCACGGAGATTGGTTTCTAAAAGAGGAGTTTATTAGAAATTATACGCCTTTTATTATAAAAACAGTTGCGAAAATAACAGGAAAATATGTTGATATAGAAAACAGTGAGGAATATAGTATCGCCCTTATGGCTTTTGATGAAGCAATTGATTGCTTTGACGGTAGTAAAAACAAGAGCTTTTTAGGGTTTAGTGACCTTGTTATGAATCGAAGACTCATAGACTATGAAAGAAAAAAGAGAAAGGACAAAAATGTATTTCCGTTTACATACTTTGAATGTGAAACAAATGAGGATTTTAAAGAAAGATATTTATCTGAAGATTCTGAAGCCAGATTTGATAATATTGAAATAAAGGAGGAAATTATTTTTTTTAAGGAAAAATTGTCAAAATTCAGTATAACACTTGAAAAACTAGCTAAGAGCATACCAAAGCATAAAGACTCAAAGAGATTATGCATAAGAATAGCAAAAATAATAGCAAACGATAGTGAAATTTACAATAAATTAATTAAAACAAAAAATATACCAATGACCGATTTAATGAAATTAGTTGATGTTCATCATGTAACGATAGAAAGAAACCGGAAATTTATAATTGCTGCCAGTCTGATTATAAATAGCGGGCTTGAAGTTATAAAGAGTTATCTTCAGTTAGCAGAGGGAGGTGGGGAGAATGATTAATATCGGAACTGTAATGGAGTTATATAAAAATGAAGTTTTAGTTATGACTGTTGAATTTGATCTTGTACGTGTAAAAAGGAAGTCTGGAATGTTTTTAGGACAGCAGGTCAGGTTCAGGAAAAGTGATGTTATTTCCAGCGATGTGAGAAAAATGACGCTAATAGGAGTAGCGGCCGTGTTGGTGGTTGCATTCATAGCTGTATATGTTTTGCAGGGTGCACGATTAGGTATCGATAATGCCGTCTATGCAATAGTTGGTGTAGATATCAACCCCAGCATGGAGTTTTTAATAAACGACACCAATATTGTTCAAAAAGTATTGCCGCTAAACTCTGACGCTGAAAGTATAGCAAAAGATATTTCACTAAAGGATCTACCCATTAACGAAGCTATTGAAAGAGTAATTGTCAGTTCGCAGGAAGCTGGAAAGCTGAATTCAGATAAAAACAATGTTATTATGCTGTCAGTTTCGCTAAATCCGAAATATAGGGATTACAAGAGAGAAAGAGGCAAGGTCGAACTTAAGATAAATGAATTGCTAGCCAATTTAAATTCCATTCACGATAATGAGATAAATAAGGAATATACCATAAAAGTAATAAAGCTGGAACCAGAAATAAAAAAACATGCAGAAAAAAACGGATTATCGGCAGGAAGACAGTTAATATTAGAAAAAGCTCAGGTCCAAGGAATTGTTTTGAGCCTTGATGAGGTAAAAACGGGAAATCTGTCAGATTTAATGGATAAAGTTGGAATGGATGAAGGCGTTTTTATTAGCCAAAATCCAGGAACTCCTGTTATAAAGTCACCTGCAAGAGCAACAGCAAGGGCAGGGGTTACTCCAACCAATGGACAGAAAACATCAACAAAAACAAGTACTCCGGCACCGGATACTCAACCAACGGTTATAAACCCCACCGGTGAAGGAATGCCACATGTACCAATTAATACGACGCCTGCTAATACAAAAACACCAGATATACCTGTGGGTGCAAGCCCCACTGATTCAAAGACGCAAGATTTATCTACAGGTTCAATAAAACTACAACACTACAATCCTTCTAAGAAAGCTAATAATGTGTATCTTCAGATTAATGCCGATTTTAGTGTGATTAACACTGGGGATAAAGTAATCGATTTGGAGGATGTAACTATAAGATACTATTATACAATTGACAGTGAGGAAACGCAGGTTTTTGACTGTTGGGCACAAGAAGGAAAGGCAAACATAACTCACCGATTTGTTAAAATGAGTACCCCTGTTGATAATGCTGATTATTACCTTGAAATAGGTTTTAAAGGCGGTCAACTTGCTCCTGGGGAATCAACCCGTTTGATTACGTGGTTTACAAAAGAAGATTGGTCAAGCTACAACCAGGATAACGATTATTCATATGATTCTTCAAAGCAACAAGATTGCCATGATTGGAAATACATAACAGGTTATATAAAAGGCGTTTTAAAATGGGGAATTGAGCCTGAAAACTAATTAAAATTGAATTTTGTTTTTTTCTGGATTTTTAAGTTAAAGCACTTACCTTTTATAACATGTATAAGGTACGTGCTTTAACTATTTTAAAAGGTGTAGATTATTCTAAAGTAAGTGCAGACTAAAAAAAAGAGTTTTGTCGAATATATTATAATATAGTACATACATAGCATTATTTGAAGTTTTCATAGTTCTCATAAGATAAAGTATAATCATCATTTCAACCATCAAGAAAAAAATAATTTGGGGGGTTAATCTGAATGAAAAGATTAAGTATTTTTGTGGTATTGGTTCTGCTGTGTTCAATTTTACCAAACGGTTTACAGCAGAATGTTCAAGCTGCTTCTTTTAATTATGGAGAAGCACTTCAGAAGTCGATACTCTTTTATGAAGCTCAGCGTTCCGGAGCAATATCAACTTCTGATATTCCTACGCGTCTTACCTGGCGTGGGGATTCACAGCTTACAGATGGTAAAAAGGAAGGACTTGATTTGACTGGGGGATGGGTTGATGCCGGTGATAATGTTAAATTTAATATCACTTCAGGCTACAGTGCGACACTGCTTGCTTTAGGAGGTATTGAATTCAAAGAAGCGTATGAGAAAAGCGGACAGATGAAATGGCTTTTGAACCAGTTGAGATGGATTAATGATTATTTTATCAAGTGTCATTCTGAACCTAATGTTTTCTGGGCACAAGTGGGTATGGCAGCAAATGACCACTCGAATTGGATTCCTATTGAATCTACAAGTATTAAAAATGACCGTACAGCTATTAAGATTAATTCGACTAATCCGGGAACCGAACTTGCTATGGATGTAGCTTCAGCGATGGCTGCTTCATCTGTACTCTTCCGTTCTTCAGACCCTTCCTATGCGGATGAGCTTCTGGAACATGCTGAGCAGCTTTATGAATTTGGTGACAAATACAGAGGGAAGTTTTCTGATACAATCAAGCTCGTAGACCCTGAAGGAGCATCCTGCTATACTTCATGGAGCGGTTATGACGATGAACTTGTATGGGGATCTATATGGTTATCTATTGGAAAAGAAGCTAAAGCTAAAGGCAGCGGTAAAACCTATGGAGACAAGGCAAAAACATACTATGAGAAACTTGGCCTTGAAAAGGATCAAAAGGTTAAGTCATATAAATGGGCTCATTGCTGGGATAATAAGTCATCCGGTTCATATGTTATGATGGCAAAACTTTTCCCTGAAAACGAAAACTACAGACAGGATGCTGAAAGATGGCTGAATTTCTGGTCAGTTGGAGGAAATGAGCACGGAGCAGACGGAACTAAAGTAAGTTATACTCCTGGGGGGCATGCAAGGCTTGATCAGTGGGGTTCTTTAAGATATGCTTCTACTGCTTCATTTTTTGCATTTATATACTCTGATTTTACTGATGACTCTGCTAAAAAGTCCCGTTATTATGATTTTGGAGTAAAACAGATCAACTATATTCTTGGAGATAATCCACGTAACAGCAGTTATATCGTCGGCTTTGGAGAAAATAGCCCTCAACATCCGCATCACAGAACTGCTCATAGCAGTTGGAGCGGGAGAATGGATGTTCCAACCGAGCACCGCCATATATTATACGGAGCTCTGGTAGGAAGTCCAAGCAGTAATGATGGGTTTAACGACATAATTTCCGATTTTGTATCAAATGAGGTAGCAATAGACTACAATGCAGGATTAGCAGGAGCACTTGCAAAGATGTACGAAGACTTTGGGGGAGACCCAATACCTGATAGTGAGTTTCCGCTTCCTGATAAGCCACACGAACCAAAGGATGAATGGCCTATTTTTGGATTAACATACAGTAATGGAAGCAACGGTACAAACTTTTCGCTAACTGTAGAAAATCGTTCAGCATGGCCGGCACGTCCGACTGATAAGCTAAAGATACGTTATTTCTTTACGCTTGATACAACTGACATAAGTGATATAACCATTAAGCCTCCTGAAGGGGTAAAAGCATCCGGGCCTGAGCTTTGGGATGCTGACAACAAGGTGTATTATGTAACTCTTGATTTTGATGGAATGATGATCTATCCTGGATTTGCATGGGAAAGAGGCGGGCCTGAAGTTAATTTCACAATAGGCTCCAAGTCAAACCAATGGAATGCATCAAACGACTGGTCTTTTAAGGACTGGGACAGTACTTATATTAATGGTTCGCGTAAGTACATATCAAATATTCCTGTTTATGAAGGAGATAGTTTTGTGAAGCTTGCAGGTAATGAACCTCCAGGAGGAAGTGCGAATACACCTGTACCAACAAATACTCCTACACCAACACCTGTACAGGTTATAAAATATGGAGATATCAATGGCGATGGAAATGTAAACTCGATTGACTTTGGATATTTCAGACAACTACTTTTGGGTGTTATTAAGCAGGTTCCGAACCCTAAAGGAGATATAGTAGCTGATCTTGATGGTAACCAAGTGGTGAACTCCATAGATTTTGCGTATTTCAGGCAATGGCTTCTCGGAATAATAAAAGTGTTCCCGGTTGAAAAGTAGTATAGAAAATCAGTATTGATGTAAAAAGACCAGAGCCTACAGGCTCTGGTCTTTTTTTGGTGTGCCCAGTGAGCACACGTTCTAACGGGTGAAAGTCCCCAATCCACCCGACAGTGGGAAGGATACAGCCGAAGCCAAGGGTGTCCAGTGTGAACTGGAATCTGAAGAAAGGATTAG
>JAEWSG010000195.1 GCA_023398495.1 Bacillota bacterium
CTGCTACTTTATGTTGGAGAAACAAAAGAATTTATATGGGCAGAAACGTTTCAATCCTTGTTTTAATGGAAGTCTTACTGCTACAAGAAGGGTTATTGATTTTATGTATTTTCGCCAGTAGTTTCAATCCTTGTTTTAATGGAAGTCTTACTGCTACTTAGTATAACAAATTGCATTAAGAATATAATTTGCATCTTCGTTTCAATCCTTGTTTTAATGGAAGTCTTACTGCTACAGGTTGGTGTTGGTATTTACTGATTCTACTTTATCTGGTTTCAATCCTTGTTTTAATGGAAGTCTTACTGCTACCGAAAAGTATTGTCACCGACAGAATTATCTAAGTTATAGTTTCAATCCTTGTTTTAATGGAAGTCTTACTGCTACCGAGGACGACGAGTTACCATTTTGATGGGGCGTGATGTTTCAATCCTTGTTTTAATGGAAGTCTTACTGCTACTGGTATATATGCAGTACAGAGAAGCGGTTACACAATGTTTCAATCCTTGTTTTAATGGAAGTCTTACTGCTACCAATTAAGAGACTATAAAGTCTCTTTTTTATTATACAATAGAGGTGAAGTTTCAATCCTTGTTTTAATGGAAGTCTTACTGCTACTTTTTTCCTGCTCTGATTGAATATACACGTTTATTCAGTTTCAATCCTTGTTTTAATGGAAGTCTTACTGCTACGATAAAACATAGTTTACTTGCGATGAAATCTCCTCATCCTGTTTCAATCCTTGTTTTAATGGAAGTCTTACTGCTACAATATTTGAAACAAGTTTTTCTACTTTAGGAGAAAGTTTCAATCCTTGTTTTAATGGAAGTCTTACTGCTACTTAATTGCAATGGTAGCTGGCATTATAAGAAAGTTGTTTCAATCCTTGTTTTAATGGAAGTCTTACTGCTACTTTATACTTGCCTAGTGAGAGAATAAGACCAAAGCTTTAGTTTCAATCCTTGTTTTAATGGAAGTCTTACTGCTACTGTTATCGGTCTTGTCCTAATCGCAGCCGATCTAGTAGTTTCAATCCTTGTTTTAATGGAAGTCTTACTGCTACATATCCCCCTTATTGGGGCATTTAAGCCCCTAAGTGTTTCAATCCTTGTTTTAATGGAAGTCTTACTGCTACAATTACATCTATACAAAATATATATCTATACATTAAGTTTCAATCCTTGTTTTAATGGAAGTCTTACTGCTACATTGGTGTTGGTGTTAACAATGGATTTTCAAGATTTAGTTTCAATCCTTGTTTTAATGGAAGTCTTACTGCTACAGTCTTATCGTACAGCATTTATTAGGGTAAGTTCAGGTTTCAATCCTTGTTTTAATGGAAGTCTTACTGCTACAATAAGAGAATATAATCAATATAATATTATATCAAGTTTCAATCCTTGTTTTAATGGAAGTCTTACTGCTACAAAAAAATTAATAATCTCCACCTTGTAAAATTTTTTGTTTCAATCCTTGTTTTAATGGAAGTCTTACTGCTACAAAATCAATCACTTCCTTTCGGTATATGAATATATTTAACGTTTCAATCCTTGTTTTAATGGAAGTCTTACTGCTACCATAATTCAACTAATCAACATTATTTATATTTTAATGAGTTTCAATCCTTGTTTTAATGGAAGTCTTACTGCTACAAAAAAACTAGACTGCAGTCGCTACCATATTAAGGAAGTTTCAATCCTTGTTTTAATGGAAGTCTTACTGCTACAAGGATGGATTTATTATGGATGTTGTTATATTTTTGAGTTTCAATCCTTGTTTTAATGGAAGTCTTACTGCTACCACCTTGTTTAGTCTGATTTACCGCACTTACTCTAAGTTTCAATCCTTGTTTTAATGGAAGTCTTACTGCTACCTTTTTTGGCGTCTGCCACGCTTCGTAATTTTTATGTTTCAATCCTTGTTTTAATGGAAGTCTTACTGCTACAACTACGCCAAATATATCCGTAAAAAAACTTGTTATACTTGGTTTCAATCCTTGTTTTAATGGAAGTCTTACTGCTACTGTCTGTCTCTTCGTAATGAGTATAATAACCCTTTTCTTCGTTTCAATCCTTGTTTTAATGGAAGTCTTACTGCTACAGAACAAGTTTTATCTAACGAAGAAAAAGAACAATAGTTTCAATCCTTGTTTTAATGGAAGTCTTACTGCTACTATTGATGAAGTATTCAAGCAGCTCGATGATGAAATGTTTCAATCCTTGTTTTAATGGAAGTCTTACTGCTACTTGTAATGAAAGAGAGGTAAACGATGGAGTATTGTCCGTTTCAATCCTTGTTTTAATGGAAGTCTTACTGCTACGAACGATATTGGCTTCAAAATTTAATTGTGTGTGGATGTTTCAATCCTTGTTTTAATGGAAGTCTTACTGCTACTTAATACATTTATTATTTTGTTAATAGTAATTTTTGGTTTCAATCCTTGTTTTAATGGAAGTCTTACTGCTACTTGATAAGAAATACCCAAACACAATTAAATATTATTGTTTCAATCCTTGTTTTAATGGAAGTCTTACTGCTACAACGAAGATAAAAAAGTTATTAAGAAAAATAATACGTTTCAATCCTTGTTTTAATGGAAGTCTTACTGCTACACCATACATAACAGATTTGAGCCAAGGCGAGTTTATAGAGTTTCAATCCTTGTTTTAATGGAAGTCTTACTGCTACAGCTCTCGAATACACATCTCTTATGTATCTGGGCTTACAAGCTTTTTTTGACGTAACTTTTTTGAGCATTTTGTATAAAAAAACAGCTTATTTTTATAGAATTCTTTACATTTTTGAGTTACCAACACAGGCATACACCTCACTATTTTCAAGGTTCACAGGACTGTACACAGAAATCTTAAAATAATTTTGCAGCAACAATTTTATAAAATCAAACCTACTTTAGTTAAAACATATCATACTGCAACATCAGTTTCAATAGATTATACAATTTTTCTTATCTCTAAAGCTTGATAAATTCACATCCAGAAAACATATCGTCCTTGTTAAATCCCTCAATAGAGCAAAGTAAATTCATATATTCTTCAACTACTTCTTTAAACTCGTTGTATTTTTGCTTGTCAATAAATTCATAACCATGAGCAAATATACTCTTATTCCTTGCATCTACCTTGTTTCGTAATCTATTTATACTGTCAATATCTTTCCCCGGTTTTTTAGCTCTCATTATTTCATCTTTTACTGCTACAAGTATTATAAACCCTGCCAAGAGACTTACTTTTTTGTCTGGCTTATTCCATTCATTGAATCCTTTTATTTTCCTAATGATTTTATTTATATCCTCAAGCAAAACATTTTCATCTGTATTTAATTTTGAATAATCAGCATTTCCGGTATCAACACCATAATTCCACAATCTCTTCTGTTCGACAATTTCAAGTATCCTGTATAGTAATAGAGAAGCCATTTCATATTTTTCCTGTTTTTCTCTTCTCATTGCATTTTGATACAAATTAGCTATCAAATAACCGATATTATCAAAAACTACACTTTTATCAGAATCACTACTGCAATGTATTTTCTCCAATACTTTGATAACATCTAATTGTTTACTGAGTTTTTCACTATTTCCATTTAAAACAAATCCATTTCCCAGCTTCCCTTCTGTCTTAATTATTTCCCAGCATTTTGACAAATTACTAGCAGCATCACTAATATCAAGGCTATCCCATGCATTGTATGCCTTTGATATATATTTTAAAGCACTATACTCTTTTGTACCCGGAACTCTTTTATCTAATTCTTCGAAAATTCTATACGCTGATATATAGTCCATTTTGTTGAATAATGAAATAGCCTGTTCTCTTTCCAAATCTCCAAAAACAGAGTATGGATCATCGATATAACATAGCTTTTCGCTTCCCGGTTTAGGTTTTCTGAGATCCGTCAAAAACTCCCCACCTATGTAAATGAGTTTTGCTCCTATTGCCGAACCTGCCATTGCACATCCTGCTGCCATTGATTTTGTACCACCTGTAAAATCAACATATATGTCTTTTGGTCTACCCCATTTTTCATAAACTTCTTTTATTTTTTGATACAATTGTAAGGGACTTTCTGCATCCACCTCAGATGTTATGTATTGAGTGGGTTTTAGCTTTGTAAACTCTATTACATCATCTAAAAGCTTAAAAGATTTTTCAGTATAGAGAATCATTGCCTTTCTTGGTTTTAATGCTAATATTGAAAGCACAATTGGTTCATAAGATGTTCCAAGAGTTAATACCATTGCCTCACAATTAGTTTCGGTACTATTTCTCTGAATGAAGTAATCTATGATGATTGGCATTAACTTAGACTTGTAATATTCTTCAGCAACCTTCCTTTGTTCTTCATTGCTTCTATCCATAGCCTGCCAGAATTTACTCTTTTCAATTAGCATGTTATGTAGTTCATTCATAACAAATCCTCCATTATAGATTCTTCCAATCATTCTCGATAAAACCACTATTTTAAATATAGATCTACAAATCTGCCAATGAATAAATCAAGATTATTTATTATCTTCTTTTTTGGAAGAGCACCCTTTCTAAATTCCGCATGATTTAAATCATTTCTAACTTCACCTAAATTCCGGTGAAGTTCTGCCATCTCTACTGTAAAGTCTTTTAATTTATTATCTATTATCATTTTTTCATCGCCAGTAATGCTGCACTCTTTTACATACTTGCTTCTTATTATATTTTCTGCTTTTTTTCTTTCAGCACCATATTGAGTCCAATCCAAATCAGCTTTAACACAAACATAATTAACAATATTCTCTAACAAAAAAGTGTAGGCTTGCTGATAATGTCCAAAATCTCTACATAATTTAGTGCACTCAAGAGTATTATCAATAATGTTATTATTGTTGAAGAATGATACCTGTATTTCGATTTTTTCAAGAAGATTAAAAAATGGCTGAACAGTTACATGCTGACTTTTATTCAATGCTTTTATTTTAGATAAAAGCTCATAAAGTTTTTTCCCATGTTTTTGTATTGATTGAGCTCTGCAAAGTTTTAAATCCGTATAGAATTCCTTTATATACTTTGAGCATTCTCTAGTGCGATTAATTAATTCATCCGTTCCTTTAGCTTCCGCTAAGATAGGTTTTATACTTTTGTTAACAATAGAGCAAAACACATCACATTCACCAATTGAAAGAAGTTGCTCAACACCTGAGCTCCATTCAGTAATTTGGTTAAACAACGTCAAATCATAGATAGGAGCTTTTCCATCAACTGCTGCCTCATATGCACCATATAGAATTCTTTTAATTTCACATTCTTTTACAACCTTAGCATGATTTAGAACTGACATAAATATTATAGGTATACTTCTAAAAGATTGTGTTACATCGACGTATATAGTATCCTTTTTATCTATCTCATCATATACTATTTTGAATATCTCCCATATTTCATCGTTTGATTTGCCATTTGGTATTCTGACAGCTTTATATTTGGAATTTATTCTTTCTAACCTACTTTTAAGACCTAACTTTCCGTCAGGTTCCCAGTTTTCTTTGTCAGCTTTCTCTGTAATAAATAATATTACCTCAAGTTCTGGCTCACCTAGCATTTCCACAAGTGCTTCTTGAGTATATGGCGTTTTATAAGTTCTTAAGTCTTTTAAACCATCATCAAAAAAATACTCTGTTTCATGATAATCTGCTGTGCCTAAAAATGCGAATAACTTTATTCCCATAATGCCCCCTAAAATTGTTTGTCATTTTCTATTACTCTTGCAGTAAGTTTTGTTAGTCTTCATTAGATTAATTTATTTTTTCTTGTCTTCGTTGCTCTTAAAATCAAAGTTTTTAAGTGCATCAAATGCATTGGTGTTTAGATTAGAATTGTTTGGAGACTTGCTACTTTTATCCCTAAATGATTTGCTATCCTTATTATTGGGCTTATTATAATCCCTTCTATCCTTACTATTTCTTTGTTCCTTATTATATTCAGATCGACTAGTAATTCCTTTTTCTCCACCCATTTTCTTTGACACTATATTACCGCTTTCTCTAATCACTTCATCTAAGGTAGACAGCTCTGCTCTTCCTGCAAACTCATTCACCCCATTCAACCCCATATATCTTGTTTCAATATTTTTCAATACACTTTTACTCAATTCAAATTCCCGATAGCTTCTAATATCCTTTACATCTTTAACTTTAGTCTTATAATTATCAATAATATACTTTTTGAAAACATCTACATATTTTCCTATATCCTCTATCGTTTCTGAATTGTTATGAAAGAACGCATATTTTGTCTTTATATCTTCTGTTAGTAGCTTGACAACTCTTATCTTACATTTTCCAAGTCCATATGGTTTTCCCTTACCTATATTAAAGCATCCTTCTGTATCTCCTTGTTTTAGGGAGTATATTAACAGCCCTATTTCTTCATCTGATAAATTTTCAAATCGAATCTTCCCTGCAAATATAGTTTTCTCATTGTGGCATGTTATTCTACTGCTTATTTTGTCTTGTTTATCTTCAGTAGGTAAACTCAAATGCATTGCCTCTGTATCAATACTCTCCTTCATCCAATAAAACTTTCTTCCTCTTATTTCATAGTTTGAAGTATTGTAAGATTCGAGAGAATTGTCTTTCCTCTGTTTCAAGTAACCCTTGTACCATGAAGGTTTTGGTTCACCGAGCACCATTTTGTATTCTTGAGTTTTTTCAGTATTCGAGTTTTTACATACTGCATCCATAAATGATAGTTTAGTTCTGAAATCCTTCCATCCAAAGATATTATCGACAAAGTCTATACCTGAATAGTTTTTATGAGACACAGGTATTCCGTCATGTACACTTCCATTAGCAGGTAACCTCAAATATGGTGTAAATCCAAAAATCAGCCTGTCATTATCCTTTATGTAAAACATAGGCTTAACCTGCCCATCTTTTGGAAGTGCATAGTATTCATAAGCAGAGTTGTTCAGCTTGTTAGTATACTCCAGATCTTGCTTATAAAGCTCTGCCTGCTCTTTGGATACAATTATTCCGGCACAATTTTTATCCTCTTCGTATATAAGATAGTGGTGTGACTTTCCATCAATATATTTTGAGTTAGAAAGAAAACCTTTGAAACTCCCATCAATATCAACTTGAGGTCTATTTCCATCAGTGTTGTACCTAATTTCTTTAAAATATGGTTTATAGTTTCCATTTCTTTTATATCTTAGTGCTTTCTTGTTTTTAAAATCTTCCTTTGTCACATCTTTCATATAAAGATAGTTAATATTATTTATATCTTTTTTTATTAGTTCCAATTCATGAATTGATGTATATGAATAAACTTTTCCGGGTTGGTTTCCTGCTCTCGTATTTTTGTTTTCCAATTTAATTGCTGGAGTGATAATATACTCGTCACCTCTTTTCCGTATATATCCTGCTTCAACTCTCTCCAAAACTGTAAATTTAAACTTTTCTTTTGTATATTGATTAATTCCCACTTTATTGGAATACCATTTCTTAATCTCAGTATCTTTTGAGGCAAATGTTCTATAAAAGTATCTTTTATTTGTAATATCACACTTATTAGTATTAGAATTAATCACAGAAGCAAAAGAAAATATGGATGCATTATATCTCGTTAACCCCCGTATTGTATTACCAGAAATAACGTATTGACCTAATGGATTTCTAAACAACTCTCCATTTCCATCTGAAATATGTAAAGGTGTTACTACTTCGATTTCGTATTGGATACTACCAGTTTTAAGATTATCGTAGTATCTATCATGCTTTGAAATATCTTTTTCGTCCGAAGATCTGTCAAGTATGAAGTCTTCCAATCCTATAAAATTATAAGGTGCTTTTGATTTGTATACAGGCTCTTCATTTCTCCCCATAGCTACTTTTCCTCCTTATAAATCAGCTTTGTTGGCAATATTCTTGAAATATATGCTTGTCCATCCTCATCAAACATTATGTATTTTTTTACAACTATACTCTTAAGAGGCTTAAATTTACCGTTACCTATTTGTTTTTCTAAAATCGTCTCTTCATTTCCATCTTCAGCATAAAGAACACCCTTAATTTCATCTTCCCTGTATATGTGCAAGCACTTGCCCTCATTAAAGAAAAATGCCTCATTAACATTAGAAATATCTATATCTGTATCTATTTGATCTCTGCCAAACTTTAAACTGTCAAAATAATATATAATATGGTTCTCAAAATCTTTCAACAGTTCATATATACTTTCTTTTTTTATGTTATTAATTTGCATAACTTTCACCCCACGCTCATCAGTTTTGATATATATGAATTAAATTGTTCTTCGACCTGCTTATCTGGTGAATCAAAGTCGTAGACCATTTCATGTCCATCAAACAGTGTAAGCTTACTTGCCTTAATATAACCTCTTCCTACTGCATATCCACTACCAACATTCAGATCTTCTAAACATAAATCTCTTATTACTAAAAGCAGCAATCCGATTTCACTCTCATATTCTTCCAATCCAAAGGTGTTGAAAGTACATTCAATTTCCATATTACCCATGACTGTTTCCTCATTCATTAATGCGTTCTGCACAACTCCACCAGTAAAATAATCAATCTTAATTTTATTATAAATCCCTTTCATTTCATCCCTTATCTCTGTATCAAAGCAACAAAATCTGGATATACATCCCTCATCCTCTTTTGATTCTATTCCAAATATATTGGAGATTACTTGTTTATCAATTTTGGGAAAAGTTTTTGCTAATTTCTCAGCTCTTGATCTTAATACTCCTTTAAGAGAACTTCCTGGGATAATACAATTACCTTTATTATCTGTTATATTCTTACTATCAGGTTCATCTGATGAACGAACAACCTCGTCTTTTATCAATAATGGAGTAGTTGCTCTTGCAATAATTCTAAAGTGCACCTTGGATGATAAATATCCATTATTCACTATATCTTCGGTTATTTCAACATCTTTAGTTTCTTTCAATAGATACTTGAACATATCATTAAAATTTCTAAGATCAAATATTGATTTCGATACTGAATTGATTTCAAACCTTCCATAACCTATCATTTTATTGCTTCCAAATGATATATCGCCTACCGCAAGTGCCCTCAATAAATCTTCAAATTCCTTCTGTGTTTTTACAAAATCACATTCATCTTCATAATTATTAAGCTCAAATGAAAACAAAAACCTTATTCCTTTATTTAAGAATTGTCTTTTAAATTTATGTCCAGATTTCTTACTTCCCAAACCAGATGAGACCACCGACATTTTTTCACTATCAATCTTAATTCCTGGCCGTGATGCCAACATTTCTTTATTAGTGTTTTCAACCAGAAAAGCATCATAAAATACTAACCGACTAATACCTGTTTCTGCACCGCCAAATAATCTGTTGTTATCAGATCCACAAGTAGTATTGATGTAACTTTCATAATAGTTACGGAAAGCACCGGCAATAGATGAACCTGGTATATATACTTTGCCTGTCAATACATCAATCTTCAGAAAGTCTGAATTATCTCTGATTGATACAGGTGAAATACTAGTTGCTTTAACAGTATACTTTATTGTTTCAATTAATTTGTTTTTATAAATCATTCTCCCACCTCTTTCATTCTTATACAGTATTCAAAAAGGCTTGTGAAAAAGTTCAACTTCAAGTTATAGGAAAGCACACTTATATTCTTATCTTCAGGATATTTATAATCTCCAATAGCAACTGCTTTTGAAAGGTTATCTATTATATTAAAAACTGAATTTGGCTTATTATCTACAAAATCAAGAAGTATTCTTTGAAGGCTTATCTTTTCCACCTTGTGTTCATTAGTATTACAAGAAAAGGTAAATCCATTTAACTTATGCCATACTTCCTTCCCTTTTTTATCCGACATATGATCAAGATACTCTTTCAGCTCTTCTTTAAAATTACTTTCAGATTTATATAAGCCGTTCTTAAAAATAGTCAGGAGTTTCCCAATTTGAGATTGCAGACTACCTTTGAGTTTTTTATTACTGTTGTTGCTCACGCTCTTTGACCATTCCGCTACAACATTTCGTGACCGCATGTTGACCTGAATAAAAGGCTGGTAATTTACCATTCGGTTTTACCGTTAAATTCTTAAGATATCTGCCAC
>JAEWSG010000220.1 GCA_023398495.1 Bacillota bacterium
ATTGGTATTAGTGGTTTTGGGATAATTCTATTATACCAAAGAAAGTGGGGTTTTTATATACTTTATTACATATTTGTATTAATTTATCAATGTTCAGGCCCATTTTTCAAGTGGGAAAGTTGAGTTACTAAAAAATAAAATTCCTGGAGGATATAAAATGTATATAGTTATTGCCGGAGGCGGAAAGATAGGATATTATCTGGTAAAAACGCTCTTACCCTATAAACATAAGTTGACAGTAATTGAGCCGCAGTTTGATTTGTGTGAAAAACTTGCAAATGAACTTCATATAGCAGTATTTAACGGAGATGCAACTTGTCTTGACATATTAGCTCAGGTAGAAGTTAACAGAGCTGATACCTTTATTGCAGTTACAGGTAAGGATGAAGACAACCTGATTGCATGCCAGTTGGTCAAGCGGAATTATGGAGTTAAGAGGACGATAGCCAGAGTTAATAACCCAAAAAATATAGAAGTGTTTCAGAAGCTTGGAGTAGATTTTGCTGTCAGTAGTACATCGGTAATTGCTGACTTGATAGAGCAGGAAGTTGATTATACAGGTATGAAAACCCTTATGAGGCTAAAGAGTGGGAAATTGGTGTTAAGTGAAATAGTAATTTCAAACTCATCTCCTGTAAAAAATAAGAGTTTAAAAGATATAAATATTCCAAAGGATTGTATACTTGTCTCTGTTATAAGGGATGAGGAAGTGATTATTCCAAATGGTTTTACCGTTTTGAAAGAGAATGATTATATCATCGCCGTATCATCAAAGCTCGATCAACAGGAATTAAAGGAATACTTTCTTGGAAAGAAAAGGGACTAGTGTTAATCAGCAAAAAATATAGTATGTGCATTTTGCGTAATTCATTTCTAGAAATGAATTATGTTCAAAAGCACTAGTTTAGGATAAAAAAAGAGTGGCTTTGATTGCCACTCTTTTTTTATCCTACCACTATTTTGCTTTCAGGATAAATCTGATCTTCATTTTTTTTAGAGTTTCTTAGGGAGAGTGCTAGTGCAAACGAAAGAGGACCAACTCTGCCTAAAAACATGGTGATAATAATGGTTATCCTGCTGATTGTATGCAAAGCAGGAGTTCCCAAAGATGTAATACCGACAGTGCCGAATGCAGATGCAGCTTCATACAAAGTATCGATAAACGAAAATTTGTCAACTTCTACTGCAAGCATTATAGTCGTTATTGTAATTACCAGCATCAGGCCTAGACCTATTATTGAAAGAGACTTGGTTACAATACTATGGGGAACTCTATGCTTAAATATTATTGTTTCGTCGGAGCCTTTGATTTGGGAAAGTATGGCGGCAAGTATTATCCCGAAAGTGGTTACTTTAATACCGCCAGCTGTTGAACCTGGTGCAGCACCAATAAACATTAGTATAATGTTACCTACCTTGGTAATTTCATTCATTGGCGATATGGGAATCGAATTAAAACCGGCTGTTCTCAAGGTAACCGATTGGAAAAAAGCGTTAAGCAACTTGTTTTGGAGGTTTAATCCGCCCAAGGTCGCCTGATTGTTATACTCAAATATAAAGAACATAAGTGTTCCGGATATCAGTAATAGGGATGTAACTACAAGTACAACTTTTGTATGTACCAGAAGTTTCTTATTTATCTTGTACTCATAAAGGTCTTTCCATACGATAAAGCCCAAACCTCCAAATATGATTAACATTGATGTAGTCAGAAGAATAATGGGATCGCTATTAAATACGGTCAGGTTGCGATATTCCCCAATCAGGTCAAAACCGGCATTACAGAAGGATGATATTGAATGAAAAGCTGACATGTATATGCCTCTCGGTATAGAACCTGTATAGGGAATAAACCTTGAACAAAAAATGAGTGCACCAAAAAGTTCTACTAAAAACGTAACTAAAACTACCTTTTTTATAAGTTTGAGTACACCGTCAAAACTAAAATGGTTCAGTGATTCCTGTGCCAACACCATTCCCTTGATTCCAACTTTTCGTCGGAGCAGGACAGAGAAAAATGTTGCAAAAGTAACCAAGCCCAAGCCGCCTATCTGTATAAGCATGATAATAACCGTTTGTCCAAAAATACTCCATTGCGTAGCAGTATCAACAACGACAAGCCCGGTAACACAAGTTGCAGATGTAGCTGTAAAAAGTGCTGTGAGAAAACTTGCAGGCGGTTGTCCCGGGTTTGAGGCTATAGGTAGAGTTAACAACATTGCACCCCAGAATATAACAGCAGCAAAACTGAACACGATTATCTTGGTTGGTTCGAGAGAAATTGTTTTGTTGTTTTTAAATCTGTACTGAAATTTGACCATAATTAACACCATTCCCTGAAAAATAATGATTGAAATAATAATTACTTATTATTGTTTTTGCCATTAGACAATTATATCACAATATATTTTTTTTTCCATTTAAAAATAAAAAAGTGGGTGCACTTAAGTAATATACACCCATAAAAAAATAGCAGGAGTTTAACTCCTGCTATTTTTTATTACTTATCATTATCTTGAAGTATCACCTAAACGTTCTGTAGGATAGCTGTTTCCAGTATAGGACTGGAATACTTTCTTAACAATATTACCACCTATTTTACCAGCGTCTTTTGAACTTAAGTCACCATTGTAACCTTGTTTCAAGTTTACTCCAACTTCCTTTGCTATTTCGTACTTCATGTTTTCAAATGAAGTTTTGCTGTTGCTATTATTGTTTGCCATTGATATCACCTCCTTAGTCTTATTGTTTCTTAAATAGGACGGATTATGAATAGAAAGTTTTGCTATTTTTCTTATGTCAACAATCCGTTAATAGGAGGGATATTTAAAAACCCTAGATGTTTCTACGTTTCCGGACAGAAATCCTCTTTCTGATATTCATCCTGTCGGGAAAATTGATTTTTTTACCAAAATCCCAGAACTTTGAGGTGTTTTCCGGTATATTAATGTCTTTTGCACCTTCAATGCCAATAATAAAGTCAACAATTTCTCTGGCAACATTAGGATTTAGAAATTTTTTTTGAGATTTCTTGATCTGTTGTAACTTGCTGGCATTGTTAACAAGCAGATCTCTGACAATATTCTTAAGGCTTCGCGTATCTTTGCAGACTACACCGAGGTTGTGTTTTAAAAGGTATCCAGGATTTCCTTCCTCCTGTCCCGGCAAGTTTCCTGTTATAATTAGAGGTACATTACAGGCTACTACTTCCATCATTACATTTGGGCTTCCACGGGTTATGGCAAGGTCGGAGGAAAGCATAAGTTCCTGAATACTGTCTGTAAATCCGAATACTTCGACTCTCTGAGTGCCAAATCGTTCGTACAGAGTTCTTTCCAGTCTTCTTTTTAGTATCTTGTTTCTTCCAGTTACAATTTTAACCCGGCAATTAAAGTTTTTAAGAAGTATTCTCGCGATGGTACTCATATTTCCAGAACCTTCTCCTCCGCTCATAATAAGGCATTCTAAAGGTCTGTTCCTGCAATATTCGGCTTTTTTGGTGCCTTCGTTCAGATGCTCGAGGAATTTTTGTCTTACAGGAAAACCTATTAATTTGAGTTTTGCTTCAGAAACTCCAAACTCAAGGCACTTATACTTTGATTCCTTTGTAGGACAAATAATATAGTCAACTCTAGGATCTGCCCAAAGAGGAGTAATAGATACCAAATCGGCTATCAGAGTGACAAAAGGAATTTTAATTTCATACTCTTCCAGTATATTTAGTACTGAGCCGTTAAAATTCGGGTGTACTGATACGATTAAGTCAGGTTTAACGCTTGCTAACAGCTTTAATAAGTTGTCACGCATGGATACTTCAATAAAATCATTAAATATTGAAGGCTTTTTTAAGGATATTTCCCACAGCATTTTCCATAATTCTTTTGCATTTCTTGTAATAGAACCATATAATTTGCTAACTCTAAGCCCCATATTGCCTATAAGTGTAAAACCGTCAATAACATGAACATTTACATCGGGGGAAAGTGAGAATTTTTCCAATAAGGAATCAGTTATGCTTTTGTGTCCATGGCCGGTATAGTTCGATGAAATTACTAATATATTTTTTGCCATAAATCCTCCTAAATAGTCAAGCATAAGTTTTAGTACTTTAACATTTATATTATATTACTTAATTTTTTACATGTAAAAGGTTTAATATGAGTTTATTAAAATAATTTTTAGAAAACTCATATTAAACCTTTTGAGAAGACATAGTTTGTATGTTTATCGCAGGGAAACTTACTACTTTGATTGCAGCTTCCACTGCGATATGCATCAGGTATGCTTTAATTCACCCTCTGAGTAATAAAGTGAAGTGGCAATAGATGGGGATTTTATTTCGGTTTTTAAGGTTTTAATAATAAGAGTGCAATTTGGAAAAACTTTTTTAGTAATGGTAATTTCACCATCACCTTTTGTACGTAAGTTTCTGGTCAGACTTTTCCTTTCGTATTCGTAAGCCTTCATTTCTTCTCTTATTTCAATGGATCTGAGGAACTTCTTATTATATATTTTTAGCTCTACAGGAGACATTTCTTTTTGCGAAATATTAGATAGTTCTTGTTTTATTAATGCTTGCTCGTTTCTTAAATTGTCCATTTTTTTAATAACACCTTCAAGTTCTTCTGTCAGAGCATTTCTATTAAAACCGGTTACCTCAACTACGGTTTTTACCTCGAGCGTTGAACCGATTACAGGTGCAATAACTTTCATTTCCGCTTTGATATTACCACCGATGATATTGCCCTTTATAGATTCGATAAATACTTCTTTAGCAGATACATTGCTGTTTATACAGTAAAATCCTATATGGGCAATGCCACCGCATTTAAGGGTAACATTATTTGCAAACTTGGTAAATATATCGTTTTTAGCAGATATCTGGATGTGATCCTTTGCCACTATTCCGCCCTTTATAAAAATGCTGCCTTCAAGGCTTTTTATTTCTTTAACGTTTCCCAGGCCCAAGGGACTGTTTATTTCAATGTCTTTAGTAGCTACAATGGAAAACCCATCCATGACAGTGCCTTTTACAGTTACATAGCCGTCAAATTCTATATTGCCGGTATTAAAGTCAACATCTCCATCAATTTCAAGATGGTTGGATATAGTTATTTTACCATCTACATAGTTTGCAGCTCCATTAAATTTTGAATATAAGACTGTTTTATTGTTTATAAGCACCTCATAAACCGAGTTTTTGTCGTATAGCAGAGGGAAATTCTTTCCTTTGGTAGTTTTAAGTGCGGTTCCTGTCACGGTTCTTCCCGGAAATCCTTCAGTAGCTTCAATACGCTCGCCAAGCCAGTCTCCTGCTTTAACTCTGTTTATCAATTTTAACTCATAGTAGTCAGCTTTTCCATCCTCTCTGATTTCAGGCTTCCGTTCACCTAGTTCATACATTTTTATTACGCTGTCCTTGCCATCCATACTTGGTTCACCTTCGGCAATAATATAGGGTTTTCCTGCCTCTATATCACCAAAAAAGAACTCTCGTTTTATACCGAAGTTGACATTGCATTTTGTCAGAGCTTCATAAGCTTCCTTAACAAGGGAATCCCGGTTGTTAATATCAAGTTCGCTTTTGGCAAGGTTAAAGTTTATTGATGCTTTAAGACCATCATCAGATACCTTTATCGTTATTCTTTCCTTTAGTACTCCAAACTTTTTAGGAGGGCGTGGGGCATTGTTGATTGCATCCTTTACAACATTAAAATCTATAATTTGAAATTGAGGATAGGAGGTGATTATGCCATTTAACTGATTAAAGGGCATTCCGCTTTTCAGGGACTCTATATAAAGACCATCTGAAAGCTGGTATATTTTTATAAAGTCATCTTTATATACAATTTCATCCTTCATAATTTATTCACCCCTCAATATTATTATCGGCATTTCTATTAAAACTTCATACTATTGTTGATTAACAAAATAAATTTGCGTATAAAAGTTGGATATAAACTCCTTTTAAGTAACATATATATAAATCGTGAAAATTATTTTACAATTGATGGGTGTGATATTGTTGGGGAATGTACTAAATACTAGAGTTACGGCTGCAATCATGTGCTTGTTTTTTGTTATGTCATTTAGTTTTATTGCTTTTGCAGATGATTTTAATGAGGATGAGCCGTACAAAGAGATTTTTCAAACAGAAGTCAGTGATGTAGTGGTATCAAAGCCACCTAAAATTGAAGCAGGAGCCGCAATAGTTATAGATATGAAAAGCGCAAGGGTGTTGTATGAAAAGAATGCATACTCAAGAAGAGCCATTGCAAGCACGACTAAAATAATGACAGCTATAGTAGCAATAGAAAACGGTGAGTTGGGTGATAAAGTCAAGGTTAGTAAAAGAGCAGCAAGTATCAGAGGATCAACAATTAAGCTTAAAGCTGGAGAAGAGTTGACGCTTGAAGAACTTTTGTATGGACTCATGCTAAAGTCTGGAAATGATGCAGCCATAGCTATAGCAGAACGTATAGGCGGTAGTGTTGAGCAATTTGCATTGATGATGAATGAAAAGGCTAAAGAACTGGGGCTTGAGAATACTCAGTTTAAAACTCCGCATGGTCTTGATACTCCCGGACATTACTCAACAGCATGTGAGCTGGCATTGATAGCAAGATATGCTCTGAATAATCCGATATTTTCAAAAATAGTAGGTACTCAAAACAAAAGTATAACAGGTAGGGGCTTATATACAACAAATGAAATGCTGGGGGCATATCCCGGTGCAGATGGAGTAAAAACCGGCTATACCGGTCAAGCCGGAAGATGCCTTGTAACATCAGCTACAAGGAATGATATGAGATTTATTTCAGTAGTTTTAAATTGTTCGAGCAGGTCTGTAAGAGCACAAAGCAGCAAAGCTATTTTAGATTATGCTTTTAATAACTATAAATTGTGCAGACTTATAGAACAGGATGAAGATATGGGGACACTTCCCGTTATAAAAGGTAAATCTGATACAGTACCTGTGATACCTGTTGAGGGTATAGAAATGCCGCTTACAGAAGAGGAAAAAAACAATATGCAGGTTGAAATTTACTTATATAACAATCAATTGACAGCACCTGTGCATCCAAATATTGAAGTGGGTTATATTCAGTTTATGGCAAACGGAAATAAGCTTGCACAAGTATCATTAAAAACAAAGTCAGGAGTTATGAAAAAACTTTTTTGGGATTATTACAGAGATATAGTTGAAATATGGTACAAACTCATAAAATAACTATATTGAACGCGATAAAGATTTTTCATCGCACTTCAATTTCCTCAATACAATATCACAAAAATCAGATTTTCCAATGTATAATCATTTTGGTGATTTATGTAATTGTACTGGATTATGCAGCTTATACACTTACATCTATGGAACTGCCTTTGTGAGGTGTAACTGAATGCTCGAGAATTTTTGAATTGGCGTCTTTCATGTCACTAATCAGTGTGGTAGCAGTTTGGGCATCCTGATTCATGGATTTTCTTAGCGTTGCTATATTAAGGGCTTGTTGTACGCTGTTTAGCGATTCGAGAGGGATACTGCTCATATTCATTAGAATACCACCTTTCATATAATAATTATATCATTTATTGGTACACATGAAAATGGTAGTATGGTCTTATAAGTCTATGAGACTGATTTCATTGTTTTCAAGCTGATTAATCAGGTTTGAAAGTGCCTGTTTGTTTTTGTCATCAATTTTAAGTATAAGCAGGCCGTATTCAAAGTAACCTTCAGAAGAGGATTCTCTTATAACTCTTGCGGAAAGTTCAATGAAATCATCTTTGTGAGGGTGGGTTGAAAACTTCATACTTACACACGATAAGGCTTTGAAATGGAAATTACTAACAATAGCCATTCCGCTGAGACTTATGTTCTTTACAATGCCGTATATTGGTTTTGTATTGGTATCTAAGAATATATTTGTCCGGAAATTGACCAGGTATCTTTTATCTCTGCGCAAATTTTCATATCTGTAAGCCCTGATGATTTTAATTTTAACGAAGCCTGTTTTTGAGATGTCTATGTTTGATACTTCTGAGTAGATGGTATACTCATAATTGCTTGCAAGTATCTGACATTTTACCTTGTCACCAACTAAAACACTTCCCTTCAGGAAGGGTTCCGTATGTTTGACGATTATCTCATCATTTTCATACTTTTGAATAGCGTTTAGCATTCCTTCAAATACTCTAGGATGTTTTATATTCATGAGAGTGCCTTTGACAAATAGAGATTTTTTCTCCTCAACTGTTAACTCATAGAGAGTACTGGTTGGACTATTATTTACCATTAATTTCACCTCACGAGCAAAGTCTATATTATAAAATTCGACACCAATTTAAAAAAACCTTTATTCTTTGTAAAAATTTGTGATTGCCCTGACAAAAGTGCCTTGAAAAAGGCTTTGAACCTCTGATATAATAACTAGTGCTGATTAACAAAATAAAATTCTAGAATTTGGTTTTTTTAATCAGAAAAAACCTAGGATGTTCAAAAGCACTAGATATTTACTTTATTGTGATTAATTATTTTTGGGAGAACTGCGATGAAAACAGTTATTGTTGCTTTGAATTCAAAGTACATCCATTCGGCATTGGCACCATGGTATCTAAAGGTAAACTGTCCCCCTGAATGTGGAGAAATTAAGGTGATGGAATTTTCGATAAATGACATGATAGACAATGTGCTAGCCCGCATATATGAAGAAAATTGTGATGTTGCTGCGTTTTCATGTTATATCTGGAATATCGGGGAAGTAATGAAATTGGCTGATAATCTGAAAAAAGTCAATCCGCAGGTGAAAATTATCCTTGGTGGACCTGAAGTTTCATTTAATACTTATGAGCTAATAGAAAAGAACAACTTTATAGACTATATACTCTCGGGTGAGGGTGAATTTGCATTTGGTCGGCTAATACATTCATTTGTAAGTAAATCTGTAGACATAGGAAGTATCAAAAGCCTTACATACAGGGAGGGTGAGCGTATTATTCAGGGTGGAGTGTACGAGATAATAGAAGACCTCAATCTGATAAATTCGCCTTACAGTGATGAAATGCTGGCTACAGCAGGCAATAAAATAGTATATTACGAGTCATCGAGAGGTTGCCCTTTTGATTGTTCCTATTGTTTGTCATCTACTTTTAAAGGCGTCAGATATTTGTCAATGGATAGGGTAAAGTCCGATATACTGTCGTTTATCAAGGCAGGTGTCAAATTGGTTAAATTTGTTGATAGAACCTTCAACTGTAATTTGGGTAGGGCAAAGCAAATATTATCGTTTATAAATGAAAATGCCGGAAAGACACATTTTCATTTTGAAGCCGCCGCGGATCTTTTTGATGAAGAAACACTTGATATTCTTTCAAAGTCACCGTCAGGGCTCATTCAGTTTGAAATAGGAATTCAGACTACAAATAGTAAAGCACTTGCAGCTGTTAACAGGAAAACAAGATTGGAAAAAGTATTTTCCAACATCCTGAAATTAAATAGCCTTGGGAATGTGCATTTACACCTTGATTTGATAGTCGGATTACCCTATGAGGACTACCAATCCTTTAAGAAATCTTTCAACGATGTATGTGAATTAGAGCCACAGCAGCTTCAGGTAGGTTTTCTCAAGCTGTTGAAGGGCTCACGCATCAGAGCTGATAAGGACAAGTACGGGTACAAATTCAGGAACTATCCGCCATATGAGATTCTTAGCAGCGGTTACTTAAGCTTTGGTGAGATAATCAAACTTAAAAATATTGAGGATATGGTAGAGCGGTTTATGAATTCAGGCAGATTTAACAAAACTCTTAATTTCCTGATTAAAAGCTTTTTTTATTCACCTTTTGATTTTTATGAGAAATTGTCGGTATATTTCAAGAATTCAGGATACTTTGACCGTACTTTATCAAGCCGGGATTTGTATACTGCTGTTCAAGGGTTTGTAAAAAATGGGGAATTTGATATAGATTTAAAAATAGTTAACGAGCTTCTCAAGTTCGACTTTTTGCATTCGAACAATACAAACAACCTTCCGGAAGGGATAAACAGAAATATGGAAGTTAGCTTTAAGGAAAACTGCTTCGAATTCCTAAAAAGCAGTGAGAATGTCCAAAAATACATTCCGAATTTCGAAGGACTGTCGGCAAAACAGATTTACAACAGGGTCCATTTCGAAATGTTTTCGTTTGATGTGACAAAAGACCGTATCGGGGGAAATGAAAACACAGTAGTATTATTTGACTATACTACCGGTAACCCTGTTACAGGACACTATTATTTTTCAAAAGTACCTGTTGTTGTATAAAATGCACCTAAACAGATATTGAGATAGTGATTTTAGTGCCCTTAGGGTTGTTTGAGGTAATTTCCATACTATCAGACAGCCTTTTAATTATCATAAGCCCCCAACCTCTGCCATTAATGGAATTTAAGTCAGTGTCAAGGTTTTCCGAGCTGAGTCGGGAGGTGTCAAAACCTGAGCCCTCATCAGCCATTTCGAGGATTATTTTATCAAGGTGTCTTTTAATATAAAACGAAACATTCCCTGCGTCTTTTCTATAACCATGCTCAAGGGAATTGATCAACAGTTCATGGGTAGCGCTTTTTAATTTGAAAATGGTTTTTTCATCCGAAGTCATTTTGCATATTACGTCTTCACATAAAATTAAAAAATTCTCAATACTATCTTTGTCAAAGGGTATGAATGCATCAAGTTTATAACTTAGTATTTGCATGAACCGATCCTCCGAATGCATAATAAACTTGTAATTATAATAACAATATAAATTATATCAAAAAACAATAATAAATAAAAGCAAGAAAATAATTAGAAATATTGTAGAAAAAATGTAAATTTTTTAATTTGTAAAGATAATCCGATTTTGAAAATTGTATTTCTAAAAAAAATCTGGTATATTATTTCATAGATATTAATTGAAGGGTGTGGGAATGTGATAAGCAACAAGGACAGGGAACTGTTCAAGGTTATGAATGAGTCTCTTAAAAGATATTTGAAGGCAGCAGGTATGATTTCCCAAGAAGCTTTTGAACTTTTGTCCAAGCATAATGGCTTGCTGTGGGCTGAAATAAGTGGCCAGATTGATGTTTTTGAAGAATTGACCAAAGCTAATGAAGTAGAAGGGGTTATTCCTGAGAAAAGGGAGAAATTTACCGAAAAAGAATCGGTTGTTGAAAAAGAGGCATCTACTGAAAAAGAGACGTCTATCGAAAAAGAGGCATCTACCGAAAAACAAGCATCTATCGAAAAAGAACCTGTTACTAAAAAAGAGGCATCTAATGCTCCCTTTATACTCTATGATAAAGTTGTGAGCTTTTTAAAAACTCAGCAGTGTGATGAACTGCAATGGGTCAGAACATACTCTTTCAAACATCCGTATTCGGATTTTTCGGACTTTCAGATAAAGTATTTTGAGCATAAAGATCCACTGCATGAGACAAAAAACTATATTATGTTTGGCAATACAAAAAAGTTTTACTCAATCCGCAAGGCAGGAGATGAGATTTTAGGTGATACATCGGAATGCTTTAACATTATACTGAATCTTTCCCATGTATTAAAGGTTGATTAACCTAATAAATGTTAGTGGAAATTCAACTTGTCCTTGTAAAATCATTTTCACGATTTATATGGGGTTTGGTTTTAGTTGCATTACAATTGCTTAATAGAATTTGACAAAATTTGATACAAAAAGTATAATATATTATATAAGCACATAAAAGTCATTATTTTTGTTTTATTTTCTGAAAGTATTCTTTATTTAGGTTTATTATTTAGGTAAACGTCAATAATTATATAGTTAATATATGACGTTTTTTACATTCTTATATTTGCGGGGGAAATATTATTATGACAAGGTTGAAACTGGTTATTGCAGACACCGACGAAGCTTATGTTGAAAATATAGCAGGATATTTTATGCTCAATTACTCTCAAAGATTTCAGGTTTGTTCTTTTACAGATAAGACTTATCTTATTGAATATCTTTCTAATGAGAGTAACAAAACTGATGTTTTATTAATAGGCTCTGAATTGTACTCTGACGAAATACCACAAGGGAATGTTACTACAGTTATTTTGCTTGAGTCAGAACGTTCAAACAATGAAAGCAAGGAGCATTATTCTATCGATAAATACCAGCAGGGTGATAAAATTGCCAATGACATATATAATATTTACGCCCAAAGAGATGATGCTGAGGTTATAAGTGTGAAAGGGGAAAAGAGCACAAAAATAGTTGCAGTATATTCGCCTATTGGCGGATCCGGAAAGACAACCATTGCGACAAGTTGTGCGATTCATTGTGCTCAGAACGGGTTGGGTATATTTTATTTAAATCTTGAAGATTTCCAGTCTACCGGATTGTTCTGTGATTGTAAAAGAGGAAAGAACCTTTCAAATGTTTTGTATTATATAAAAGAAAATAGTAAAAACCTTCAGCTAAAGATTGAAGCAGCAAAATGTATAGATTCCGAATACAAACTGCATTATTTCTGCCCTCCAGAGAGTTTGCTTGACTTGCAGGAATGCAAGCCTGAAGAATTGAAAGCTCTGATTGGAGAATTTAAAAGCATGAGCCAGTATGATATTGTGTTTGTCGATATGTCGAGCAGTTTTGATGACAAAAATATTGCTGTCTTAGATGCAAGTGATGAGATACTGTTGGTACTCCCTCAAGATGCAGTATCAGATATAAAGATTGATTTGTTTTCAAATGAGATGGACATTTTAAAAGAGAGAAAAGGCATAGATTTTTCGGATAGGATTAATCTGGTTCTAAACAAGTATAATAGCTACATGGCACTCGAAGTTGAGACGGTATGTGTATGTGGCAACTCGATTGAATATTATATTCCGGCAGTTCCGGGAATGATGGCGATAAAAGGCAATAACAGGCTTATGGATCTTCAGGGTCATTTTACTGAAAGTATAGATGAGCTTATTGAAAGATATAAATAGCATGAAGTTTTGCTTACAGCTTTGGCTCCGGGAGGTATATTAATGGGCATAGTTGATAAGACAAGCCTTATCAGTGAGGTTAAGAAAACTGTCAGTGAAAGTGTGGATCTTGGAAAAGACATATCTGATGATGAAATCAAGGAATTAATTACTGCTATCGTTTTTGAAAAGTCCAAACAAATTTATCTGACAGTTTCTGAGAAGCTGGAAATCAGTGAAGCGGTTTTCAATTCTATGAGACGCTTAGATGTACTCCAACCTATTATTGATGATGAGTCTGTAACGGAAATTATGGTCAACGGGGCAGAGGATATATTTATTGAGAAGGATGGCAGGACACAAAAGCTTGACGTTAGGTTTGAAAGCAGCGAAAAGCTTGAAGACGTTATCCAGTCAATAGTTTCTAAAGTAAACAGAAGCGTAAATGAATCCACGCCTATAGTAGACGCAAGATTACAGAACGGCTCTCGTGTAAATGTGGTGCTTGCACCTGTTGCACTCAACGGTCCTATTATGACAATCAGGAAATTCTCAAATAATCCTATGACAATTGAAAGACTTATAAACTTTGGCTCGCTAACTGATGAAACGTCAGAAGTATTAGAGAGAATGGTGAGGGCAAAGTACAATATATTTATCTGTGGCGGCACCGGTTCAGGAAAAACAACCTTCTTAAACGCCTTATCCAATTTTATTCCCAAAGATGAAAGAATTATAACAATAGAGGATTCTGCAGAACTTCAGATTACAGGTATTAAAAATATAGTCAGGATGGAGACGCGAAACGCCAACACCGAAGGCAAAGGAGAGATTACAATCAGGGAGCTTATCAAGACTTCATTGCGTATGCGTCCCGAAAGAATAATTGTTGGTGAAGTAAGAGGTGCGGAAGCTCTTGATATGCTTCAGGCCATGAATACAGGACATGACGGCTCGCTCTCAACCGGGCATGCAAACTCAAGCAGAGATATGCTTTCAAGACTTGAAACTATGGTACTCAGTGGAGCATTAATGCCGCTTGAAGCTATAAGGCAGCAAATTGCATCGGCAATTGATATAATAATACATTTAGGAAGAATCAGAGATAAAACAAGAAAAGTGTTGGAAATATCGGAAATTGTCGGGTACAGAGAGGGTAATATACAGCTTAACACTTTATATGAATTCGTTGAAGAGGGCGAAACGAATGACAAAAGAGTAATCGGTGCCTTAAAAAGAACCGATAACGAAATGGTTAACAAACTGAAATTCAAAATGGCAGGAATACAGGATAAAGTGTAAAGTGAGGAGTTGCCGGATGATAAATACTCAGGAAAAACTACAGGCTGCTCAGGAAAAAATAAATAATCTGCCCGACTACGAGGTGTATGCTATGAGCTTGAAAGAGCGTGTCATGTACACATTAGCGGCGGCGTGTGTGATATACCTCGCGGCATTTATATTTTATCAGAGCGTTATTATTTCGCTGGTAGTCTCCTTTGCTGCTTTGTTGTACCCGAAGATTAGAAATAAGGAGATAATAGAAAAAAGGAAGAATGAACTTAACCTGCAATTTAAAGACATGCTCTATTCCCTGTCATCTTCGCTTTCGGCCGGCAAATCTGTAGAATCCTCCTTCAAGGAAGTCTTAAAAGATCTTACCATAATCTATCCCGACAGTAATGCGTTTATAATAAAAGAAGTTGAATATATTGTGCGAAAGATTGAGATGAACGAAACAATAGAAAAGGCATTGGAAGATTTCGCAGCAAGGTCTCACCTAGAGGATATAGAAAACTTTGTTGATGTATTCCAGACCAGCAAAAGGTCAGGAGGAAACATTGTTGATATCATAAAGAATTCATCAAATATTATCAGCGATAAGATTGAAGTAAAGGAAGAAATAGATACCCTCCTGGCATCAAGGAAATTTGAGCAGAAAGTATTGACCTGTATGCCTGTTTTGCTTATTTTATTTCTCTCCCTAAGTACCGGGGATTATATGTATCCGGTTTTTCACGATTTAAGAGGCAGGTTCGTCATGACTATAGCATTGGCATTAATTATTATTGCATATTTTATCTCCAAAAGAGTAATGAATATAAAGGTGTAAGGAGCAAAAATCATGCAGATCAATCCCATTATGCTTGCTGTTTTTCTTACAGTGACAGGTTTTATTCTCATGCTTCTCCTGCTTTCATCAAAAAGATATAGGGAATATATTGAACCCCTTGACAGTGATGAATATAAGCTAAAAGTGCTGATTCCGGCAGGTTTGTTTATTATTGATGCAGTTAAATACGGCTACAGTACAAAATATGATCGCAAACTGATGGCAAAGATCATTGAAATATACGGAGTAAAATACTCTCACTATTATCTTAATATTCATTGGGCAAACAAGCTGGCCTATGTAATGCTTACAGTCTTTTTTCTGAGTTTGTTCGGACTTAGCAGCAAACCGGATGTCGGATATGGAGTTTTTTCACTGGTTGTGCTGATTGCTGTTACTATTCTCAGCGATAATGAATTGAATGAAAGAATAAAAAAACGGCGTACTTCCATGCAGCTTGATTTTCCGGATTTTTTAAACAAACTCACACTTTTAATAAATGCAGGAATGACTGTGTCAAGAGCATGGGAAAAAATAGTTACCGGAAACAAAAAGGACAGCATTTTATATGAAGAGCTCAATATTGCAGTTGCCGATATACGTGCCGGTAAGTCAGAGATGGCTGCCTATGAGGATTTTGCAAAGAGGTGCAGGATACCGGAAATAACCAAATTTGTATCGGTGATTTTACAAAACATCAGGAAGGGAAACAAGGAAATGGTATCAATTCTGAGACTTCAGGCTTCTGAGTGCTGGGAGATGCGTAAACGCACAGCAATGAGGCTGGGTGAAGAGGCTTCAACTAAAATGTTGTTTCCGATGATGATAATGTTTCTGGCAATATTGATTATTGTTATAGCACCTGCGATTTTCGCAATGCAGGGGATATAGAAAACCATTTCATGGGACGGATCCCATTAAGAAACATTAGGGGTTGTTATATATAAAGAAGAATTGAATAGGTGAGAGGAGGTGGTATGGTATGCTGGGATTAATTAAAAGCTTTATTAAAGAAGAGGACGGAATGAGCACTGTAGAGATAGTAATAATTATTGCGGTTCTTGTTGGCATTGCTATATTGTTCAGAAATTACATAACTGATTTTGTTAAGTATGTGCTTGGGTTGATCTTTAACAAGAGTGAGATAGAAAATCCTCATATTCAGAATTCTCCAACTCCAATGCCATAGTGCTTACTTATGCAAATGGATTAATAAAATCCTTTGGAAGATAGCGCGAATTTTTTTGGAGTATAAGCTAAAAAAGTTTCATGAAAACTTCATGAAGCTGTTTTTTTTTGGATGTGATGAAGATAAATAAAAAAGCTCAAATTGATAAATATAAAGATAGCGAAGTGTGAAGTTGAGATTTATTCCATGGTATATAAGAGAAAAAAATAATTAATTCGGGAGCGCTACTATGGCAGGGATAATTGAGAAAGCTTATGGAAGAGCATTTAAATATGCTTTATTTATGATAAACCCATTTAAGAAGAAAGTGATTAAGACTGAATGTGAAATACATAAATTTATTAACTTTCAGGCTTTGGAAATATTGAAAAATGACAAATTCTTCGATGCACATTGTTTTTTCAGTGACTATATAGTTGATTTAAATGCAGGAGTTGTTTGGGCAGATCAAGATTTAAAAAGCTCCAACCATTTTTATAGTCCTACCAGAAACAAAGGATTATTTGGAAGCAGCAACGCAATGAGTTTGGCAGTTGAGTATTATCAGAAGGCGAAGGAATATTGGTTCGGTGATGACATTAATTCATCAATGTTTTATTTAGGAGCTGCGGTGCATCTCGTACAGGATATGACAGTACCTCATCATGCCAATATAAGGCTTTTGGATAAACACAGACAATATGAAAACTTTATAAAACGAACTTATGTGAATACGCCCATTTTTGCAGTGGATCGGGGAGGGTACTATTTGACCGGCATTGAAGAATTTATAAGATGCAATGCCAGAAATGCCATAAGAATTTACTCGAGATTAAGAGATATTCAAAGCTATTCAAAAAGATATTACACCATAACCAAATTCACCCTTCCCCTTGCCCAGAAAACAACAGCAGGCTGCCTGTTAGACTTTTACAGAGATGTATCAAGCAGGAGGGACAGAGGGACAGGTACCTTGTCCCATTATTTTATTGATACTGCTAGTGCGGAGGTATAATCTTTCTTAAGAAATAAAAAAGCGAAGCCAGTAAAAATACCGGCCCCGCTTCCTTAATAAGAATAATTGCCCTACTTACAGCAATGGTTTTCAAGCATTGGAGTTTTGAGGTTTATCTGCCATATGTTGTTGTAGGTGAAATCTGTCTGACTAATTGGTTAAAGTCACGGCTTATTTCGTTCATTGGCCTATTAGTCATATTATTGAACATTTGATCGAGGTTTGCCATCATGTCGGGAGATTCTGTTACTAATACATTTTTTATAGATGTGTCAGAACTCTTAACCCTTTGAGTAATAGCATCTCTTAGTGCAGTGGAATTGACTGTTCCTGTACTTGGGTTGCAGGCAACAACTGCCGTATTGCCAAGAACAACAACGTTTGCGTCTTTAACCTCAGGTAAATTTTCTACATAGCTTTTGATGGTTAACGATTTTTCCCTCATGTTGTTTGTGTTATTATCAAAAGCAGTATCAGGTGCCTGAACACCAGGTGCCTGAACGCGGGGTACCTGAGCACCAGGTGCCGGAGTACCGGCGATAGTTCTGTCTGTGCTGTCAAGCAGAGTGTCGTTATTATTTATTCTATCGTTTCTAGCGGGAAACCTTACAGGAGAACCAAATTGAGTATTGTTTTCATTGCCTGTAATACCGGTTCTCTGTGGATTCATATAGTTGTTTGTTCCTGTATTGCATGCTGTGAGTGGTAATGTAAAAATGGTCAAACCAAGAGTAACAACTGCAGTCTGTATGAATTTTTTATTCATTATAAAACCACCTCCGCTATTATTCTTCTCATTAAGCCGCAATTTATAAGAGTTAAAATAATATACAGGAGATAAGAATTATTAATATTGGAACAATTTTAAATGAAAATTTAATCAAAAAAATTTCCTGACTATACCAAATATTACGGGGTAATGAAAAGTGCACAAATTTTTGATAATATGCAGGTTACATAATTTACACAAAATTCATATTATGTATTAAAATAATTTGCGTTAGGAGAATAGTGATGAGGGTTAATAACAATCCAATAAAGGATAATTCAAATCTCATGCCCTATGAGAATATGATGTCTGCACCAAAACAAAAGCCGATGACGGTAATGCCACAACACAGCCCAATGGAGGTAATGCCACAACACAGCCCTATGACAGCAATGCCACAACACAGCCCTATGACAGCAATGCCGCAGCAATTCTGCCCATATATGCAGGCACCGCAGCAGAATATGCCAATGATGACAATGCCTCAGGATGAACTTGAGAATATGTACCCTAAAACATATGAAATTGTTAATCCGCTAGTTCAGCAATACTGTGATATGATCGAGACGGAATATGGTGTTATGAACACTCTTACAAAGGAGCAGATAGATGAGATCTGTGAAAATATATGCAATAATGTTGAAGGTGAAGTAGAAAAAGTAGTTGAAGGTGAAGCCCAAAAAGCAGCAGCAGGTGAAGCACAAAAAGCAGTTGTAGGTGATATAAAGGAAGCAAAAAGGCAATTGGGTTTTGGAGGAAGACGTGTTTTAAGGGATTTGGCTGGTATCCTTCTTCTGAGAGAATTGATTAGAAGAAGACGTTTTTACGGTTATCCTGGAGGATATGGCTACCCGGGCTACGGTTTTCCTGGTTACGGTTTCCCGGGTTATGGCGGCTACTACGGTTATTAAGCCGGTATAGAAATCTAAAGTGTTTATAAAATCTTAGTGTTTATACAATTCTTCTAAAAAGTTTGCTTTTTAACAAACTTTTTAGAAGATATTGTTCCTTCTAATCTTGAGCGGAATTATTATTCGTTCTGTACTCACCGGGAGTGTACCCGGTGATTTGTTTAAATCGCCTTATAAAACTTGAGACATTATAATACCCCGAGTTTTCTGCAACATCTTTAACAGGCATATCACTTGAGCTAAGAAGAGACTTAGCTTTTTCAACCCGTAGATTGGTCAAATAGTAAACGACGTTTTGACCGGTTTGTTCTTTAAAAAAACTGCTCAGATAGTTCAGCGACAGATTGAAGTGGTCTGCCATCTGCTGGACTGTGAAATTGCTGTCGGTGAAATTGTTGTCAATGTATTTGGTCATTTGTTCAATTAGTGGCAGCTCACCTTGACTTTCACCCTCTCCGGACAGAACTGATTTTTCAGAGCCAACCAATTCACCTGATACAACAGATTTTTCAGAGCCAATTAATTCACCTGATACAACAGATTCTTCGGGGCCAACCAATTCACCCGACACAACCGATTCTTCAGAACCAATCGATTTACCGGAGACCGGCAAACGTTTTTTGGCCTTAAATAACGTAAAGGCAGTAATGTTCAGAACAAAAAATACAAGCAATGTAGCTATAAGTACGAAAAAGTTTGTAGTATAAACAAATTGAGCGAAATTCGCATAACCGAATTTTGTAAGTGAAATTGGATTCATGCCATGACTGTATACTATTTCAAGGTATGCCAGCCTTGCTGACTCGCCTTTGTTTCTTGTTCCAAGAATTGTTATTTCAGCCTTGTCCGATAGCTTTATGTCTTCAATTGTTTTGGTAAAAAGACAGTCTTTTTTTGGATTTTTGTCTGCTGTCCAGTTTGCAACCTCAGTGCTGTTTATATTGACAGAATAGGTACAGTTTCCGTCGTCTTCATCAACGTAGGCCACTATAAGGTCGTAATATGCAGGTATACCTGTAAAAGTATACTTTGCTGTTCCAACGTCTCCGGTTTTAACAACATTTGTACCTACGTAATAATCAAATTTGTAGTTTGTTAGATTCATAGTAATAGCATCGATTTTTGTCCTTAATGAGGTTTTGGGTATTATAAAAGAAGCGATTATGGCAAGTACAAATAATTCAATGAAGATAATTGCTAGAATCTGTTTTCTTTTCACGTTTTTTACCTTCCCCGAAAAATCAAAATATGAGAATAGGATGTTGTCTTTTCATTATCCCTAAATCATTATTGGCAATATTATATCAAATTTTGTAAGAATAGTACAGGCATAAAGAAAAATATTGAAAAACAGATTTTTGCGTCTTTTTTAAAGTGTTATTTAAAGAAGCTTTATAACAGCATAATAAAAAATGAAAACCAGAAAGGTGAAACAGCATATTTACATTAAAAAGGCTTTGAGATAAAGTAAGAAATAAGCATGGGTCTTATAAGAATTTTATTTATGGAAGAAAGTGAGAATATGTTGAAAAGTAATATTTTGAAATTTATCGGAGTTTTTGTAATTTCAATAACTGTAGGAGCGTTTATTTTTGCATTTGCCCAAAATGGAGCTGAATCACCAACAGCTTCAATCACACAAAGGCCTGAAACATCACAAAGGCCAGAAACCACGCTAAAGCCTGAAACTTCACTAGGGCCTAAAGCTACGCTAGGGCCTGAAACTACAATAAAGCCTGAAACCGCACCAGAGCCTGAAATTACACTAAAACCTGAAACCACACTAAAACCTGAAATCGTACTAAAGCCTGAAACCACACCAAATTCTCCAACCTCACAAAAAACTCAGGCTATACCGGAGAAAACACCTGCAGCTACTTTAAGACCAACCCAGCAAAGTACACAGACAATAATTATTACCAAAACTATAGTGGTTAAAGCCGGAACCACATATGACGGAAAAGGTGTAAGAATAGTAGCTAAAGGTATGGGGAGCGGTGACATGGAGGAAGACCAGAAGCCTATTTTCAAGCTTGAGAAAGGTGCAAACCTGAAAAATGTAAGAATAGGAGCTCCAGGTTGTGACGGAGTGCACTGTTATGGTGATAACATAGTTGAAAATGTGGTATGGGAAGATGTAGGAGAAGATGCACTGACCGTGAAGAAAGAAGGTAGTGTTACTGTTAAGGGTGGGTCAGCTTATAATGCCGATGGCAATATATTTCAGTTGAATCAGCCATGTACGTTTACAATAAGTGATTTTACAGGAGATGTTTTTGCCAAGGCTATCCGTCAGGATGGTGACACATCTTTTAAATGTACTATATATCTTGAAAATTGTACATTCAGTAATGCCGATGAGTGTATTGCACGTACTGACAGCAAGAAAACTCAGCTTTATTATAAAAACCTGAATATAACCAACGCAGATGAGTTGTGGATTTTTCCTTCAGAATCCCAAATCCACACCTATTAATATAACCCCTATGATGGCCTGCCAGCTGTAATATCCAGCTTCGCAGGCCAGAATTTTATCCAGGTGAATTTTTTGATATGGTGTTCAAATTGCAGGACTAAAACTCAACTTTACTACGAACTATTATACTATAAACAATTGTTATGATATAATTGTTTATAATCATAGAGAAATAATAAAAAAAGTCTGTTAAGAAGAATTTTAATATATAAGGGGAGCGAAAATTATGTCTTACAAAGCATTTTTCAAGAGAAGCCTATGTGCTTTTCTAGGTAGTATTTTCTTGATGAGTTCAGCTTTAAGCAGCCCGGTTAAGGTTAGTGCCGAACCGGAGTACAACTTTGCAAAAGCACTTCAACTTTCACTTTATTTCTATGATGCAAATAAATGTGGACCTGGTATTACAGGGGGACGCCTTGAATGGCGTGGCGATTGTCATGTTGAAGACAAGGAACTGCCTTTGATTCCAATGACAGAAAGCTATAGAGGGACAAACCTGTCACAAAGCTTTATTGACAAATACCAGGATATACTTGACCCTGATGGAAACGGTTCCCTGGATCTTAGCGGCGGTATGCATGATGCCGGAGACCATGTCAAATTCGGTCTTCCTCAGGCTTATGCAGCTTCTACTGTGGGCTGGGGGTTTTATGAATTTAAGGATGCGTATGTAAATGTAGGTGAAGAGGAGCATGCGAGAGACATTCTCAGGTGGTTTAACGATTATTTTCTGAAATCGACTTTCAGGGATGCTGACGGTAATGTAATTGCTTTCTGCTATCAGGTGGGTGAAGGCGATATAGACCATGATTACTGGAATCCTCCAGAACTCCAGAATTCAAAAATGCTTAAAGATTTTGAAAGACCCGCATATTTTGCAACAACTGAGACACCTGCAAGTGATCAATGTGCCGGTGCGGCAGCTTCGCTTGCCATCAACTATCTTAATTTTAAAGATGAGGAACCGGAATATGCTAAGGAGTGTCTTGACACGGCAATTGCACTTTATGATTTTGCCAGGGAGAACAGGGGATTAGGATACGAGGGTGGATTTTACAAATCCTCCTATGATTATGATGAAATGTCCTGGGCTGCTGTTTGGCTCAACATAGCTACCGGAGAAGAGGAATACATAGATCACATTATTTCTACCGATGCAACCGGCAAGTATACCGGCTATATGCAAAGAATAATAATCGACACGGGAAACGACTGGCAGAACATCTGGACCCACTGCTGGGATACTGTATGGGGTGGTGTGTTTGCAAAACTTGCACCAATAACAAATACCGAGAGAGATTGGTATATTTTCAGATGGAATCTGGAATATTGGTCCGGAGTAGCCCACAAAGGCGGAAATGATACAAATTTCCTTGCAAAAACTCCAGCCGGCTTCAGTATGTTAAATTCTTACGGTTCCGCAAGGTACAATACTGCAGCACAGCTTTGTGCACTTGTATACAGAAAGGAAACCGGTAGCACCGATTTTGCCGATTGGGCAAAGGGACAAATGGAGTATATAATGGGAAACAACCCAATGGAAAGAGCATATATAGTAGGTTATGCACCAGATGGTGCATCACATCCGCACCACCGTGCGTCTCACGGCTCAAAAACACTCAGTATGGATGATCCGGTGGATCAGGTGCATACTTTATGGGGTGCTCTTGTTGGAGGACCTGATGCGGAAGATTTCCACAAGGACGTTACATCAGATTACATTTATAATGAAGTTGCAATTGATTACAATGCTGCATTTGTAGGTGCTTGTGCAGGTCTTTATACTTACTATGGAGAAGGTCATAAGCCGGTACCGAATTTTCCGCCAAAAGAAACCAGACCACTGGAATTTTTTGTGGAAGCTAAAGTAGAACAGGAAAATACCGAAAGAACACAGGTTACAATCAGAATTCACAATGAAGCCGCATATCCTCCTCGTTATGAGACAGGTTTGAAAGCACGTTATTACTTTAATGTCAATGAGTTGATAAATGCCGGACAGTCCATTGACGATGTGCAGATGGAAGTATATTATGATGAAAACGGTAAGAGTTTTGATGGAAATGCAAAATGTACAGGTCCCATCAAATATGATGACGGCGGTACATATTATGTCGAATTCGATTGGGCAGGGCGACAGATATATGCTGCCCGTGAATTGCAATTTGCCCTTGTTGCAGCACAGGACCAAAATTTTAAGAGCAATTGGAATCCAAAAAATGACTACAGCAGAGAAGGTTTGGTTAAAGAATATTCTATAACTACAAGGGTGCCGTTATATGTAAATGGTGAATTAATGTTTGGTAAAGAGCCGGAAAAGGTAACTCCAACACCAACTCCAACAACTGATCCGAACAATACTTCAACACCGACCTCTGTAATTGATAAAACTTCACTTAAAGTCATTTACAAGTGTGTAACACTTGGAGATACTACTTCGGATATAAGAGCGGTATTTAAAATTAAAAATGCCGGGACAACACCGGTCAACCTTTCAGATGTCAGGTTACAATACTGGTTTACAGCGGATTCAGTGGCATCTCCTGCGTTTTCTTGTGATTTTGCACACATATCAAGCGATAAGGTAACCGGTGAATTTATTAAGCCTTCGAAAACAAGTGAAGACGCAGACAGATATCTCCAAATCGGCTTTACTGAAGATGCAGGTGTGTTAGGTGCAGGCTCAGACACAGGTGAAATTATAATAAGAATTGCAAATGATGTGGTAGGCTCTTTCAGCCAGAAAAATGATTATTCTTACCAACCACTGTTAAAGGATTTTGCAGAAAATGAAAAGGTTACTGCGACATATAAGTCTGTTAAGGTTTATGGAACTGAACCTGTACCATTTGGTACACCTGAGCCGAAAGTATTGTACGGTGATTTGAACGGTGATACAAAAGTGAATTCAATAGACTTTGCCCTGTTGAGGCAGTATCTCCTCGGAACCATAAAAGAGTTTAAAGTTCAAAAAGAGGCAGCAGATTTAAATGGAGACCAACTGGTAAACTCAATTGATTTTGCAAATTTCAGAATGTACTTATTGGGTATGATACCTGATTTTCCTGTAAATAAAAAATAAAGTACGCAGTATCGAAGTTATATTTTCAGAGTACTTCTAATTACGGTGACGATGCACTAATGGAAGAGCTTGGGATTACCTGGTAGGTGAGGTATTCCTAAGCTTTTTCAAAGTGTAGGAGCCCGTAAAAACTAAATTAAATAAGTTACAGTATTAAAACAGCAAAAAAACCTAATTAAAGTGAAGACCTGTTTTAGTGTCAAATGACGCAATTACTTGACCTGAGCCTTAGAAACTGTTGCCGAAGTCTTAAATAATTTGAAGCAAAAATGCCAAGGATGGCATTTTTAGCGTCTTAAGGACAGGATGTCCTATAGACGCGTGCGAGAATTATTAAGTCGAGGCTTACAGTATCTATGCGAAGGTCACGTAATGGAGTTGTTTGACACTAAAACAGTAGGCACTCCCTTCATACAGATTCTAAACTATACACCCCCCTCCCATACCATGGTGTGGTAGAAATCAAGTGTTATTTATGATAAACTTTAAACATAAGGTAATTAATCAATGACAGTAAAGGAGCAAGTTCTTTAATGAGTAATTCCTGTATAAAGCAAAATATAAACAAATCTGTAGAATGTGATTTTTCCTGTCTGATTGAGAGGGAAGAGGCTCTTTTGAAGGTACGGAGCTTTTTTGACACTCTGGCCGCCGAAAAAAGAGGTATACTCAGGGTGGTAGGTAATCATGGCTCGGGCAGGACACGTTTTTTAAATGAAATAGCTCAAAGAGCTGTTGAATATGGTTTTGAACTGGGGTTTATTAATGCTGAAGCAAAAACAAGTGCGGAAGATACTGATGACAAGTATTTTCTTATAGATACTGAAAAAATGGATATACCGGATTTTGAGAGATATATAGCCAGTAGGTTGGAGAAAAGTAAAAGAAGCGGGTTAATTATAGTGGTAGATAATGCACTTAATATAAATAATAAAGCACTGAGTTTTATAAGACAGGTGTTAGAAAGCAGAATACCTGTCAAGCTGGGTGTAGCGTATTCAATTGAACCGGAGAAGGTATTCGCTTTGGATTATACTGAAGTTCAAAGGTATGCTACTGTCTGTATAAATCCTTTATCTCCCGAAGGTGTCCGACTGTGGATTAAGAGTACATTAGCCTGGGAAGATATTCCTAAAGCTTTTCTTAAATGGCTTTATGGTGAAACGAGAGGTTTACCAAAGCTTTTACAGGAAAATGTAAGCTGCCTTTTGCAGAACGGTTTTTTGACATACGATACCTCAGGTGGCTGGAGGGTTTTAGGTAATTATATTGAGCTTGAGATAGCAGATAAAAACGATGAAAAAGAGGATAAAGTGAATTATGACCAGTTGGTGCCCAAAACAGGAGATTTTGAGAGAGATCTAAGGCTGACAAACAGCATGGGTCATTTTTGGGATACTTGGGAATATTGGAGCGAAGGCTTGACAAGATTGAAAAGAATACTCGAAAAACATGAAGAGGAACCGAAACTGGAAAATGTGAGGTTATACATATGGTTTGCACGGTTGACCAATATAAAAGGTGACCATGAACAGGTTATAGCTATTCTCAAGGATGGCTTGGAGCTGTTTCGAAAAGCACAAGACAGAGAAGGAGAAGCTGAGGTGCTTTACATGACGGCTTTAGCTTTAAGCATTCATGGCAACCTTGCAAAAGTATCAGAGTTGCTTCAGAAAAGTCTTCTGATATATAGGGTTAATGAAGATAAACAGGGTATAATCTGTGTCCTTCAGTACCTGACAATGGTGTATTATTACCAAGGTGAGTATGAGAAGGCAGAAATTTGTGCGGTTGAAGGTCTGGAGATATGCAGGGAACTAGAGGATACAAGGGGAACCTCGAGATTCCTGCTTAGATTAGGAATGGTTGCAAGAGGTAATGGAAAATTTGGAAAAGCAATGAAAATGTTTCATGAATACCTGAAAATATGTGAGAAACTTGGCTACAAGGAGGGTATTTCAAATGCTCTGATAAATATTGCTGAGATGTCAAGGTCTCAGCAAAACTATAGCTTTGCAAGAGACTACTACGAAAGATGCCTTAAACTGGTTCGTGAGATAGGGTACAATTCGCTGATTGCACGAACTCTTAAGGATCTTGGAGAGATTGCCAGGTACGAAGGAGATTTTGACAATGCAGGCAAGTTGTTTCAAGAGAGTTTGAGTGTATTGGAAAAATCCAAGGATAATGGTGAAACAATGTGGTTATACCGTAATATAGCAGAACTTGAGATGCAGAAACAATGCTATTCATCGGCTAAGGAACTATATTTGAAAGGTTTGAAGGTATTCCGAAGCAGCAGGCAGGTTAGCCTGACGTATGCTTTATTGGTATTTGAAGGCCTTGCCGACATTGCATTTGCCCAGGAGGAACTTACTAGGGCGGCAAGACTCATTGGTGCTGCTGACAAATTGTTTGAAGTTGCAGGAAAACTTATTTCCAAAAACGATTTTGCACAGTTCCATACCCGACATTGGAAGATAAAAGAGAAAATGAACAGGGAAGCTTATGAAGCCGCATGGAGTGAAGGAAATATCATGAGCTATGAGATGGCAATCGACTATGCCATGGCCACGGAAGATAAGGACGACAAGCTGGACGGTGATATGGCTGAAAAAATGATTAACTATGTAAAGGGAAATTATAACAATGACATATCTCTTAATGATATATCGGAGTACTTTAATATGTCTCCCTGTTATTTGAGTACAATGTTCAAATATTATACCGGAGAAAATTTCAAGGATTATCTTAATTTTTACAGGGTTAAAAAAGCCAAAGAGTATCTGAAAAACGGTAAGACAAAGGTAGGTGTTGTTGCAAAGCTGGTTGGCTGCAACAATATAAATACTTTTATACGCATTTTTAAGAAATACGAGGGGATATCTCCCGGGCAATATATTGAGAGCTTATATTTTTAGTCGTACCTGATTATTCTTTTTCAAAAGAAATAGTGATAAATCAAAAATAATGTCTATGTAAAAGTATATTATGTTTGAATATAATGAGATTGGAGTTATAAACTATTACTACCCTTAAGATAAGTTTTAGCTCATACTTCTTTTTCTCTTTTAGAGACCTCTTTCTTCAAACGTAAGAAGAAAGGGGTTATTTGTTATATCTGTCAATATTAGCCCAAAATATGCTCCGAGTAAACAAATCTGCCCATAAAGAACGGAGATTTATATTCCAAATTTTCTGATTAGAGTTTATAATATAAAATGATATGCATGAAATAATAAGTAGTTGCCGAATTAATATGCTTGAAGGGAGCTTGATTTATTTGAATGTCCGCAATATATTTATGCCAGCTAAGAAAAACACTAAAGATCGGACTGATAATACATTTATAATGACCTTACAAAACATTAAAGGTGGGAACAGAGCTTTAAGAAACGAGTTTATATCCAGTTATATACCGTTTATTTTGAAAGTGACCTCAAAAACTTTGGGGAAATTTATAGATGTCCAGAACAGTGATGAATACAGTATTGCGATGTCAGCTTTTAACGAGTCAATTGACAGCTATGATTTTAGTAAAAACTATAACTTCTTTTTGTTTTCTGAGCAGGTTATAAAGCGCAGGCTGATTGATTTTTCTAGAAAGAACAGCAGGCAGAAGGAATATCCGTTTTCATATTTTGAAGAAAATTATGACTTTAATGAAGAACCCTATTTGAACTCTTCCTATTTCAGCATGGAGGATATAGAGTCGAGAGAATCAATAGAAGACTTCATTAACAGACTTAGAGAATTTGATATATCAATGATGGACTTGACACAAAACATTCCCAAGCACAAAGATTCCCGGAGGCTTTGCATCAAGATAGCCAAAGCTCTGGCAGAAGATGAGCATTTGTTTCAAAAGCTTAAGAAAAATAAGAGTATACCTAGAAATGAGCTCAGGAATCAGATTGGGGTGCATAACAAGACAATTGGAAATAATAGAAAATACATCATTGCGTTATGTTTGATTATGAGGGGAGATCTTCAGATTTCACAGAAATATTTGCAGTATACCGATGAAGGGGGTAGGTAGCATGGTTCGATTGGGAATAGTATACGAGATTCACAGTAGTAAGGCAGTAGTTATGACGCCGGATAGTGAATTTTTAGTAATAAAGAAAACACGGGATATGTACGTCGGACAACAGGTCAAATTCAATATTCAGGACGTACGTAAGACTTTAAAGCCGATTTATAAATATGTTTCAATTGCGTCAAGTATTGCTGCGGTCTTTGTTCTGGTATTTATGTTTTCCAGGGTTTCGTTCAAGGACAGTGTTTACGGGTATGTAAGTGTTGACATTAACCCAAGTATTGAATTTTCAGTTGATAAGGAATTTGAAGTTTTAGAAACAAAAGCTTTGAATTCTGATGGCGAAGTTATTGTCAGCGAGCTTGATGCTAAAGGTAAGAATGTCTACGATGTAATAACAGATATACTCGATGAGTCTGAGGCACATGGGTATATTAAAGAGGATAAAAATAACCTTGTTCTTGTATCAGTTTCTCTAAATGACAAAAGTAAAGACTATTCACAAAACAAAAGTGATGAAGAGAGAGAGCTTGAGGGATTTTTGCTCAATCTTGACAAAAAACTAAATAATGAAAATAGTGACTATATTAAAGGTAGGGTTATAAAGGTTACACCGGCAGAAAGAAAAGCCGCTGAACAAAAAGAGCTTTCAATGGGAAAATACTATCTGATGGAGAAAGCAAGGGAAAGCGGAGTGGGTTTATCTTCGGGAGAGTTAAAAACCAAAGAAATATCAGACTTACTGGCAGCTATTTATGCTAATAATAGTACTTCAGAAGTTCCTAAAGTAAAACCTGATGTGCAGCAAGGGAAAGAGGGAGACAAAAGTACTGCCAATCCTAAAACCAGTTCAGATAATGGTGTGGTAGCATCACCTACTGCAACAAAGCCCGGAAAGACCCAAGGCAAACCGACTACAAAACCGGTAACAAAGACGCCCGCAGTTCAAACAACTGCTGCTGTGAAGCCTACAGCTTCTGTTTCAAAAACGGTTAACCCTACAGCTACAGTTAAAACGGGTGATTATAACAATGATTCCGGTTTGAAGCTGCAAATAATAAGTTTGGAAAAGCAGGATAAATGTAATATTATAAGTTCGAGAATAAGAGTTATCAATACAGGTAAAACAGATATTGATCTTTCAAAAATAAAAGTAAGGTACTATTTTACAAAAGAAAATAAAACAAATAAAAACGGTAAGAATGCAAATCTTGAATCGGCAGTGTATAATTACAGTAAAGGAAAAGTAAGTGATGAAAACTATTGCAGGCAGCAGACAACAAAGAATGTAGTAATTAGTTTTCACGAGGTTTCCGGTACTGATATGTATATGGAAATGAGCTTCCAATCGGGTATATTAAAGAGTGGTGAATATGCCTATGTAATGAGTGCCTTCAATAAGAGTGACTGGAGCCAATTTGATCAGACTAATGACTACTCCTTTACGAATAAAGGCAATGAATTTCAAGATAGCACAAATATAACGGCATACATTTCGGATTCATTGGTTTGGGGTATAGAACCATATTAATCAACAACAATATCGCAGCGGAAGCTACAATCAAAGTAGTAAGTTACGTTGCGATAAACAGATGAATAGTATAACGCCTGTTTTCTCAGAGAAGAGAAGACAGGCGTTTTTGTTGTTATAAAATAAATATTTCGTAGCAATTAAAGAAGTAAAAGGGTATTGATATTCTTTATTATGTCCCCGTGCCGGAGTACCTGTTAACACCTTTATTCCATATCATATATGCTATAAAGAAAAGTACAATGCCAATAAACGGAGAAATAAAAGCAAGATTGCTGTGAGCACCCGGTCTTAAGAATATCTGAGATGGATAAAATGCAATAAAGCCAATAGGCAATATAAATGTGAACATGAATTTGAAGAATCTATTAAATATTGTAACAGGGTATTTGGCGAAGCTGTGGAGTCGTAAAGCAAAGCTTATCAAGGCGGTTGGATCTGTTGCCCAAAAACCCATGGAACCTGCAATAATCATTAAAGATATAATAATAAGTGCAGCACCGCACAAAGTAATAATCAGCAGCCCAAGTGATATAGGACTCCATTTGAGGCCAAGGTGAATTGATGAATAGACAAGGATAACAATGCCCAAAATAAACTGATTTAGTCCCTTAACGTCAAAGTCGTCGGCCATATAATAAAACATGGTATCCAGTGGTCTGAAGTAGTATTTTATAAAATTGCCTTCTCTTAAATGGTAACCCAGATTCCAGATATGAACAAAGAAAAGATGACCTATTATAAATGCAAGCTGGGAGTAGCCATATACAAATATAAGCTCATAATAGCCCCAACCTTCAAGGCTTGGAATGGTTTTAAACAGAACCCAGAGAGTGAATACGCCTATTATGTTTTCGAATACCACACCTATGGAGCTCATTATAAAATCGGCTCTGAACTGCATTCGCGCTTTAATGAACTGGGACATGATCATAAAATATATTTTTATATAAAACTTAAGTGTTTTCATTTTCTAACCTCCATTAACTGTTAGGACTTTTATTGCCTTTCTGAAAAACAATCTGCTGACAACAATAAAAAACAGTATCCAGAATAGTTGGTTTGCAATATAGTACAGGTAGTCTGATACTCCCATATTTATCGAAAGCAATATTGAAAGCGGAGCGTTATATATGGCCTGGAAAGGCAAAAACTCGATTATCCCCTTTATTGATTGGGGGTAAAAGCTCAAAGGTATGGACGCACCCGAAAGGAGCAGGATTATAACATTCTTGGTGTTTGAAACTCCCCAGATTGACTCGGTGTAAAAGGAAAGAAGTCCGATTATGTAGTCAATTGTAAAAGCAATCAAAAATGAAAGTATAACCGACAATACAAAGAATGCCAGATTTATTCCTAGCGGTATATATGAACCGGCAATGATAAAGATAACTACCATTGACGGTATGGTTATTGATACAAGGTTGTTAAGTGCAAAGCCCGCTGCCCCGGCAAGGTTATACAACTGGTAGTCCATGGGTTTTGTAAGGTCTTTAATTATATTACCGCTCAAAATATTCCTGCTTATTTCAAATTCGCTATAGGTCTGAAAAAAGCAGCCTATCGAAGCGGCAATTGCAAGATAGATAAAAGTCTGCTCAAAGGTCATGCCGTTTAAAACACCATCAGAATTTTTATAAATTGAGGTCCATAAAAAATAGGTCAGTATTATGTACAGTATATTTCCAAAAACAGTGAGGAAGAAGTGCATCCTATATATTAACCCGCACATTAAACTATTTTTACACATGGTTAAATACTTAGTCATTTTAACTCACCTTCATATATTTTTTTTATAATGTTTTCGGTTTTTATCTCTTCAATCTTTACATCCTTGACAGGATAGCTGCTCATTACATAATTCAGGACATTGGTCAACGGTACTTCATCCTGATTGATTGTGAGGCTTATCCAGCCATCATCCTGTTTTTCGAAGAGAATTCCACTTTTGGATGGAAAAGCACTTTTCAGATTTTTTTCAAGGTCTTCTTCAGGCATCCCCAAGTCAATTTTTAGCGTCCTGTATGCTCCAAACATTTTATTGATTTTTGACAGCTCGCCATCATATATTATCAGACCTTTGTCAATTATAATTATGCGTTTACACAGGGCTTCAATGTCACTTATATCATGGGTGGTCAGAAGTATGGTAGTATTTTTCTGCTCATTTAGTCCCTTTATAACAGCCCGAATTTTGCTTTTAATGGATACATCCAATCCGATTGTAGGCTCATCAAGGAAAATAATCTTTGGATTGTGAAGAAATGATGCTGCTATATCGCAGAGCATTCTCTGGCCTAAGGACATAAATCTTACCGGTGTAGTGTAAAGGGATTTCAAATTGACCAGTTGGTCAAATATAGCCATATTTTCATCGTATACTTTTTTGTCTATCCTGTATATCTCCTTCAGGATCTTAAAGGACTCAATGACCGGAAGCTCCCACCAAAGCTGGGTTCTTTGGCCGAAAACCACTCCTATGTTCTGAACGTACTTTTTTCTGTCTTTATAGGGTACAAACCCGTTAATATTAATTTCGCCACCGGAAGGTTCCAATACCCCTGTCATCATCTTTATTGTAGTAGATTTTCCTGCACCGTTTGGCCCAACAAAGCCAATTGTTTCACCTTCGGCTATTTTCATAGATATTCCGTCAACAGCTTTTACTGTTTTGTAGTCCTTTGAAAAAAGATCCTTTGCAGCTCCAAGCAAACCTTCGTGACGGTTGAGGACTTTGAAGTGCTTGCTTAAGTTGTTGAGTTTGATTATTTCCATTGATAAACCTCCTGGCCTGACAGCAATCCGAATTATGAAAGTTGACAGTAATTTTTTGAAAATTTTAATTATTCTATCAGCTTGTTTATGTAAATGTCAATAGGCATATTGTCATGGCGTGTCATGGGGGTGCATATAACAAATATGAAGAAAAATATTCCAGAAACTTAAGTTTCGCAGCCTGGTCGTTGCATTTACTAAATGTGAAGAATAACATACACCCCATAAGGTTAAGCTCGGAACATTAAAAAAGGGAGACTTCAGTTATAATAAAAGTTTAACCGAAGTTCCCTGTTTTTGTTTTTGTGAATTTTACTTTACAATCTTTCTGCACTCTAGATAAAATCTTTTCTCATCTGCCTCTCCCATGGAAAAAGTCTTTCTTGGGAGCACGCCGTCGAGGATTACTGTCTTAAAGAGATCGTGCTTGCTCATCTTTGGCAAAAAGAAGCCGATGTTGCCTTTTTGGGTACCAAGCTTTAAGACAACGTCTTCCCCATGGATATAATCAACCTTCACATCGGGGTTGTTTTTGAGGTAATCATCAAGGAAACATTGAAGTGTACCAACTTCAAGATTATGTGACGGATTTAATACCTCAATTATACCAAAGCCTTCCTTGGTGCAAAAACCCATTGCGTGGGTCCCTTTATTTGACCTTAAAGCCTGAAGTTCATATACAATTGATTCCATGGAATGTATTTTTCTGTAGGAGCAATTTTCGCTTTCGAGGAATTTGGCCATACTGTTTAACATATGGTCGGTATCGACATTGAAAACAACTCTGTGAATAGGCTCAAAAGTAAGCCCGGCATCATGAACATTAACAACTTCTACAAGTGCATATCTTGCTGGGTGGTTTTCGAGTTCCTGAGTACAAAGCCCGCACTTTATAATTTCCCAATGCCCTTTGGCAGAAGCAAGGGAATGATTGCCATCACCTACTGCAAATAAAAGCACCCCTTTGTCCTTGCCTACGGAATACTTATTGCTGAAACGTTCGGGATCGGCAAGTTTTTCGAGGGCTGACAATATATTACCGACAGTTTCTTCATCATCAACCTTATAACCTTTAATATGTCCGCCTTTCATCATCAGGTCAAAATCATAAACCTTTTCGAGGGCTTCGGTTCTAGTTGCCAAAGGTTCAATTACTGACTTCTCAGGATCATCAATGAGGAGCATGACATGAGGAAGCTCCAAAGATGCATTTTCTCTGATTTTAATCCTGGGAGGAAGTCTTTCGATTACCGTTCCTTCAGTGGCACGGATTAGAGTCTGGGAACCTGGGGCATAATCATACTTTTCAAGATCTACAACCATAATAAGACCTTTTCTTGAAGCGGTATGGGAAGTTTTCCTGTCCACATAAATAAAGCAAGGGCCATGAGTTTCAAGGATACTTTCCTTGAGATATTTCTCCATGGAACTGTTTATTTGTTCGATTCTTTCTTCACTTTTTCCGTTTTCCAGATATACTTCGGGAAAAGTAAGCTTGAGAGTAGAAGGACTGTCTCCAACATTCTTTTCTACTTCCTTCCAGTACTCCGGTTCAGAGGTGTACTGGTCACAGGCAACGACAGACCATTTGGACATGTCGGTTCCTTTACGGGGGAGCAAAATAGCTGGTAAGTTAACTCCGAGTTTTTCAAAAGATGATTTTTCTTTGTTCATTATAGCACCTGCCTCACAATATTTCATAGAATATTAAAATTATTATAAATAATAAATTTTGCACCGTGTTTTGTAAAAACAGTTGAACAATGTTTTGCATTATTCGGATTTTGCAGAATAAACAAGAATAATGCAATAATGTAGCAACGAATCAATTTTATATTAATTTGAAATTTTAGTCAAACCGAAAGTTGTGTATTTTTTTACATTAATAGAGAAATAATAATTGTAGACATAAATATAATTGATTGTAAACGGAGAGATGTCTTGTGGAAAGGTACAGTGAGGTTTTAGGGCTCCCGGTTATATGTGTCGATGACGGAAAAAAGGTCGGAGTTGTAAAAAACATTATTTTTTGTCCTAAGCAGAAAAAGTTACTGGCTTTTTTGCTGGAGTGCAAAAGCTATGAACTGAACAAAAAGGTTGTATTGGCAGAGGATATACTAAGCCTCGGAAAAGCTGCGGTTATAATAAAAGACCTGAACTCAGTAAGAGGCTTCAGGAAAGCTAAAAAGGCCGATGAGCTCAGCGATAAGGGTGAAGTCCTTGGTTTAAGGGTGTATTCTAAAGCCGGAGAGGATATGGGAATAGTCAAAGATGTATTATTTGACTATAAAAACCGCACTATAGAAGGTGTCGAGATATCGGACGGGCTGATACAGGATATTGTTAAAGGGAGAAATGTGCTTCCTCTGCTTGGAAAGGTCGAGTTTGGGGAAGATGTTATACTTGTTGACAAGGAAGCGGTTGAAGAAATGATGGGAACAGGCGGCGGACTAAAAAACATCATTGAAGGCAAACAGTAAGGTAATTAATCATAAATAAATCCATATAAATTGGAAAGGGGTGAGACAATGAGAAATAACGGCTTTGCAAAAGGAATAATAATTGGAAGTGTGATAGGTGCTTCTGTTGGAATGGCAATGAATTCCGATACGATGAGCAGCAGATCAAGAAAAAGGATGAGACGCAGGAGTATGGACCTGATGAGAAAATCCGGATCAATTATTGGTGATGTAATTAGCTTATTAAGATAAATATTCTTTCGATACGCGAAAGAGAAAAGTAAATACTTTCAAATCCTCATAAAGACTGGAGAAATCCAGTCTTTAGCAAATTATAGCGGTACCTTGGAAAGGGGGTGGCGGGATGAGCTTAAGAAAAAAAACCGTATTTTATTCGCTCTTGTCGGTTATTCTGGCGGTTGTAATAATATTTATATATTTTTACCGGGGAAAGATCACAAAGGTGTTCATACCTTTTATTATGGCTATGGTGATAGCGTACATATTGCAGCCCATTGTCATAAAACTTGAAGAGAAAAAGATAAAGAGGCCTGTCGGTATAGTTCTGATATATCTGATTTTCGGGAGTATACTGACCTTGCTTACGATTTTTGTAATTCCAGAGCTTATAAACAATACCAGAGAATTTATCAATGTACTTCCTGGAGTGACTACGCAATACAGGGACAACTTCAACGGGATGGTCAGTATAATATCGAGCAGCAAATGGCCCGACGACATAAAAAATACTATATTCAGAGAGATAAACAATGGTGTGCAAATGGCTGAGAATATCTTAGTTGAAACACTTAAAAACACACTTTCCGGGCTGGTGAAAATCGTCAGTACCATGCTGGATATGGTTCTGGCAATGATTATAGCATATTATATTCTGAAGGATGCCGAATACTTCAAAAACGTTTCGCTGTCTCTGGTGCCGAAGAAGTGGAGAAATGGAATAATCGGAACATGCAGAGAAATCAATGGCGTGCTTTCGAATTTTATTCAGGGCCAATTGCTAACAGCCTTGATAGTCGGCACATTGGAAGTGATAGGGCTGCTGATTGTAGGTGTAAAGTACCCGATAATCCTTGGAATGATAGGGGGAGTTGCAAATATTATTCCTTATTTCGGTCCCTTTATCGGTGCAATCCCGGCAGTGGCAGTTGCACTAATCGAATCACCAATAAAAGCCGTTTGGACCATTATAGTTTTTGTTATTATCCAGCAACTGGATAACGGGTTTATATCACCTAAGATTATTGAGGGGAGACTTGGTCTGCATCCTGTCACAACAATACTTGCTGTGCTGATAGGAGGAGAATTTTTCGGCATTATCGGCATGCTTGTATCAGTTCCGATAGCTGCCATGATAAAAGTCATAGGCAAAAGGACAATCGAGTCGATAGTGTGATGTTTGACGTACAAACATAATTTGATGATTTCAAAAACAATAGTCGAGATAAATTGGGAGAAGGCTGGTTTGCAATTGTATCCGAAAGAAAACTGGGAAGTACGGAAAACAATTCCATAAAAGGCGTTGACACCCCTCTGTGTAATATTTTATAATATGTGCTATAAATATAAATATTTCGTCAAGCGATAGAGTTAGACCGGATTGTTACAAGAATCTACAAGAATTATTGTGGGTTGAGTTTAAAGTGGAATTTTAGTATAATTTATCATCAGTATAAAGAGGTGAAGGGAGATGGGTGAGAAGAGTTTTGTTGATGCGGTTAAGGCAAAGAAATCTGAAATTATAGAGTTAGTCGAAAGGGAAGTACCAGACGTATCAGAAGAAGTTAAGAAGGAACTTGTAAAGAAATTAGTGGAAGAAGAGAAAAACAAGTGTTGTGATGGGGGAGTTGGTGGAAACCCTAGGACTTTTACTGGTAAAGATAAATATGTAGCAGATATAGCTAATAGAATTGAAGCAAAGTATCCAGGTTCAGTGAAGCATGTAGAAACACTAGAACCGTCGGTCATAAATGGACTTGATAGAGAATTAGATATAGTTTTGAATGATGGAACAATTATCCAAGTAAAAAAGGATAATGCACGGGGACTAAATGGGCAACTTACTGCTACTGGACAGCATTTTCCAGGGAGAAGAGTTATAGGTGTGCATCCAGACCAACATAGCAAAAATGTCATACGAGAGATTACAAAATCAGGAAATGTATCGACTGATAGTATCGACAATTTAGTTGATAACATTCTTTCAGATTTGGGGGAGATATTTAAGTGAAATTATTATTATTAATAACGGAAAAGGACTTTGATACTAGAATTTTTGAAAAAGTAATGAAAAATTATGGTCAAGTAAACGCTTCTTTCGGGGATAGATGTAATTATTATGTAAAACACGGAAAAGAGTATGTGGCTATTGACGAATATGGACGTGAGGGAGTATTTTATGAAATTGGTGAGCTAGATGAAGTTGGTTTTGAGAATCCAAGATTTTTTGGGTTGGAGTACACGAGTGTTGGTTTGATGTCTCCAATTTTGAAGTCTATTTTGGAATACAATAATAATGTCTGGGTGGATAATGACCGATATTTAATAAGTGGCAAATCGTTCTTGGATCGAATTAATAAGGAGCCTCATTGGGATTTTATTAATGATTAAATTATAGAGTTAGTCGAAAGGGAAGTACCATCAGAAGAAGTTAAGAAGGAACTTGTAAAGAAATTAGTGGAAGGAGAGGAAAACAAGTGTGCTGATGAGGGAGCTGGTAACCCCAAACCCGTTGAAACCTTCTCCTTCAAGTGTCCAGCATCAAGGCATAATTACTCGAGTATAAAACAAGAATCTGTTGCTAAAGAGGCAAACACAGATGTTATGTGTCAGCTGTGATGAGAATCTTTTCCAATAGATTATTTGGATAAATTTCCGGTTTAAGGTATATTATTAATTGCCATATATAAAATCTATAGTGTGGAAGCCTTTCTCTCTTTTAACAAAAATATTTCTTTCTCTGTTTCCATTTCTTTATGAAGAAGAAAACGAATATTGTCACTTATAGTATTCAAATTTTGTCTGGTTTCAGTCCGAAACTCTGTCAAATCAGCCGTTTGATCATATACTGCATCTAATTTTTTTTCTAGTCGTGCTTGACCTTCTGCAAACTCCTCTTGTTTTTTAGCGAACTCCTCTTGATTTTTTGCAAGCTGATCTTGATTTTTTTCAAGGTTGCCTACTCTATTATTAAGCTCCTTTAATTCTGTAAGTATTTGATTTAAAACCTGCTCCATAATAATCCCCTTTCAAATTAATAAGATATCATTTATTAACAAATAATATTATACTACATTTAACTAATAAATAGTCAATATATTTACAAAATAACAATATCACCAAAGGAATTGTATGACTTCCATATGAACTTCAAAATCCTTGACACTAAAATAATACTTTTATATAATTTTACTAATATATTATAGAGACTTTAAGGGAAACTCTCGCCCGATAATATCAGCAAGGGAGAGAGTTTTTAAATTTATACAGTTTCAAAGAGAGGAAGAATAAAATGCAGAAATTAGGATTGAATGAGTTAAGAGAAAGATATCTCAAGTTTTTTGAAGGTAAGGGGCACTTAAGACTTCCAAGTTTTCCGCTTGTGCCGCAGAATGATCCCAGCCTTTTATTGATAAACTCAGGCATGGCACCTTTGAAGCCATACTTCACGGGAAAGGAAGAGCCTCCTAGCAGGAGAGTAGCAACCTGTCAGAAATGTATCAGAACTCCTGATATTGAAAATGTAGGTAAGACGGCAAGACACGGTACATTTTTTGAAATGCTGGGCAACTTCTCATTTGGGGACTATTTCAAGAAGGAAGCTATTCCGTGGGCATGGGAATTTGTTACCGAAGATCTCAAGATGCCTGTGGACAAGCTCTGGGTTACAGTATATGAAGAAGATGATGAAGCTTTTGAAATATGGAACAAAGATGTAGGAATTCCGGCTGAGAAAATAGTCAGAATGGGCAAGAAGGATAACTTCTGGGAGCATGGTACAGGTCCATGTGGTCCGTGCTCTGAGATATATTTTGATAGAGGTGTGGAAAGAGGTTGTGGACAGCCTGATTGTAAAGTTGGTTGTGAATGCGATAGATTTATAGAATTCTGGAACCTTGTATTCACGCAATTCAACAGGGATGATGAGGGGAATTATTCAAAACTTCCAAAGCCCAACATTGATACCGGAATGGGACTTGAAAGATTAGCATGTGTATCCCAGGAGGTTGATAATCTCTTTGAAGTGGATACCATCAGAAACGTACTTGACTATGTGTGTAAAACCGCAGGCGTTAAGTACCGCGAGTCGGAAAAAACCGATATTTCCATAAGGGTAATAACAGACCATATCAGAAGTACCACAATGATGGTTTCAGATGGTGTTATTCCATCTAATGAGGGAAGAGGATATGTACTAAGAAGGCTCCTTAGAAGAGCTGCAAGACATGGGAAATTATTAGGCATCAACAAGCCTTTTCTATACGATATTTCCATGATTGTAATAAACGAATCGAAACAAGCATATCCTGAATTAGAGGACAAGAAAGAATACATCAGTAAAGTAATAAGGATTGAAGAAGAGAAATTCGAGCTGACCATTGACCAGGGGTTAGTCATATTGAATAAATATATAGAAGAGACAAAGGCTCAAAAGGTCAGCGTAATGACAGGTGAGATGGCGTTTAAATTGCATGAGACTTATGGCTTCCCTATTGACCTTACCCGTGAAATAGCTGAAGAATACGGTTTGTCTGTTGATGAAGACGGTTTTAAGGCAAAGATGCGAGAGCACAGCAATATTTCAAAGGAAGACTATCAGAGCAAGCAAAGCTCGGCATGGGCAGAGGATATTTATTCAAGCCTGGACAGAAATGTTAGGACAAACTTCGTAGGCTATTTGGAAAATGTAACAGAAACTAAAATTATGTATATAATAAGTAATGACGAAGTTGTCAAAACTGCCAAAGAAGGTGATATGGTCACAGTTATACTTGACAAGACACCTTTTTATGCAGCAAGTGGTGGTCAGGTAGGCGATGAGGGTTACATTGAAGCAAAGAATGCAAGGATAAAAGTTGAAGACTGTAAAAAGCTAGAAGATGGAAAATATCTTCATATAGGTGTGGTTGAAAAGGGAACTATTTCGACGGGTGAGGCTGTAAAAGCAGCTATAGATGTGAAAAGAAGAAGGTCTATTGCCCGTAATCATACCACCACGCATCTGCTTCAAAAAGCGTTGAGAAATGTACTTGGTACCCATGTTCAACAGGCTGGTTCGTTGGTTGAGCCCGGCAGGTTAAGATTTGACTTCGCACATTTTTCAGCAATGACACCCGAAGAGCTTGCGAAAGTAGAGAATGAGGTAAACGAAAAGATACTTGAAAGTCTCTCGGTGGATGTAAGGGAAATGGCTATTGACGAAGCTAAGAAAATGGGTGCTACAGCACTCTTCGGTGAGAAATACGGAAATATTGTAAGGGTTGTAAAGATAGCCGATTACAGTATGGAGCTCTGTGGAGGAACTCACCTTGATTCAACTTCACAGGCAGGGTTTATAAAGATTGTAAGTGAAAGTGGAGTAGCAGCAGGTGTCAGAAGAATTGAAGCCTTGACAGGTGAAGCTGCACTTGATTATTTGCAGGAAAGAGAAAAATTAGTAGCTGATGTTTCTTCTGCCCTGAAAAGTTCGCCTCAGGACAGTGTAAAGAGGATAGAAGCTCTGGTGCTGGAATTAAAGAATGCCCAGAAGGAAATTGAACAACTCAGAAGCAAGTTGGTGAGTGGTTCCCTTGAGGAGGTGCTTTCAGAGGCTGTTGAAGTTAAGGGTATAAAGGTTGTAAAGGCAAGATTTGACCAACTCGATATGGAAGCCTTAAGGAATACCGGGGATACAATAAGAAATAAAATGGGCTCGGGAGTAGTGGTGCTCGGAAGCGGATATGAAGGTAAAGTAAGCTTTGTGGTAATGGCTACAAAAGATGTTGTTTCAAAGGGCATACATTCGGGGAATATAATAAAGGAAACAGCAAAAATCGCCGGTGGTGGTGGCGGTGGAAGGCCGGATATGGCTCAAGCCGGAGGAAAGGACCTGACTAAGCTTGATGAGGCATTGGAGTATTCGGTAAAGGTTATTGAAGCTCAGATAAAATCGTGATGGACATTGACAAAAGAGAAAGGGTGACAAGATGTGGAGAACTGTATATTCTGCAAAATTGTAAAAGGGGAAATACCTTCAACAATTGTTTATGAAGATGATAAGGTGCTGGCCTTCAAGGATATCAATCCTGTGGCACCGGTGCACGTTCTGATAATTCCTAAGGTGCATGTCAGAAATGTATTGGAGCTTGACGGACAGAACGCAGATATAGTGGCGGACATTCATCTGGCGGCAAAGAAGATTGCGGAAGAGCTGGGGATGGCCGAAAATGGCTTCCGGCTCATAACAAATTGCGGTGAAGGAGCCGGACAGACGGTATTTCACTTGCATTATCACCTTATAGGGGGTGTTAAATTAGGACCTAAAATTATATAAACATATGTCAAATTCTATTGAAATAGATTATGAATTGTGCTACTATGTTATTAGTCGTTTATTGAAAACACTATACATGGTATGGATGTATATGTTTTTTTACAATTTATACTGTTTCTAGACTTCGTATGATCTACTTATATTATCTGCACAATGAACTTAATCGGTACAGTTTATGCTGAAAGTAATGTGCTGCCACTATTTTTTAGGTGTGGTAGCGTATTATTATATTTTATTTTGTATTATACCTAGGGGGGAATTTAAGTGAGAAAAAATTCATTAACACTCATACGTAAAATTATTTGCTTGGTTTTATGTACCATACTGTCATTAGGAATGTTTGCCAATGTATCGAATGGTATGGGAGAAGACATTGATCCGTTACAAAAGGTTATTCTTAAGGCAATTGATCTTGAAAAGAGTGTAAGATCAAGTTTTGTAAAAGATGTACTTGAGAAATTGAACACCGGAAATTATGCAGAATATGTAGATGATACTCGTAATATTCTGAAGCTTGATATGAATGACGAAGATATTACAGCAGCACTTAAGGCTTATGTGAATTATCCGGATACATACAAGAAAAAAGTTCTTGCAAGTATAAAGTCTTTTAATCTGCCGAATATAGGTAAGAAATATGATCTGAGTAAATTCTGGGGAATAGCTTCTATTATAAACTTTGAAGTGACAGGAGATTACTATGATAACGAAGGTATCAGATTGTTCTTATATATATTTGATACTTTGAATTTAATAACTGGCAAGGATGCTTTTTATGATGCATCAGCAGACAAATACAAGTTGGATATAAAAATAGAGAATCCGCGTCTTGCGTCTGAACTTGATGATCTTATCAAATTGGTTCAATCCTTAAAAAATAGAGGAATAACTACTTTTGATGGTTTTGTAAATTATGTTGAGGGTGTGGTAAATGCTCATCCTAATATTGAAATATATAATTTTAAAAATTTCTTAAAAGAAGAGAAAATAGGATATGCAGGTACATTACCTGTACCTGAGAAAGACTATACATCAATTAGTGCATTCCAAAAGGTTATTCTTGAAGTGATTGAGCTTGAAGATGCAAAAAGAAAACAATTTGTAGACGAGGTACTTGTAAAAGTTACAAGTGAAAATTATCTGAGTTATGTAAATACTGCTCAGGATATTCTAGGCTTTACAATGACAGAAAAAGATATTACAGAAGCTTTGAAAGCATACGCTCAATATCCTCGCAATCACAAGGATAAAGTTGAAAAAGCAATAAGAACAATCAAGCTTGATAAGAAGAAGTATAAAACGGACGCTTTTATTGATATATTCAGAAGAATTAATTTTGAATTTACCGGAGATTATACAGATGACAGAGGTTTCCGTTTGTTCGTAAAGGTTATTGATGTACTTGAGACTTTCACAGGAGATACTTTCTTTAATGACGCAACCAATAAGAATAAGATAGACATAAGGGTTGAAGGAAATTCTACTTTGAAAGCTCAGCTAGATGTAATGATACAATCTGTTGAGTCATTAACCAACAGAGGAATCAATTCCTTTGACAAATTTGTTGCTGAAGCAGAAGCAATAATAAATTCACACTCAAATGAGCAGATATTTGGCTTTAAGAAGTTTTTAGTAGATGAAAAGTTAGGTTTCGGCGATACTCTGGTTGCTACTACACCAGGTTCCGGAACGCCAGGTGGTGGAACTGGTGGTGGTGGAACAGCATCCACACCAAGACCTACACCAACACCAGCTGTTACTGAACCTGTTACAACTGAAGTACCTGCTGCTAATCCTTTCACTGACCTTGCTGATACACACTGGGGAAAGGACAACATCCTTCAACTGGTAGCAATGAAGGTAATAGAAGGATATCCTGATGGTACTGTTAAACCAGATGCACAGATTACAAGAGCAGAAATGGCTGTAGTAATTGTTAAATCCATCGGACTTAAGCCAGCAGAAACTCCTGATCTTAAATTTATAGATACTAAGGATATTGGTTCATGGGCTGCAGGATACGTACAGACTGCTGTTGAGAAAAATATATTGGTAGGTTATGAGGATAATTCATTCAGACCTGCAAACAAGGTGACCAGAGAAGAAATGGTGGTAATGGTTCTTAAAGCATACTTGTACGAGGTAGCAGAAGAAGCAGAATTAAGCTTTACCGATAAAGCAGATATTGCAAGTTGGGCAGAAGGATTTGTAGCTAAGGCTGTTGAATTAGGATTTGTTAAGGGATATCCTGACAACACCTTCAAAGCTAAAAATAGCGTAACAAGAGCTGAAGCTGCAACGGTTATTGTAAAATGTTTGGAGGCCATGGAAAAGCAGGCTAAAGAGCAGGCAGCAGAATAATTTAAATAGTTGTTTTTACAAAACGTAAGGTTATAGGGAATAAGTCAATAATTAAATTAGGCAACTGGTTATAGCCAGTTGCCTAATATTTTGATTTTAATTATATTTTGCTTTTTTTGCTTAAAAGCATTATAATTATGTTATTACACAATTTTACGGAAACAGAGGGAATGTATTTTAATGGTTGATATTCATTGTCATATACTCAACGGGATAGATGATGGCCCGAAGGATTTAGAGCATTCGTTGAGCTTGTGTAGAAAACTTTATCAAAAGGGTGTCAGAAGTATAATTGCAACACCACATTACATAATTGACGACAGCTACATGCCTGAGGCCGGAGAAGTGAAGGAAAAGGTACAGCTCCTTCAGGCCGAACTCGATAAAGAAAAGCTTGACTTGAAACTGTATCATGGCATGGAGGTCTTTGCCTCCCGTGATATTATAGAAAAAATACGAGGAAATGAAATTCTTACGCTGAATGATTCAAAGTACATACTTATTGAGTTTTCGTTTGGGACTATTTCCAGATATGTGTCAGACCTACTCTTTGAGCTTCAGCTCGAAGGTTTGACACCAATTATAGCACATCCTGAAAGATATTCTTCCGGTTTCATAAAAAGCAAGCTATTGAGCGAATTTGTTGACAAAGGAATATTACTGCAGATCAATTCGGAAAGTATTTCAGGCTTTCATGGTAAAAGAGCAAAAAAGGCAGCATATGACCTCCTTAGAAGAGGGATGGTGCATTTTGTGGCATCAGATTCTCATGGAGAGGATAGGGTGCTGTCAAATGTATGGGATGTTGAGGAAAAAATATCCAAAATATGTGGAACTGAAAACGCAGAAAGAATAATTCATTATAATACTCAGCAAATCCTTGATAATAAAGACGTTTTGAAAATGAATAAAGTAAAAAAACACTTCATAATAACAGGATTGCTGAAAAAATTACGTGTAAATGTGTAAAAATTACACTTTTTGAATTGACAACATTATGCAAATAATTTAATATAGTTCTTGGGTTAAAGGAGTAATGCGATGAAAAAAGGGATTATTGTAATCCTTGTTATTATACTAACTGCAATTGCAGGGTTTTTGGTACCTGTCCTGATGAATAAGGATTCGGACAGCTTGGTAATAGATATTCCAGGGAGAGGAACACCAAAACCAAAGACAACTGCTGTAAAAACACCGAAAGCAATAAATACTCAAAGTACCTCTGATAATGTTTTGAATGCAACACCTTCAACTTCGGTGACTCCTTATTATACGTCAGATGTTTCAATAGTGCTTTCAAGCCCGACTGTTACACCTAAGAACGAAGAAAGCAAGGTTGAAGGGACGACACCAGAACCTGTTGCAACTTTGAGTGTGGAGGTTGAACCAACTCCGGCCAAGACAAAGAAAAGTAGTTCCGGTAGCTGGGTAGATAGAAAAATAGAAGAGCATAGAGATGAGATAGATTCTGATGATTTGGCTGACTTTAGAAGGATATATTCATCGGTGAATATCGGTTATATTCAAGGGCTATTGTCAGATGGCCTGGATGATGAAGAGACTTCGCAGCTGAAAGCTTATTTACGTAGCACACTTGGTGGGGACTATGAGCGTGCAAAAGAGCTCTTTTATGAGTATTCATATTTGTTGTCAGAAGTTTAATAAATAGAAAAGGGGATTAGGGGCATGGAAAAAAATGATTTTGTTGAGATTGACTTAAGGGAGATTTTTTTTACAGTTCTAAGAAAATGGTATCTAATAGCAATATGCTTTGTTTTGGCCGTTGGTACATCTTATGTAGTTACTGAATTCTATTTAAAACCTATATATAAAGCGAATACAACACTTTTTCTTGGAAAGGAATCAGATAAGCTTGCAAGCTTGAGTTTTGCCGATATTCAGCTTAATAACCAGCTTGTAACAGATTACAGGGAATTATTAAAATCCAATCTTGTTGCTGAAAGTATCCAGAAAAAGTTGGGTGTAGATATTGATAAGTTTAAGGGCAGTGTTAATGTTCAGACAGTGAAGGATTCAAGAATCTTCAGCATAAGCTATGAAGATACAGACCCGGAGTTGGCTGCCAATGTGGTAAACGAGCTTGCTGTGGTAATAAAGCAAATGGCGACAGACATTATTCAGGTAAAGAACGTAAAGATTATTGACACCGCAAAGGTACCAAAAGCGCCTGTCAGCCCGAATAAAAAGAAAAATCTTGCACTAGCTGGAATTGTTGGTTTGATGTTGGGTGCAGGGTTAATATATTTACTGGAAATGATTGATTATACCTTTAAAAAGCCTGAACAGGTTGAAAAGCAGTTGAGCTTGAACGTCATCGGTGTTGTGCCTAAATTTGAGGGCGGCAAGAGGGGCAAAAATAAAAAGAAAGACCAAAAACAGCTTGAACAGGATTATCTTAAAAATCTTATTACAAAAAATGATCCTAAGGCTCCAGCTTCTGAGGCCTTCAGAGAGATTCGCACGAATTTGCATTACACCAGCGTAGATAAAGAATTAAAAACTATTGTGGTAACAAGCCCGACACTTGGTGACGGTAAAACTGTAACAGCTGTAAATATGGCTGTGGCAATAGCAAAATCAGGCAAGAAAGTCCTCGTTATAGATACAGATTTAAGAAAGCCAAAGGTTCATCTCTATTTTGGAATAAAAAACGCTGAAGGTGTTACCAATATGCTTTCAAGCGATAAGGGAAACAATAAGGTGAAACCAGCAAAAATAGAAGGCATATCTAACCTTGATATTATTCCTAGTGGTCCTATTCCGCCTAATCCTGCAGAACTTCTTAGTTCAAACAGGATGCATCAATTACTTGATAATCTTAAAAATGAATACGAAGTAATAATAATCGATACACCTCCTGTAGGGCAGGTTACTGATGCTGCTATTCTTTCCGGCATCGCTGACGGAGTATTGCTGGTTTGTGCCAGCAGTCAAACAAGAATTGACATAGCAAAGAGGGCTAAAAAGGCTCTTGAAAGTGTTAATTCCAACATCATAGGTGCGATTCTTACAAAACTGAGTACCGGTAGAGGAAGCTATTACAGCTACAAGTATAAGTAGTTGATAGCTATGGGTTAGATTCATTATTTTAGCTTAGAGGCACTTATTGACTTTTAATCGTTGGTGGGGCACGTTATCTGTCAATAGGGAACATACAATGAGGTTTATTGTAGCTTATCGGTTGTGATAAGTGAGTGGGCGAAGCTATGCATTTGCTATATGAAGTTTATGAAGGGGATAAGATTTATGTATTGGTACGTACTTTTTGTAAAAGCAGGTAAAGAACGAAAGGTTGAGCAATATTTAAAGAAACAACTAAACGCAGAGGCAGGTATACCCTTTATTCCGCTGCAAGAAATACTTTTCAGGCGGTCAAGAGAAGAGAAAAAAGAGCTAAGGCACTTGTTTCCAGGCTATGTGTTTATTGAATCTATATTATCCGGCCAGGAATTTATAAAAGTAATAAATCCTTTGATATACAAGCTTAGTGATATTATAAATTTATTGAAATACTCGGATTCAGAAATAGCGATGAAGGAAGCCGAAAGGCAAATGCTGCTCAATTTAAGCAATAACGATCATTGTATTGAGACCTCTTATGGGATTATTGAAGGAGATAAAATACATATATCTTCCGGACCCTTAAAGGGTAAGGAAAGTGTTGTGAAAAAGCTGAACAGGCATAAGAGGGAAGCACTGATTGAGATAGAGATCATGGGTGATGTCAGATTGATTAGTGTGGCTCTGGAGATTGTAGATAAAGTTCAGGGATGAGTTAATATATTTAAAAAGTGTATCACAAAAATGGATAGAAGTGCACATATGAATAGAAATATCATGAATTCGATTTGTGAGATTGATAAATAAGTTCTGCTGTGAACAAGCAAGGGAATGAGGGGTACGAAATGGCTAGAGAACTTCAGATCGCAGTTGCTGGTACTGGTTACGTAGGCCTTAGCATTGCGATACTGCTAGCACAACACCATAAAGTATATGCAATTGATATTATCCCTGAAAAGGTTGAACTTTTAAATAAGAGGAAATCTCCTGTTATTGATAAAGAAATTGAAGAATACCTTGCTACTAAGGAATTATATTTAACTGCAACTCTGGATGTCAAAGAAGCATACAGCAACGCAGATATTGTAGTAATAGCAGTTCCGACAAACTACGATAGCAATATGAATTATTTTGATACTTCTGCGATTGAAGATGTAATCAAATTGGTAATGAAATACAATCCGGATGCTATCATGGTAATTAAATCAACAATACCGGTAGGATACACATCAAGCATTCGAGAAAAAACAGGTAGTAAGAATATTATCTTTAGCCCGGAATTTTTACGTGAAGGTCATGCCCTGCTTGACAATCTGTACCCTTCTCGTATTATTGTTGGAACCGATATGGAGGATGATCGTTTGCTAGAGGCTGCACATATATTCGCAGGCCTCTTGCAGGAGGGTGCAATTAAAAAGAATGTGAAAACGCTGTTTATGGGTTTTACTGAGGCAGAGGCTGTGAAGTTGTTTGCCAACACATATCTTGCACTGCGTGTGAGTTTCTTCAATGAATTAGACACGTATGCAGAAATGAAGGGTCTGAATACTAAGCAGATTATTGATGGTGTTTGCTTGGACCCACGTGTTGGTAACCATTACAATAACCCATCCTTTGGCTATGGCGGATATTGTCTGCCAAAAGACACGAAGCAGCTTCTTGCAAACTACCAAGATGTGCCGGAAAACCTCATTGAAGCAATTGTTGTTGCGAACCGAACACGAAAGGATTTTATCGCTGATCGAGTTCTACAGATGGCTGGATACTATAGCTATGGTGCTGACAATGTATACGACAGAAGTATTGAGAAGAAAGTAACTGTTGGTGTATACCGTCTGACCATGAAGGCAAATTCTGATAACTTTCGACAGAGTAGTATCCAAGGTGTTATGAAGCGTATTAAGGCAAAGGGTGCGACTGTGGTTATCTATGAGCCGTCTCTAAAGGACGGAGATACGTTCTTTGGTAGTTTAGTAGTTAATGATATAGATGTGTTTAAGAAGAAGTGTGATGCCATTATCGCGAATCGGTATGATTCCATATTGGATGATGTGAAGGATAAAGTATACACTCGGGATGTTTTCGAGAGAGATTGATAGTGGAATGATAAGTATTTTAAGATTCGTTAACAGATTGATGATAAATAAGTGGTAAACGTATGTTGAGAAGAAAGTTCCATATTGAGGGGTTTTGAGAGACTTCTTTATGACTAATCTAAGTAAATTGATATATTAAAGAGGAAGGAAAATTGGATGAATATAGTATTGCTCGGTGCAGCAGGTTTTATAGGTACAAATTTAACTATTCAATTAGCTAAAAATGAAGATGATCATATCACACTTATAGACGTAAGTCGATTATATTTTAAGATTATTGAAGATATGAAGTTTCCTAACGTCAGCATAAAAGAGTCTGGATTTGGGCTAGAAACTGATTTTAACCTACTAGTAGCAGGTCAAGATATTGTTTACCATTTGGTTAGTACGACTGTACCAACTACATCTAATAAAAAAATACCAGATGAGCTTATGGCTAATGTTGTAATGACTTCAAAGTTGCTTGAAGCATGTGTGAGCAATAAAGTTTCTAAGGTTATATTCATATCATCGGGCGGCACGGTTTATGGAAAGGAAGAAAATTGTCCGTTAAAGGAGAATATGGATACGTATCCAATCAGTTCTTATGGGCTTCAAAAGGTGGCAATAGAGAAGTTATTATATCTTTATTACTATATGTATGGGTTGGATTACCGTGTAGTCCGTTTGGCAAATCCATATGGGCCATATCAGCGACCAAATGGTATACTGGGTGCAGTAACTACATTCACATATAAAGCACTTATGGGAGAAACAATTTCTGTCTATGGAGATGGATCTGTAATTAGAGATTTTATTTACGTAGATGATGCAATACGTGCAATTTTGAAAATAGCAAGTGGCGAGAATACATATAGAACTTTTAATTTGGGATGCGGTTATGGAACAAGTATAAAAAGTGTTATCAATACTATTCATCAAACATTGCAAATAAATATACATGCAGAGTATTTACCAGGTCGTGCGGTGGATGTACCTGTAAACTATTTGGATATCAGTCGGTATGAAGAGGTTTACGGTAATTTAAATCCAATTAGTCTTTCCGTTGGTATTCAGAAAACAGCTGAGTTTATCAGAAAATCATATAAGACAGTATATTGAGCATATAAAAAATATTTACACGGAGATAGATTTATGACAAAAGAGCTATTGAAAAGAAAGAAGGACAGACCGATAAGGGTTGCACAGATAATGGGGAAACATGTAACTGGAGGCATTAGGTCAGTTATAATGAATTATTATGAGCATATTGACAGGGGAAACATTCAGTTTGATTTTATTGTAGATTCTGACTCACCTTTAAAAGATTATTCTGAAATAGAGCGGTTGGGGGGAAGGGTATTCGAAATTCCTCCTGTTAAGAATTTGTTTGGTCATATCTATCAATGTTATAAGATTTTAAAGAGAGAAAAGTATCTGATTGCTCATGGGTATGTTAATACATTAAATGTATTTCCCATGTTTGCGGCTATGCTGGCTGGCGTTCCTGTTAGAATTGCAGAGAATCTAAGTACTGCACATCCTGGCGAAAAGAAAACAACTCTCAAAAACATATTAAGACCTTTTGCAAAAGTATTTCCGACACATTTGTCTGCAAATTCTAAATTTTCTGGTGAATGGATATATGGAACTAAAAGTATGGATAAATGCAAAGTGTTTTATAATGCAATTAACCTTGACAAATTTAAATATGATATATCCCTCAGAGAAAAGACCAGAGAGAAATATGGATGGCAAAATAAGTTTGTAGTTGGGCATATCGGACGTTACGAATATCAGAAAAATCATGATTATTTGATTGATATTTTTGCTCAAATACACAAAAAAGAGTCTACTGCAGTATTAGCACTTATTGGATACGGAAATCTGAAGGCTGAGATTTTTGCAAAGATTAATCGATTAGGATTGTCAGAGAATGTTGTTGATTTAGGTGGAAGAGAAGATATTGCGCAATTTTATAACGCAATGGATTGTTTTGTACTTCCTTCATTTTACGAAGGGCTACCAGTTGTAGGTATAGAAGCACAAGCAACCGGATTGCCATGTGTAATATCTTCAGAAGTTACAAAAGAAACGCAGATTACAGATATAGTTGACTTTGTTGATTTGAGAACACCTCCTGAAATATGGGCTGATACAGTCCTTAAGTGGAAGCCTTATAAAAGGAAAGATGTTGGTGAACAGATTACTGCTAGCGGTTACAACATTATTCGCGAAGCACATTTGTTGAAAGAATATTATACTGATTCACTAGAAGGGAGTTGAAAAAAATGAAAGGAATTATTTTGGCTGGAGGTTCAGGTTCAAGGCTTTATCCTTTAACAAAAGTAACTTCTAAGCAATTATTACCAATTTATGATAAACCTATGATCTATTATCCGATGTCTGTTTTAATGAATGCTGGCATCCGGGATATATTAATTATTTCAACACCGTATGATACTCCACGGTTTGAAGCTTTGCTTGGAGATGGACAGCAGTTTGGTGTGAATTTGACATATGCAATTCAGCATTCCCCTGATGGTTTGGCTCAGGCATTTATTATTGGAGCAGATTTTATTGGAAGTGATACTGTTGCGATGGTACTGGGTGATAATATCTTTGCTGGTCATGGTCTTAAGAAGAGGCTAACGGCAGCAGTAAACAATGCTAGTAGTGGAAGGGGTGCTACAATATTCGGCTATTATGTCGACGATCCTGAGCGATTTGGCATTGTAGAATTTGATTCAGAAGGGCGTGCAATTTCTATTGAGGAAAAGCCGACTAATCCAAAGAGTAATTATTGTGTTACTGGTCTCTATTTCTATGATAACCGTGTAGTTGAATATGCAAAGAATTTGAAACCTTCAGCACGTGGTGAATTAGAAATTACAGATTTGAATCGTATTTATCTGGAGCAAGGTGATTTGAATGTTGTACTTTTAGGGCAGGGATTTACATGGCTAGATACAGGAACGCACGAAAGTCTGGTTGAGGCTACTAATTTTGTAAAAACTGTTGAAACGCATCAGCACCGAAAGATTGCTTGTCTCGAAGAGATTGCATACCTAAATGGATGGATTACAGAAAAAGATTTGATCGAAGTATACGAAGCGATGAAGAAAAACCAGTATGGTCAGTATCTAAAAGACGTACTAGATGGAAAGTACATTGACGTACTGCAATGATGACCATATTTTCATATAATATATTGAACTATTAATGATAGAAAAAATGAGGAGTAGAAAAATTATGAATATTATTGTTACTGGCGGAGCAGGATTTATCGGAAGCAATTTTATATTCCATATGTTGAATAAGTACCAAGAATATAGGATTATATGCTTGGATAAGCTGACCTATGCAGGAAATTTGTCTACGTTAGCTTCTGTAATGGATAATCCTAACTTCCGTTTTGTAAAAGCCGATATCTGTGATAGAGAAGCAGTCTACAAACTGTTTGAGGAAGAACACCCAGATATAATTGTTAATTTTGCGGCCGAATCTCATGTTGATCGTTCTATTGAGAATCCTGGCATTTTTCTTGAAACCAACATTGTAGGAACTGCTGTCATGATGGATGCATGTCGTAAGTATGGTATTATCAGATATCATCAGGTTTCTACCGATGAAGTTTATGGGGATTTGCCTTTAGACCGTCCGGATTTGTTCTTTACTGAGAATACTCCGATTCACACTAGCTCTCCATATAGTAGCTCAAAGGCAGCTGCTGACTTGCTTGTGTTAGCCTATCATAGAACTTATGGTTTACCAGTGTCAATTAGTCGTTGTTCGAATAATTACGGACCATATCATTTTCCTGAGAAATTGATTCCGTTGATGATTGCCAATGCACTAAATGACAAGTCACTTCCTGTTTATGGTGAGGGATTGAACGTACGTGACTGGCTGTATGTTGAAGACCACTGTAAGGCAATTGACCTTATTATTCACAAAGGAACCATAGGGGAAGTATACAATATTGGTGGACACAACGAAATGAAAAATATAGATATAGTCAGAATTATTTGCAAAGCGTTAGGTAAACCTGAGAGTTTGATAACATATGTTACAGATCGGAAGGGTCATGATATGCGATATGCAATTGATCCAACAAAAATTCATAATGAACTTGGTTGGTTGCCAGAAACGATGTTCAAGGAAGGTATACAGAAGACCATACGGTGGTATTTAGATAACAGAGAATGGTGGGAAAACATAATTTCTGGAGATTATCAGAACTATTACCAGGAAATGTATGGCAATAGAGAAGAAGTGGCCAGCGTGTCCGAGGGGGATAATAAATGAAAGTTTTAGTTACTGGATTTAAAGGGCAGCTCGGATATGATGTAGTAAATGAGTTGGAAAAAAGGCGATATACCGCAGTTGGCGTGGACATTGATGATATGGATATTACGGATGCTGCTTCTGTGAGAGCTGTTATGAAAAAAGTTAATCCAGATGCCGTCATTCACTGTGCTGCGTGGACAGCTGTAGACTTAGCTGAAGATGAAGATAAGATTGATAAGGTTAGGGCAGTGAACGCTACAGGAACCGAAAATATTGCCAAAGTATGTAAAGAATTGGATTGTAAAATGATTTATATTAGTACAGACTACGTATTCAACGGTGAAGGTACACATTTCTGGGAGCCAGATGAGACAAATTACCAGCCACTTAATATATATGGACAGACAAAATATGAAGGAGAATTGGCTGTTAGAAGTAATCTGGAAAAGTATTTTATTGTTCGCATAGCTTGGGTGTTTGGTATCAATGGAAAGAATTTTATCAAGACTATGCTGAATTTAGGCAAATCCAAAGATAAGATTACAGTTGTTTGCGATCAGATTGGCTCTCCGACTTATACTTACGACTTAGCTCGTTTACTGGTAGATATGGTGGAAACGAATAAGTATGGTATGTATCATGCTACCAATGAGGGTATCTGCTCATGGTATGAATTTGCCCGTGAAATTTTCCGACAGGCTGCAGCAATGGGAAGGAAAGAATATGATGAAGAGCATCTATCTGTATTTCCTGTAACAGCTGACAATTATCCAACTAAAGCAAAGCGTCCATCAAACAGCCGCTTGAGCAAGGAGAAGCTGTCAGCCAATGGATTTGATAGACTTCCTACTTGGCAGGATGCACTAGGACGCTATTTGAAAGAGATTGAGTTTTGATATGGATTTATGTAGTAGAGGAGGTAAAACACAGTGGGACAGATTAAAGTAGCGAAGTGTCCGATTGAAGGGCTTTATAGTATAGAACCTGCAGTTTATGGTGATGCTCGTGGTTATTTTATGGAAACTTATAACCAGAGAGATATGGCGGATGTTGGATTAAACATGGTGTTTGTTCAGGATAATCAGTCTTGTTCTACAAAAGGCGTACTTCGTGGTCTTCATTTTCAGAAGCATTTTCCGCAAGGTAAGTTAGTTCGCGTAGTGAAAGGTACTGTATTTGATGTAGCGGTTGATCTGCGCAGCAATTCCAAAACCTATGGAAAATGGTATGGTGTAGAACTATCTGAGGAGAATAAGAAGCAGTTCTACATTTCAGAAGGTTTTGCGCACGGTTTCCTGGTTCTGTCTGATGTGGCTGAGTTATGCTATAAATGTACTGACTTCTATCATCCCGGTGATGAGGGTGGTATGGCATGGAACGACCCAGAGATTGGTATTGAGTGGCCAGAGGTGATAGGCTTTTATAACGGCAGCGCCTCTGCAACAGGATATAAGATGACTGATGGTACACCAATAAATATTAGCGATAAAGATCAAAAGTGGTTAGGTTTGAAAGATACATTCAGCTTTTAATAATAGGAGAAGAAAAATGCTTAATGATATAACAAATGTAAAGATTGAAAGCATACAAATATTAAGAGCGTTTGCTTGTTTGATTGTATTTATTTATCATTTACCTCAGAAGTATGGAAGTTCTGGATTTGCTTTATCAATCTTTTTTACTATTAGTGGTTATTTGCTCATTAAAGGGATGAAAAAAGGAAAACTCTATTATTTTAGAAAAAAGTGGATAAGACTTTTACCATTATACTGGTTGTTAACTATTTTTTTATATTGTATTTCAAAAATCGTTCCTGGATTTTTGGGTAGTGAAAGACTTACTGTTATAGAATTAATAAAGTCACTGTTTTTTATTCCTTATTTTTCAGAGGGTAAAAATATTTTTCCAATTTTAAGTGTTGGATGGACACTTATAATTGAAGTGTTTGTTTATATATCTTTTTATTTTTGTTATATAGTAGGAGAGATTATTTCCAAGAACAAGGATACTAAATTGGTATTGTCTGTTTTATTATTTGCAACAGTAATATTTTCAGGACAGATTGTTAAAATGCTTATTGGGTCATTTGAAAGTGCATTTATTGAAGTCTACTCTTCAAAATATTTATTTTCTTTTTTAATTGGCATGCTTATTTATATTTTTGAAAAGAATAATTTGGCCGTTTTCCACTCAATAAAACTTCGTTTTTCTTCCATATTATGTATTGGATTGTTAATATTTAGTTTTTTCTATTTTACATTTGTGAATGAAATTGCCCCTATCTTGTTTGCAGGTATAATATTTTTTATTTGTATAAATTTTATGCTAGATACGAAAAGATATAAAGTGTTTACCTGTATAGGTGATATAAGCTTTTCATTTTACCTTATTCATAAATTTGCTATTATGGGATTAGATAAGTTAGTTTTTCATAATAAACAAGGTTTATTCTATGCTTTTTGTTCTGCGATTCTTGCATTGCTATTGTCACTTTTTGCTGCATATATTTCTTATTTGATTTTTGAGGTTAAGATTACTAAATTTTTGAAAAGGCTATTTTGTAAAGACCATATTGATAGCAATTCAGAACGTATGAGTGGAGGTTTAAAAATGAAATGTTAATTGTTTTCTTTATAATTTTACTTGTAATATTATATTTTTCATATGAGTTCACTGGTAGAAATATATACTCTCCATCTTTTATGTTGAGTGCAGGCTATAGTGTGACAACGATCTTTGCTATTTACAATGAGGAGAGGTGGGGAACAGAAGTTTCATTTTGGATGTTGTTGATCTTACTTATTGGTATTTTTTCTTTTACTATTACCCAGTTATTTCTTAGTAGAATCTTCCCTAAACCTAGTGCAAAGAAAAATAGTTTAATTTGTTATCAGATGGAGTATCTGCAAAAGGCAACTAGTTCAATCAGCAAAGTACTTCTGGTTACTGCAGTATCTCTGATAATGTCTTATTTCTTGTATCTTGACGTTATACGTATTGCATATATTAATTTTAGAGAATGGGGAAATCTGTTATACAATTTTAAGAGTAATATTAGTGATTATAGACTAAGTAGTCTTTCGACCATAGGATTTAGATGGACAAAAGCTTTCGCATATTTTTATTTATTTGTTTTCATAAATAATATTAGTGACATTTCCAAAACAAAATGGGAAAAGATAAGAAAAAATATTATATTTCTCTTACCATGTTTAGTATATATAGGGCAATCTCTTTTAATTGGAGGACGCATAAGTATAGTTATGTTTATCATAGCAGCGTTATTTTTGGCTTACTTAATAAAGTTTTACAAATATAGGAAATGGATGCAAATTGATATCAAGAAAATTATTATAGCAGCAGTTTTTTTTGTTGCATTTTGTGTATTTTTCTATGAAGTTCAAGAGTTGATTGGTAGACAACAAGAAAGTGAAGGTATATTAGATTATATTGCAAGTTACTTAGGTGGATCAATTGATTTGTTTAGTCAGTATATTCGAGAACCTATGGGAAGACAAGAATATATTGAGACTTTTTCAGGGATTATTTCAAATCTACAAAATTATTTTGGGATGTTTCTAAATGTACAATATCATACAACTCATGAGTTTAGAAGAGCTGCAAGTGGAGTGTTGATTGGAAATACATACACAGGATTTAGGAATTATTATAATGATTTTGGATTATCTGGTGTATTTATTTTTACAGTGTTATTATCGCTGATTTTTTGTGGAGTATATTATATAATCAGTCAATATAATTCTTTAAATAGAATGAGAGTGTTTCTGATTATTACATATTCGATGTTACTATATTGTATTCCTTTTCATTTCTTTACAGATTACTTCTTTTTAGGAGTGTCTATTAGTTTTATGTTGGATATTGCCTTTGTATTTTTTGCAGTACTTTTTGTTTGTAAAAAGATTCCTAAACAAATTAATATTCAGAATGAAGAAAAGGGAGTATTAAGATGAATCCTATTAAAATTGTACATATTGTATGCAGAATGGAGTTTGGTGGGGTAGAATCCGTTATTCTAAACTATATGAAGCAATTAGATAAATCGCGCTTTGAGTTTCATATTATTACTCAGGATATTAATGATGAAAAATGTATAAAAAGCTTTATTGATGAAGGATTTACTGTACATATAATAACTCATAAAAGAAAAAATATTGTTAGAAATGTAATACAATTATTCAAAGTTCTCCGCAAAAATCGCTTTAAAATTATTCATAGTCATATGACGCTAACAAATTTTTATGTACTTCTTTTAGCAATGTTTTTGGGGAGTAAAGTAAGAATCTCACATTCCCATAATGACATGCATGCTGACAGTAAAATAAAAAGTTTTCTATATAAAGTATTGAGTATAGTAAATTGTACTGTTGCAACTCATTATTTTGCATGTGGTGTTGATGCAGCCTCTTTTCTTTTTGGAAGTAAAAATATGTACACTGGTAAAGTTCATATATTAAATAATGCTATTGATACTGAAAAATATAGTTATAATGTCAAAATTCGAGAGAGTATCAGAAAGCAATTAGAGGTTGAAGAAAAAGTTTGTGTCGGACATGTGGGAAGATTTATGGAGCAAAAAAATCAGTTATTTCTCCTTGAGATTTTTGCAGATTACCATAAAGAAAATCCCAATAGTGTTCTTTTATTAATTGGTGACGGTGAATTAAAGGATAAGTTAATAAAAAAAAGTCGTGAACTTGAAATTAGTGGTTCAGTTATTTTTACTGGGAACGTAAGTAATGTAAATGAATACTATCATGCTATGGATATATTTTTGTTGCCATCTCATTTTGAAGGATTACCAGTAGTATTAGTTGAAGCTCAGTGTTCGGGATTACCATGTCTTGTATCGGATAAAGTTGACAAACGTTGTAATTTTGGGAATGAAGTCAAGTTTATTTCTATAGACAATACTAATAATTGGGTTAGGGAAATGAAAAAAATTACTGCCTTAAGACGAGAGGATGGCACAAATAAACTAAGGAATAATCATTATAGTATTAAGGATGAAGCAAAGTGGTTGGAGAATTTTTATATTGATACTGTAAGGGGATGAAAATGCTTTATGACAAGAGTAACTGTGCTTATGTCTACATATAACGGTGAACTATATTTAAAAGAGCAAATAGAGAGTATACTTTGTCAACAAGATGTAGAAGTAAACCTTTTTGTAAGGGATGATGGTTCGACAGATCATACACAAGAAATATTAGAACAGTATGCTACAGAAGGAAAATTGAAATGGTATACAGGTGAAAATCTTAGATCTGCCAGAAGTTTTATGCATTTGGTGCGAAGTGCAGAAGAAACACCTTATTATGCATTCAGCGATCAGGATGATGTATGGAAGTCAGATAAATTGAGCCGTGCAATTCAGATATTAGAGACTAAAGATGGAACACTACCATTGTTGTATAGTAGCGATTATCAACTTGTGGATGTGAATTTAAATCCTTTAGCTGAGACCTATCATGTTTCTACGACTACTTTTGCAGCTGCGATTTTATCAAGTTGTGCTACAGGATGCACTGTGGTTTTTAACTTGAATTTAAGAAATAAATTATGTGAATATGAACCTGAATTTCAAGCTATGCACGATAGCTGGGCTAATCGAGTTTGTTTGGCAGTTGGTGGGCAGGTGTTCTTCGATAAGCATTATAAATCAATATACTATAGACAGCATGGAAATAATGTTGATGGAGGAACAAAAACATTAAACAATAGAGTGAAAAGAGTTATTGAAAGATTTTTACGAAAAGAATGCTTAGCTAGCCGTCAGGCACAAGAATTACTAAACGGTTATAGTAAATATATGTCAAAGGATAATCTTCGTATAACTAAGTGTGTTGCAGAATATAGAAATTCAATTAAAAAGCGATTGGAATTGTTTTTTTCAAAAGAAATTACAACACCATACAGAAGACTAAACATGGGAATTAAAGTTGCAATATTATTTGGATACTTTTAAAGGAGGTGAAAGCTATGAAAAAGGTAATATTGATAACCCGACATGCAATTCCAAACTATGGGTCAATTTTGCAGGCTTTTGCTTCGGTGCAGTTGCTTATTGAAAAAGGCTATGATGTTAAAATTTTAGATTATGTTCCTATTGATGAAATACCGAGAAGATTGTATATTCCAATGCTTAAAGGTTCGCGTTTTGCGCAACATAAAGTTCTGAAGTATGCATATATAACTTTGAGAATGCCAGATTTTTGGGTGATGGGATCAAAGTTTAGAAGATTTCAAAAAGACTTATTGCCATTAACTAAAACTTTTCACCATAATAACGATTTGAGAGAAGAGACATTTAACGCTGATATATATATTACAGGGAGTGATCAAGTTTGGGGGCCAATTGCATTAAATGAATATGATGCGAGCTACTTTTTGGATTTTCTGCCCAAAGAATCAAAAAGGTTGGCATTTAGTGCAAGCTTTGGAAATACAAAATTTTCAGAAATTGCATTGGCCGAGTACAAAAAGATGCTTAGTTTGTATGACCAGATAATGGTTCGAGAGAAGTCAGCTATTGGGCTTTTAGAGTCTTTAGGAATTCATGGAGTTAATCAAGTTTTGGATCCGACGCTGATGTTTAATAAATCATTTTGGGAGACTAAAATAACAACAATTCCTAGGAATGATAAGTATGTACTTGTATATCAAGTTCATGACAATAAGAAAATGGAACTTTATGCAAAACAGTTATCTAAAAAATTAGGATTTAGGTTGGTACGGCTTAGTAATTCATTCGCTCATATTTTGAGAGGAGGAAAGTTTGAGTATTTGCCAGAACCAGGTCGGTTTTTGAATTTATTTAGGAATGCTGAATATGTTGTGACTAATTCATTCCATGCAACTGTCTTTTCTTTAATATTTGAACGACCATTTAGTATAATTCATTCTGGTGAAACAAATACGAGGATAAACTCTTTGTTAAATTTAGTTCGACTCGAAGGCAGACAAATTAAAGATTTCGAAGATTTTAGTCAGATTACAAAGCAGATTGATTTTGATCCAGTACGCCAAACCCTTGAGCAAGAAAGAATAAATTCTAATATCGTGATAGACAATTGCCTATCGAGGATTGAATGAAAGGAGCAACGAGTCTACTTTGAGTGAAAAAAATAACTATTCAAGAAATAAAGAGTTAATTAAGAATACATTTATTCTCGGTATAGGCCAATTTGTACCGAAGTTAACGGTATTGATACTACTTCCAGTTCTGACAACATATTTGGCTACAGATGAATATGGTGTATATGACCTTATTGTTAGTCTTGCAAGTGTACTGGTTCCTATTCTAACATTGCAAATGTATCAGGCATTATTACGATATCTTATTGCATACAAAGAAGTTGAAGATAGAAAAAATTACATTACAACTTCAATTGTGTTTGTTTTAATGATTAACATAGTAGTGTTACCAATTGTATATATTGGATGCCGATTATTTAAGTTAGAAAATTGGATAAGCGTACTGATATGTATTATGCTATGTGCAGAATCCTTGTATTATATATTTGGTCAAGTAGCTAGAGGATTAGGTCGTAACATTCACTATTCTATAGGTGCAGCTCTATATGCAATAATTAACACTCTACTAATAGTTTTAACTGTAAAGTATTTAAAAATGGGACTTGATGGGATTGTTTTAGCAATTTCTTTATCATACTGTGCAGTATGCATTTATTTAATTATTACTACAAAGTTGTGGAATTATTTTAATATCCAGCATTTCAACCGAATGATTCTTAAGGAAATGCTAAAGTTTTCAATACCCCTTGTGCCTAATCAGATTTCATTTTGGATTGTTAATATGTCCGATAGATTAATAGTCATATCCTTTTTAGGAGCGTCTGCAAATGGTATTTTTTCAGTAGCACATAAAATTCCAAATATGTATAATATGGCTTATTCTATTTTTAATTTGGCATGGGCTGAAACCGCTATGAAAGCTTATGATGATAATATTGGCGGATCTTATTATAGCAATATGTTTTCAAGGCTATATCGTTTTCTGATGGGTATTATGTTATTGGTATTGGCAATAACTCCATTTGCGTTTGCAGTTCTGGTAAATGAGGCATACAATGGTGCTTATGTACAAATGCCTTTGCTTTTTTTGGGAGCTTTGTTTAGTAGTTTTACATATTTCTTTGGCGGAATATATATGGCTTTGAAAAAAACCAGAGAAATTGGAACCAGTTCAATTGTAGGAGCTGTTATAAACATTATAATTAATCTTGTATTAATTAAGTATATAGGATTGTTTGCTGCGGGAATAGCTGCTGCTGTTGCATTTGGGGTTATTTGTGCATATAGGATATATGATTTGAAGAAAAATATTGATTTAAAATTTAGTATAGCAGAAGTTGTAGTAGGTTTAATTTTATTTGTAATCTGTTCAGCTTTATGTATGTCAAAAAATATGGTATGTATTTTTATATGTGCAATAATTGCTATTATCTATAACATTTTTTCAAATAAAGAGTTGTTGCTTATAATCTGTAAGAAAGTTACTAATAAACTGAAAAGATAAGAGGGTCAAAAACTTATGAAAATATTAATAATTCATGCCCATAACAGTAACCGTGGAGACGAAGCTGCGGTAAAAGCAATGGTTGATGAACTTTTATTAATTTATCCAGATTCCGAAATTGTTATTTCTAATAATGGGTTCACACCTTACCCTAGAATGGATAAAAGAGTTAAGCAAATTAAACGTTTTCCAGTATTAGAAAATAAATTGTCGCAACTTGATTTTCTGATTGCTGCATATACTGGAGGTAAAGTGGCGTTTACGTCATACGGTAGGGAGTTTATAAGACAAATTAAAGATGCTGATATCGTTTTACATGCTCCCGGAGGGCCTTCTATAGGAGATATATATGAAAAGGCGGAAATGTTATATTTGCTAAGGTTAAATATGGTCAGGCGTTTGGGTAAACCTTATGTTTTCTATGCACCATCTATGGGTCCTTTTAAGAATGAGACACGCAACAAACTTAGAAAAGAGATTTTAAATAATGCGGCTGCAATTGTTGTTCGTGATCCGATTTCTTTTAATTATGTAAAAGATTTTGTTCCGAATAAAGATATCTTACTAGCACTTGATTCAGCTTTTCAACATGATATTGATATGGATTATAATGCTGGAGTTCTTGATGGCTATTCAGAATTAAAAGAGTTTTTGAAAAAACATAGTAAATGTATCGGAGTAACAATCACTGATTTAAAATGGCATCCCACTCATAAAAATAATTCTAATATAGCAGAGGCAATTGACGATACTTTCAATGATTTTATTAAGAAAAAAACAGAAGAAGGCTACGGAATAGTTTTTGTTCCACAATTGTATGGTTCAAGTAATGATTCTACATTAATGAAAAAGTATTGTCTAAATGATAATTGTTTTATTGTTTCTGATAAAGAGGATAAATTTGATGCTTATTTTCAGCAATATATTATTAGTAAGTTGCATGCAGTAGTTGGTATGAGATATCACAGCAATATTTTTTCTGCTAAAATGGGTGTCCCTTTTATATCAATTTCCTATGAACAGAAAATGAAAGGATTTATGTTAAACATGAATCTGCAAGAATATTGTATTGAATTGCAAGAACTTTCTAAAGGAATGTTACAGGAAAAATTTGACTTGTTATTAAGAACTCATTCAGAGTATAAGAAAACACTTATAAAAAAGCACGATTTAATGAAAGATGCAGCTTATAAAACTACTTTAGTTGTTAAAGATATTTTAGATAGTTAATAATTTCTTAGTAAGGGTTGAAAGAAATCAAGTGTATGTAGATGGAGGAATTTTTGCATTAGCTGTCGTTCAAGCATTACATTATCTTGATGTTTGAAGTTGTATATTACAGAATGGCGAGTTTTATAAGAAAAACAAAGAAATTAAAGCATTATGTAACATACCAGAATCCGAAAAAGTGGTACTATTTATTGCTATTGGAAGGTATCCAGAGCAATTGCAAGTGGCTTGTTCTCAAAGAAAAAAATCAGAAGATTATTTAAAGATTTCTTAGCGGAAAAAGCTAAAATGATTATTAAATGAGTAATTTGAAGTATTAGAAAGATAGAACAAGTCATACAAATTAAAGGATCAAATATGAGTTAGAGTAATTACAGCAGAATAGGATAGATATAGTTTAGATTATTTTTCAGGATGTAATTAGAGAATAATTTCTAGCTATATTTTGTTTGATGTCTAGAGGAAATAGAAATCAGTTTCAAATTGGATGCAGTTTTTATAAGAAATATTGAGTTATATGCATTAAGTTAACTTGAAAACAGAGTTGAGAAGGAGGTTGCTATTATGGGAATAAATAGCAATCAAATAATCCTTTTTCATGATAAGAAGGATTGCTGTGGGTGTGGTGCATGTATGAATATATGCCAAATAGGAGCAATTATCATGAAGGAGGATGAGTATGGATTTCAGTATCCATTGATAGAACATGAAAAATGTGTTCGTTGTGGTATGTGTAAAAATGTATGTGCTTATCAGAATAAATCTGAAGCCAATAAAGTTGTATCTACATGGGTTGCAGCAGCTAAAGATGATGAAATTATCAAGAAATCTGCATCTGGTGGAATTTTTGCAGCGATCGCATTGGAAGTAATAAAAAAGGAGAATGGAGTGGTTTTTGGCTGTGCTTTTGAGAAGGTAGAAGGAAAGTTGGTACCAAAGCATATTAAGGTAACAAAAGTAGAAGATTTAGTAAAACTTCAAGGTTCAAAATATGTACAAAGCATTATTGGAGATACCTATAATGAAGTAAAGCAGGAACTTATGAGTGGAAAGTTTGTACTCTTTTCAGGAACCCCTTGTCAAGTGGCAGCTCTTAGAAGCTTTTTAGGGAAAGAGTATGAAAAATTACTGATGATAGATATTATCTGCCATGGTGTACCCAGTGTTAAATTATTTCAAGATTATGTTAAACTTCTGGGAAAAAAGTTGAAAGGAACAATTATTGACTTTAAATTCAGAGATAAATCAAAAGGTTGGGGATATAAGGTCAAAGTGGAATATTTTGATTCAAGAAGTAAAGCGAAATTTAAATTTTTTCCACCAGCATTGTCATCCTATTTTATGATGTTTCTAAAATCTGAAATTATTAGGGAAAACTGTTATTCGTGTAGATATGCATGTGAACAGCGTGTTGGTGATCTGACAATTGGGGATTATTGGGGTATTAAGAAAGAGCATCCCGAATATCTCAGAGATGGCGGTGGAACTTTTGATGAAAGAAAAGGCATATCCTGTATTCTTGTAAATACTATGACCGGAAAGAAAACTTTATCTGGTATGGGATATGGCATACAGTTACAACCGTCTACTTTCCAGAAGGCAGCAGCGATGAATGGTCAATTGAAAGAGCCAAGCCCAAAGAGTAACGTTCGTGAGAAGATACTCTCAATGTATGCAGCTGATGGATATGTAGCCGTGGAGAAGTGGTATAATAAAAGGCTGGGGATTAAGAAGTATGCTTATATTTTATGGAACATAATACCGATGGCTGGACAGGAAATGGTAAAAAAGTTTCTGAAGAGGTAAGGAAAAATGTATAAATGCGTTTTTACCATCAAGTTTATCTGACAAAAGTTTTAATTATTATTGATTGGGGGACAAAATATGCATAATTCAAATAAACTAGCCTATGCAAACTTAGGTCAGTTTATAATTGACATGATATTTTTGGTCTTGTCATATTTTATATCATATTATATAGCTTCAAACTTGAAGGAACTGCATGGTATTTTTGAATTCATGTGGGTTCCTGCTATTTACATACCTATATGGATGCTGGTTATGTTGAGTTTGGGTATGTATAACAAGACCACATTCAATTATAGTGACAGAATTATCCGCAATATTTTGTTTTCATCTTTAATTTCTTGTATGTTTCTTACATCAGTTATGTACTTTATAAAAGATACAATGTTTAGCAGAACTATGTTTGTGACTTTTGTAGTGGCAAGTGTTGTGATATCTATTTTGGAAAGACTGATATATGTACATTTAGTTAATAAATTCCGGAGCAACAATGCCAAGAACGTAATTTTTATAGGCGTTCCGGATAAGGCATTTGAGTATGCATATTATATTACAAAAACAAATTTGAAGATTAATGTTCTAGGTTACGTGAGTATTCACGCAGCTACTATGTTTAAAGGCAAAAAAGCATTAGGGTTTATCGAGGATCTGGAAGAAGTTTTGAAAGCTAATGCTGTTGATGAAGTTATATTTACTTTGCCAAGGGACTATGTTGGTGAATTCAGCAAGTATGTTTACATG
>JAEWSG010000235.1 GCA_023398495.1 Bacillota bacterium
AAAGGGGCTGTCTCAAAATAGAAAATTTTGAGATAGTCTCTTTTTTTTAGCCGTAAAACACAAAAGACAGGTCCAAAAACCTGCCAAATGCGGTAGAATATAGTTATGAAGACAATATCACTACAACAAGACTATACCAAAAATAGCGGAACAGTTCAATTAGTTCTGCCAATCGAAACAGAAATTCTTATCCCAGCAAATGATTCAGTGAGACTGCTAAGCCAACTGTCGGAGGAATTGGATTACACTAAGTTGTATAAGGCGTACTCTCGTAAAGGGAGAAATCCTGCAGTATCACCAAAGAGTCTATTCAAAGTGCTGGTATATGGATACATGAGCGATATCGTAACAACTCGTGCATTGGAGAGAGCTTGTCGAAGGGACATTAATTTCATGTGGCTTTTGCAAGGACAAAAGGCTCCAGACCATAATACCATCTCACGTTTTCGGAGTGGGCGAGTCAATGAGGCTGTGGAAGATCTCTTTCACCAGTTCGTACAAAAGCTGCATCAAATCGGAGAAGTGGCTTTTGAAAATATTTTCGTAGATGGAACGAAGATTGAGGCATGCGCCAATAAATACAGTTTTGTGTGGAAGAAGGCAACTTCGAAAAATGAAGCCCGTCTTCAACTCAAAACTCGTAAGTTATTAAATTTATTGGGTTATACACCGGATAATGAAAAGCCAATATCAGTTGAATACACGCAAGACATCCTTAAAAATCTTCTAGAGATGAAATCGGAAAAAGGTATTGTATTTGTCCAAGGAAAAGGGAAACATAAAACGCAGCTGCAGCGTGATATTGAAGCACTGGAGGCCTGTATCTCACTTCAGTATAAATATGATGGCTACAACGCTCTGTTTGATGGTCGGAATAGCTTCTCCAAAACAGATACTGATGCAACCTTTATGCATATGAAAGAAGATCATATGCGTAATTCTCAGCTAAAGCCAGGATATAACGTACAAATCGGAGTAGAGGCTGAATATATCGTAGGTGTTGATATTAGTAGCGAGCGTTCCGATCAATTAACCCTTATTCCCTTTCTTGAAAAGATGAGAAAATCATATCCATCACAGTTTAAGAATGTAATTGCGGATGCGGGATATGAGAGTGAAGAGAACTATGTCTATCTTAAATCAAAAGGCTACACACCTTACATCAAACCCCAAAACTATGAAAGAATGAAATCCAGGAAACCAAAAGATATCGGCAAGCCAGAGTATATGGAATACGATCCTGACCAGAATGCGTATAAATGCAAAGCTGGTCGACTATTAAAAGTAGTTGGTGTCGGAAAGAGAAAATCTAACTCAGGATATATGTCGGATATCACATACTATGAATGTGAAACATGTGAAAACTGCCCTGTTAAAGAGAAGTGTACAAAAAGTACCGGTAACAAGCGAATGAAGATATCTCACACTTTTAAAAATCTTCGGGCAGAATCAGCAGCAAATATCATAACAAAAAAGGGAATCCTGCTGAGAATGAATAGGTCCATCCAGGTTGAAGGGGTGTTCGGAGCTATCAAGGAAGATCACGGATTCAGAAGATTTCTTCTACGGGGGAAAAAGAATGTCCGGTGCGAGTTTCTCTTGATGAGTCTGGGTCACAATATCAACAAACTACATAACAAAATACAAAGTGGTCGATGTGGCTGCTTCCTACATGAAAAAGAAATAGCTTGATTAATAAACCACATTTAAGAGGAAAACCGACTATCGGTTTTCTTTTGATGCCCGTAAATGGGTAAGAGACTAAATTCCTTTCCTTATTTATGCCGTTTAGGGTAAGCTACGATGAGGGTTTAATAATTGACATGACAAAAGGGGCATATCTCTAAATTTTTGATTATTTTGAGACAGCCCCTTTTTTATGCACTACTCCTGTATAACCCTATCACCTGTACTGACCAAAACACCGCAGCGTTCTGCTTCGGCCCTGATTTCGGGGGGCAGCGGGGCATCGGATATCAATACATCGATATCCTGTAGGGTTGCAAAGGTATACGGCATACTGTGATCTATTTTAGAATGATCCATGAGCATAACCACACGTTTGGCCTTTTTGATGACCTTTCGCTTAAGCTGATGCTCACTGAAAGAGCCGCTGGTAAAGCCATTATTCAATGAGTATCCCGATGTTGCCATTATTGCTATGTCGATATTCACACCGTCTATGAACACTTCTGCCTGGGGGCCTGAGCAGGAGAGAGTATTGCCGTTGACCTGCCCGCCTACAATGGAAACCGTACATTTGCTTCGTTGAGAAAGCTCTGAAGAGATGTTCGTTCCGCTTGTCAAAATGTTATAATATCTATCCGGCAATTGTTTGACCAATGCCATGGTGGTGCTGCCTGCATCAAGAAATACCGAATGTCCGGCTTGAACATATTCCAGTGCCAGGCCGGCAATTTCATTCTTGGCCTGCTGGTTAGTCAATGCACGCTGTGCATAAATGCCTTCTCCTTCAGTCTGAACCAGGCGCATGGCAATAGCGCCATTTCGTTTTCTTCGAATAGCACCTGCATCCTCCAACTTTTTTAAATCGCGCCAAAGGGTCATAGAAGAACATCCGGAACACAGTCCAGCCA
>JAEWSG010000008.1 GCA_023398495.1 Bacillota bacterium
CTTCTGCACCTTCTTTTTCAATTACATCAACTACATTATTGTTGGCTGTCGGATGGAATTTAACCAATATTTCACCCACCAAACCCACCTTGGGCTTTTCTACATTATTTATTTTAAAATTATCAAACTCTTCTACTATTTTGTATACATTTTCTTTAAATGTACTGTGTTTTCCACTTCTAATCGACTCTTTACATTTTTCAACCCATGAATTGTACAAAAGGTTTGCAGAACCTTTTATTTTTTCATAAGGCCTGACCCTGTAAAGTACCCTCATCAAAAGGTCACCATACACCAGACCAATTAAAACCTTGTTTAAAAGCCCTGGTGTTTTCTTAAATCCAGGATTCTTTTCAAGTCCGGCAAAGTTTAGTGAAATGACCGGTATATGGGACATATTGGCATTTTTCAACGCCTTCCTCAAAAAACCAATATAGTTGGTTGCCCTGCATCCACCGGCAGTCTGACTTATCATAACCGAAGTATTATTTAAGTCATAATTACCCGACTTTAGTGCTTCAATAACCTGACCCACAACAATAATAGAGGGATAACATGCATCATTATTTACATACTTAAGCCCTTCATCTACTGCTGTTCGATCAACTGACGGAAGAATTTCAACATTGTAACCTGAAGCGTTAAATGCCTCTTCCAGAAACTGAAAGTGCATGGGAGACATTTGAGGAACAATTATAGTATGTCTCTTTCTCATCTGCTTGGTAAACGGAACTTTTTTGCAGCCAGAAGCCCCGTTTATAAGCTCATAACCGTTCTTATCCCTTTCATCCATTGCAGCCTTAAGGGATCTGATACGAATTTTTGCGGCTCCAAGGTTATCTATTTCATCTATTTTAAGAACTGTATATATCTTACCTCTACTGGATAATATCTCTTCAACCTGGTCGGTAGTAACAGCATCAAGACCACAGCCAAACGAGTTAAGCTGAATAATCTCAATATCTTTCCTATCCTTGACAAAGCTTGCAGCCCTATACAATCTTGAGTGATACATCCATTGGTCAACTACCCTCAACGGCTTTTGCACATTGCCAAGATGAGCAATTGAATCCTCAGTCAGAACAGCCATTCCAAAGCTGGTAATAATGTTGGGTATTCCATGGTTAATTTCAGGGTCAACGTGATAGGGCCTTCCTGCAAGTACTATACCTTTACCGCCTGTTTCTTCAAGATATTTCAGGACCTCTTCTCCTTTACTTCTTATATCCTGCTTGGCATTTTCAATTTCTCTCCATGCCTTTTCTGCGGCGGTCTTTATTTCAGCCTTGGTAATGCCAAATACATTAAATTCCTCGTAAAGCCTCTGTGTCAAACGCTTTCTATTGTTAAAAGGTAAAAACGGGTTCATAAATACTATTCCGCTTTCCTTTATCACATCCATATTGTTCTTGATCACCTCAGGATATGAAGTAACTATAGGACAATTATAATGATTGTCTGCATCCTTATATTCATTTGTCTCATAAGGAAGGCAAGGATAAAAAATAATATCTACACCCCTCTTTATAAGACTCATAATGTGTCCATGTACAAGTTTTGCAGGATAGCATGCAGACTCAGAAGGTATAGTCTCAATGCCAAGCTCATACACCTTTTTTGAAGATCTTGGAGACAACTCTACCCTGTATTTAAGTTCTGTAAAAAATGTAAACCAAAAGGGGTACTCCTCGTAAATATTGAGTACTCTAGGAATCCCTATAGTCCCCCTGTATGCCTGATCCTGCTTTAACGGAGCATAGGAAAAAAGCCTTTTGTACTTGAAATCATAAAGATTCGGAACATTCTCGTTCTTCTCTTTAACGCCTGCACCCCTTTCACATCTGTTCCCGGATACAAACTCTTTGCTGCCCTCGAATCTGTTTATAGTTAATAAACAATTATTGCCGCATAGATTACATCTTCGCATTGATACTTCCATATTGAACTTTGAAAGTCTGTCCTCATTCAATAACGTACTGCTGTAGCCCTCTTCATATCTCTCATGAGCTATAAGTGCGGCTCCATAAGCTCCCATAAGCCCTGCAATATCAGGTCTTACTGCTTTCTTTCCCGAAATCAGTTCAAAGCTTCTCAATACTGCATTATTGTAAAAAGTTCCTCCTTGAACAATAACCTTATCGCCGATTTCTTCAGGATTCCTTATCTTTATAACCTTCTGAAGTGCATTTTTTATGACAGAGTAAGACAATCCAGCCGATATATCTCCAACCGACGCCCCCTCCTTCTGTGCCTGCTTAACTCTTGAATTCATAAACACAGTACATCTTGAGCCTAAATCAACAGGTTTTCTTGCCGATAGTGCCTCGTTGGCAAAATCCCTGACCTCCATATTGAGCGAGTACGCAAACGTCTCGATAAAAGACCCGCAGCCTGACGAACACGCTTCATTGAGCATGATGCTATCTATAACACCATTTTTTACTCTGAGGCATTTCATGTCCTGGCCGCCAATATCTAATATAAAGTCCACACCGGGCAGTATTTTCTCTGCAGCCTTGTAATGTGCAATAGTCTCTATCTCTCCAACATCCACCTCAAGGGCTGATTTAATAAGACCCTCACCATATCCGGTAACAGTTGAATTGGCTATTGTGGCTTTTTGCGGAAGTTTCTTGTATATCTCTTTTAATATGCTCACAGCGGAATTCAAAGGACTTCCGTTATTGCTTCCATAATACGAATAAAGAATCGAACCATTTTCATCGATAAGAGCTGCTTTTGTTGTGGTAGAACCTGCATCAATTCCGAGAAAACACTTTCCTTCAAATTCTTCTATATTCCTTGTCCCAACCTTTGTTTTGCTGTGCCTTTCAGAGAACTCCTCCAGTTCTTTCTCATTCTTAAATAGTGGTTCTAATCTTTCAACTTCGTGAACTATTACTTCGTTCAAAAGATGCAGCTTGCCCTCTAAAGATTTAAACGAAACAGGAATTAAGTTTTTAGACGATATTGCCGCACCTAATGCAACATACAACTGAGCACTGTCAGGAAAAACAATCTGGTGCTCGGGAATCTTTAGTGTCTCGACAAACCTCTTCCTCAGTTCGGACAAGAATTGAAGAGGTCCTCCCAAAAATGCTATATTACCCCTTATAGGTTTTCCACAAGCTAATCCGCTAATTGTCTGATTTACAACAGATTGAAAAACAGAAGCTGCAATATCTTCTCTTGCTGCTCCTTCATTTATCAGTGGCTGAATGTCCGTCTTTGCAAAAACTCCACACCTTGCAGCAATCGGGTATATCACCTTATGCCCTTTAGCCAACTCATTAAGACCTGCTGCATCGGTCTTAAGCAGCGAAGCCATCTGATCTATAAATGCACCTGTACCACCGGCACAAGTACCATTCATTCTTTGCTCTATTCCACCTTCAAAATATGTTATTTTGGCGTCTTCACCACCTAATTCAATTACAACATCAGTATGTGGAATAAAAGTCTCTATTGCCTTTGTGCTGGCAACAACTTCCTGAATAAAGGGTATGTCTATCCACTCCGAAACTGAGATTCCTCCAGATCCGGTCACCATTATAGTTATTTCTTCATCTGAAAATAAATTGTAAGCCTCACTGATGAGTGAGTATATTGTCTTTCTGATATCAGAATAGTGTCTTTGGTATTTACCGAATAATACTTTGTCAAATCTATCAAGTACAACCAGTTTCACAGTGGTCGATCCTACATCCAGTCCTACATGCAAAAATTTCTTCATAGACAACGCAGCCAGCTTTAAGCCGCATTCACACCCCTTTCAAACTACATCCACCCTTATGATAGTCTAACAACTATTTTAACTATATGTTTCCCGAAAGACATTTTACATTAGTAGAAACAATTAAATCTTATTATTAAAAACCTGCTTAAAAGCATATTCCAAGAAAATTATCCAATCCAAAACCTATGTTTACATAAAGCATTTTACACCAACAGTAATTCCAACTGCAAGCGTTATGCCAACAATAGGAAACTGTATATTTTCCCATACTAATAATATACATTTATATATTTATATGTTAATCAATCAAAATATTCTATACATTAGTTTAAAATCCATAAAACAAATATTGAAACGATACAGCTCACCTTATAATAAATCAAAGGTATTAAACGGAAAAAACCTTAACAAAGCTTTTCCGGTAATATTCTCAATACTCTCTGTACCTATGATTCTACTATCCTTGCTCTCATTCGGAAGCCTGTTATCACCAAGAACGTAAACACATCCCTCTTCAACTCTGACCTTACTGAAATTTTTATCCACCTCCAAAGTGGTCTTTCCGTTTATATAATCTTCTTTTAATTCTTCCTCATTTACATAAACCTTACCATCACGAATTTCAACAAGATCACCTTCAATACCTATTACCCTCTTTATTATCGGACTTGTTCTTAAATCTAATTTTTCGGGATCGTTAATCGTTACAATATCACCTCTACGTATATTGCCCAATCTTGGACTTATCTTTTCGATTATAAGCCTGTCACCATTGTGAAGAGTTTTTTCCATAGAGTTTCCGCTTACAACAGTAATCTGTGCAACATAATTGACTATGAGCACACCTAACACTACTGCTATAAAAATGTGTACCACCCAATCCAGAACCTCTTTTAATACTGGATACTTATCCGTAACAATTCCTCCTTATTATAATGTAGCTTAAAAACCTTTATACTTTACAAATACCCATATTATTAAATTGTATATAATTTATAACCTTTTTTCAAGTAAACTTAGCTGAATATAATGCCATATTTTTTTATCTTCTGGCAAAACTGCACAAAACTCAGGGTTTTGTTGCATAAAAAAGGAACTGAGCACTGACTTAATACTACAGTTCCTTTAATTATAAAGGTCAAAGTTACAATGTAAAAAACTTATTGATTGTTCAGCTTTATATGAAGCTCATCAATCTGCTTTTCTTCAACCACATCCGGGGCATTTGACATCAGATCTGAAGCATTCTGTACCTTAGGGAAGGCTATTACATCTCTGATACTACTTCTTCCGGCCATTATCATAATGAGCCTGTCAAGTCCAAACGCAAGCCCACCATGAGGAGGTGTCCCGTACTTAAATGCCTCAAGCAGGAAGCCGAACCTATCCCATGCCTGTTCTTCGGTAAAGCCTAACAGTTTAAACATCTTTGACTGCATAGACTGGTCATGTATCCTTATGCTTCCACCGCCTATTTCGGTCCCATTCAGGACAATATCATAAGCCTTTGCTCTTACCTTACCGGGGTCTGTATCAAGATATTGGACGTCTTCATCCATAGGTGATGTAAACGGATGATGCTTTGCAACCCAGCGTTTTTCTTCTTCATCATGCTCAAGCAAAGGAAACTCAGTGACCCATAAAAACTTGAACTCTTTATCATCTATAAGGTTGAGTTTTTTAGCTACTTCAAGTCTCAACTGTCCGAGTGAATCATACACTATTTCGTTTTTGTCTGCAACAAAGCAAATCAAGTCACCTGGCTCGGCCTCAACTCTTTCAAGAATAGCCTTCATTTCATCCTCGTTAAAGAATTTGGTAATTGAGGATTTCAATTCATTTTCCTCAACCACAATCCACGCCATTCCCTTAGCTCTGTACAATTTTACAAGTTCAACCAGACCATCTATTTCCCTTCTACTGTAAAGCTTTCCACAACCTTTTGCATTTATAGCTCTTACACTGCCACCGTTTTTAACTGCATCTGAGAACACTTTGAAGCCACAGTTTTCAACAAGGTCAGACAGGTTTACAAGCTCAAGTCCAAACCTGATATCGGGTTTATCTGATCCAAATCTGTCCATAGCTTCCTGATATGTCATTCTAATGAAGGGGGTTTCGAGTTTGATGCCTAAAGCCTCATCAAAAGCTTTCTTAATAAAGCCTTCATTAATCTCAAGGACATCTTCAACATTTACAAAGGACATTTCAAGGTCTATCTGTGTGAATTCAGGCTGTCTGTCAGCTCTTAAATCCTCATCCCTGAAACACTTTACAATCTGGAAGTATCTATCAAACCCGGATACCATCAATAGCTGCTTAAAAAGCTGCGGTGATTGAGGCAGGGCAAAGAACTTCCCAGGATGAACCCTGCTTGGAACAAGATAGTCTCTTGCACCCTCCGGCGTACTTTTTGTAAGCATAGGTGTCTCAATTTCCAAAAATCCGTTTTCATCGTAATAATCTCTTGCAATTTTAGCAACCTTGTGTCTTAGCATGAGATTTCTTTGCATATCCGGCCTTCTCAAATCAAGGAATCTGTATTTAAGTCTAAGTGTTTCATTAACATCAGAGTCTTCTTCAATATAAAAGGGAGTTGTTTCAGCATTGCTCAAAATTCTTAGTTCTTTTGCAATAATTTCTATTTCGCCTGTCAATAATTTGGTGTTGAGTGCCTCCGGTGCCCTTCTGGCCACCTCTCCGGTGACTGCAAGTACAAACTCGCCTCTGATCCCCTCAGCTTTAGCAAATATTTCACTGCTGACTTGATCGTTAAATACTATCTGGAGTATTCCACTTCTATCCCGAAGATCAACAAATATTAAGCTCCCAAGGTTTCTTCTCTTATGAACCCAGCCCATAACAGTGACCGTTTGCCCTAAATTTGAGGCATTTAGCTCTGTACATCTATGAGTTCTTTTCATTCCATAAATCGATTCGCCCATAACAATTCCTCCAACAAATATAATAAGTAGTTTGTTTACATCTTCAAACGCTCAATAAGCGTATCCATGCTTATATCCTTAGTCTCTCCCGTTTGCATATTCTTTAAGACTGCCTTATTGCTCTCTACCTCGTTATCACCAAGAACTACCGAATATGTAGCTCCCAGTTTATCCGCATATTTCATCTGAGCTTTAACACTCTTACCCATCAAATCTGTTTCAGCACTGAATCCTGCCTGCCTGATTTTATATACAAGCTTCTGAGCATATTTTTGTGCCGTTTCACCTATAGTGGCAATATAAACATCAATAGCTTCAGCCTTTGGAATTTCAATGCCCTGACTCTCCATAACCAGCAAAAGCCTTTCTATACCGATTGCGAAACCAATTCCCGGTGTTGGCGTACCACCGCATTCTTCAATCAGTCCGTCATATCTTCCGCCACCGCATACAGTCCCTTGTGCTCCTATATTTTTAGAAACAAACTCGAATACAGTCTTTGTATAGTAATCAAGCCCTCTTACTATATTTTTATCAATTTTATAAGTAATTCCCAGATTATCAAGCCCGTCCTTCAAACCTTCAAAGTGCTTGCTGCAACCTTCACACAGATTATCCACTAAAGCTGGTGCATCCTTTGTATAAACTTTGCAGCTCTCTTCCTTGCAATCAATAATCCTGAGAGGATTCCTTTCATATCTTGTCTTACATGTGCCGCACAATTTATCAAGATTGGGTTTAAAGTATTCCATAAGCTTCTTATTATATTCTCCCCTGCATTCAGGGCAGCCTATACTGTTTATATTGAGCTCAATATCTTTTATACCCAGCCTTTCAAAAAACATACTCAGCATACTTATTATCTCAACGTCAACCAAAGGCCCCTGAGAACCGAAACATTCAACACCGAACTGGTGAAACTCCCTATACCGGCCCTTTTGTACATTTTCATACCTGTAAGCCGTTATATTGTAATAAAGCTTTACAGGTGCTGGTAATGAAGCCATACCATTTTCAATATAACTACGGACAACTCCGGCAGTTCCTTCAGGTCTTAGAGTTATACTTCTCTCTCCTTTATCAAGAAAAGTGTACATTTCCTTCTGAACAATGTCAGTGGTATCTCCGACACCCCTTTGAAACAACTCAGTGTGTTCAAAAACCGGAAGACGAATTTCTTTATATCCGAAATTGTTACACAGCTCAGAAATCTTCTTTTCTACATACTGCCACTTATATACCTCAGATGGCAGTATATCCTTTGTTCCCTTTGGTGCTTTTATTGCCATAATTACCTCCAAAAAATCTCAATAATTTTTATAGACCAAAAATCCAATAGAGCTTTGTACCTAAATTTCTCAACTAAAAACCCCTCGTCTGACTGTTTTGTCAGGGACGAGAGGTTGTTATTCCCGTGGTACCACCCTATTAGGATGGAATATAAAATTCCATTCCCACTCAATGTTCTATTAACGCAGAACTTACGGATCGGCCTAATCACATAATACTTTCAACCAACCAACTCCCGGGTGTCTTTTCACCAAACCGTATCCTAAGTGTACTCCCAGTCACGATACACTCTCCCTTAAGGCAGCATCGGCTACTTTTCCCGCTCATCGTCATTAATTCAAATTATAATTAAGTACATTTTATCGGGAAGACATGCAAATGTCAATACCAAATCTTTTATTTGATTTTATTTGAGGTGCATGTAATAAATATGAAGAAAAAATATTCCAGAAACTTAAGTTCCGCAGTCTAGAGCCTGTAAATACTCCTCGGGGTCGAGCAAAACTCGCTTCGCTCAGACAATGCTCTCCCTTTCCTCGTCGCATTAACAGGCTCTACAACTTGCTTCACAATGTTTCTTCCATATTTTTCTTCACTTAAACTAACATACACCCCTTTTATTTCCCTTAGCTTGCCCCTTCCTTCAGTACATATACCTCAACATTACGAACTCCAAATTCTCTTACTTTTTTTGCTATTATACTCTCTCCAACCTTATCTTCACCCAAAAAAATATCTATGATATCACCTTTTACTGCACTGCCAATATCCTCTGCAAAATAAATACCATTCAAATCGCTGTATTTCTTTGGAAAAACAATATATAACTGTGAACCTAAGGGTATTGTTTTCGGATCAACAGCTACTGTCCTACCAAGTACTGCTCTCCTACCCGAATATGTAATTCCGTATTCAGGATGATCCCGGTTCTTCTTACAGCTCTCGTAGGAAAGATCATAAGCCGTTGCTCGCATATTCAACCTTCTTACCATACTTCTTCTGACAGGTTCCTCAATCGTACTAATTGCTACTGCCCCCATATATTTCTCATTATCTGCTTCAACCTTTGTACTACCAAGCCAATAAATGCCGAAACAATACAATAGCATCAGGCACATAGAGCATATTAAAAAAGTTCTCTTCCCAATATATGCAGGTCTTATCAAGCTTTTGGCTTTCCATGCCCTGACCGGAGGCCTCTCAATTTTTACTGCAGTTTCTTGAGCTTTCTCAACTTCTTGAGCCTCCTCAACTTCTTTAGCTTCCTCAATTTTTTGGACTTTCTCAGTTCCTTTAGCCTCTTTCAAGCTTTCATCTTGTTCAGATACTTCATCTATATTTTCAATTATATTTTCAATGCTCAAATCAGGATTTTCATCTAAGGTCGAATAGACGTGGGATATAAATTTTTTAAATTCATCTCCGGGTATATCTCTTTTGAGAGTGGAATTGGTCCACTTTGCCAGACTATCTAATAATAAGTTTTCCTGCCATCTCATTTCAATTGCTGAAACAAACACATCACTGCAATCTACAGAAAAAGCCTGTTTTTTGAGTGCATTTCTGATAACCTGCATCTTCAGCCTGTCGTTTGCAGGTTCATCACATTCCGGTATTTTGCTGCCCACTATTTTTTTTACTGCATCAGCAAATACCAAAGACTGATTTTTCTCGTCTTCACCGGAATATTTTTTTAATATGTACTGTTTTAATCTTTTAACCTTAATTTCGGATAGTATTTCTATTGATTTTAAATCAAGCAAAATACCTTTTTCCATCATTAAAACCTCATATTTTCTTTTCTTTTAATCATTTCATCAACCCGTGAAATATACTCTTCAACGCTCTTAACATTAAATATCCTTTCAATCCTATTCTCTTTCGGATAGACCACCTTTGTAGTTGCTCCGGCTCCGAGTGCTAGAATGGTCTGTCGTTCTTCCATTATCTGTATATTGTAAATACTTTCAGCTCCAGGTATGGAGTATCCTATATTTTCAAGATTTCCCAGTATATTTTTCTGCCTGTATAAGTAATATGGCTTAAGGCCGATTTTAGCAATAAATTCATGGGCGGAATCCACCATTTTTGCTACCTCCACCCCATCTGTAAGGTTATAGCTCTCCTTTTCATTGTTAAGCCTTGAGGCTCTTTTAACACTCATAGTATGTACTGTAATACTTTCAGGAGCAAGCTTCTTAATCTCCTCCAAAGTATGTAAAAAGTCATTAAGCTTTTCGCCAGGCAACCCCGCTATGACATCCATATTGATATTATTGAAGCCCAGCTTCCTTGCAAGTTCAAAAGCTTCAATTATATCTGCCGATGTATGGCTTCTTCCAATCCTGACAAGTGTCTCATTCTTCATAGTCTGAGGATTTATGCTTATTCTGCTTACCTTGCTCTTTGCAATCACCTTGAGTTTTTCTTCTGTGATTGAATCCGGTCTTCCTGCTTCTAACGTATATTCCTCAACCTCGTCAAAATTAAACATTGCTTCAATTGCTTTTAAGAGCCCTTCCAGATATTGTGCATCAATTGCAGTAGGTGTTCCGCCCCCAATATATATACTTTGGACTTTTAATTTCCTGTCCGTAAGCATCCTTCCTACACTCTTAATTTCTTTTACAAGGGCAGATATATAGTCCTCAACCATTTTCTCGTACTTCTTTACAGGATTTGATGTAAAAGAACAATAAAGGCATCGTGTAGGACAAAATGGAATACCAATGTATATACTTACCGTATCAGCCTTTGTGCTATCTAAAACGGCCTTTTCGGACAATGAAACATCATATAGCAGTGCAGCCTTATTCCTCGATACAAAGTAGTAATTGTTAAGCTGCTCTAAAATATGCTCTTTTTTAAGGCCCCTGTCAAGCATTTCATGTACTATCTTAGCAGGCCTTATTCCAGTCAATATACCCCATGGCATTTCCTGACCGGTAAATTCCGACAAAGCCTTGTAGACCTGGCGTTTAATTTCCCTTTTAAGTAGCTTTACTGCTTCATGGCTTCCCTTGGCATCATACTCCCTCATCAATTCCGTTACATCCCTTGTAAACTTGCCAAAATGCTCACCCTTGACTTTGAGGCTTGTCATCAATTTAAAAAAATGTTTTTCTCCATTCTCAGGTTCTAAAACTTTTTTTATTGAGTTCTCAATAACAATTCCCATTTCATCATTATAATTGTAATCATCTACCGCAATCACCTTTTCATCTCTTAAAAAAAGCTTCAATACATCCAAAATCTCATATTGAAAGTCATGTCCGTCAAGTTTTAAATAAACCACTTTTAAAGCTCCATCCTGTAAAAATATGCACCCGGTATTACTGCTTTTACTGTAACCTTAAGCTGTAATATATTAATCAAATACTATAACCACCTTCAATAACTATAGGTATCTTATATACTGATTATTTTTTCTTTCAAAACCGATAGTGGTTGAACTGCCATGCCCCGGAAAAACTTCAATACTATCATCAAGTTTCAGTAACTTGTTTCTGAAGGAATTGTCCAATTCATCCTGATTGCCGTCACCTAGATCAGTCCTGCCATAACCAAGATAAAATAAAGTATCTCCACTGAATAATTTGTCTGAAACCTTCAGACACATGCTTCCCGAACTGTGACCCGGGGTATGTATAACTTCAAATTTTAGTTTCCCGGCAGTGATTTCATCCCTGTCCTCAACTGTTTCATCAGCTTCCTTAAATGAAGTGGCACTTCCAAACATCAAAGTTCCGTTTAATGCCGGGTCAGTGAGTGCCTTATAGTCATTTTTATGTATTATGACCTTCGCTGCAGTCTGTTCACGGATACTGTCGGCATAATATACGTGGTCAATGTGTCCATGAGTTAGAATTATATATCTGACCTTGATGTCATTACCTTTTATAAATTCCATTATTTCCTCATCCGAAACACCTGCATCTATAATCACACCTTCATTATTCTCCCATACTATATATGTGTTTGAACCAAAAATTCCTGTATTAAAACATTTTATTTCCATACTCAAACTCTCCTAAATCTGTACTTTGAATAAATTAAAAATCAAAAATCTTTTTTACTGTCAATGAGCAGTGTAACAGGACCGTCATTTTGTATTTCAACCATCATCATCGCCTGGAATTTACCTGTCTGTACCTTTATTCCATATTGTTTGCAGTAATCTACAAATTTATTGTACATATCTTCAGCAAATTCTGGTCTTGCAGCCTTGTCATAGCTGGGTCTTTTTCCCTTCCTGCAGTCACCGTAAAGCGTAAACTGTGATACAATTAAGAGTTCTCCGTTTATATCCTGAAGTGATAAGTTCATCTTCCCGTTAGTATCCTCAAATACCCTTAAGTTTATTATCTTTTCGGCCAGATATTCAATATCCTTCTCACTATCCTCCCGGCCAACACCCAACAGCACGTTTAACCCCTTATGTATTTCACCTGTCACATTTCCATCAACAGATACCCTTGAAAAGGCAACCCTTTGAACTACTGCACGCATCTATAATACCCCTTATACCTTAATAGAATGTTGAATACCGACTTACACTACTATTTAACTCATTGCTTTATTGCTTGCTTCTTGAAACCTCAAACACACCGTCTACCTTCTTGAGCTTTTTTATAATCTTCTCAAGCTGTTCGGTGTTTGTTATTTCCATAGTAAGATTCATAACTGCTATCTGTTCTTTAGTTGTTCTGGCATTTATAGCTTTAAGTGGTATTTTCGATTCTCCGATTACATTTGTTATTTCCATAAGCAAAGCTGTCCTGTCGTTTGCCATAACAATTATCTCTGCGTTATAGGCTACATTGTTGTTTGCCATGTACCATTCCACATCTATAAGTCTGGTGTCGCCATCTATATTGTTTGTAACATTAGCACAATCGGTTCTATGGACAGAAACCCCCCTGCCTCGTGTTATATAACCGATTATTGCATCACCAGGCACAGGATTACAGCACCTCGAAATCCTGACCAGACAATTTTCTATTCCCTTTACTACAACCCCATTTTCAGGTATGCTCTTTCTATTATTGTTAAGCTTTTGTGCGGATAGGTTCTCAGTTGCCTGCAAGGTAATATCTTCAGTCTTGACATTCTTCCTGTATTCCTCTTTCAACCTGGATATAACCTTGTTGGCAGTGATTGCACCATAACCGATTGCTGCATACAAATCTTCTATTGTATTAAAGGTGTACTTCTTCAAAAGTATTTCAATCCAGTCAGGTTTGAACAATTGGTTAAAGGTAAATGACTGCTTTTTTAGCTCCTTGTCAAGCATATCCTTACCTCTGATAATATTTTCATCCCGCTTTTCTTTCTTAAACCATTGATTTATCTTGTTTCTGGCCTGGGAGGTCTTAACAATTTTCAGCCAGTCACGACTTGGTCCATGAACATTTGAAGAAGTGAGAATTTCAACTATATCACCATTCTTGAGTTCATATTCTATCGGTACTATTTTGCCATTAACCTTCGCCCCAACCATTTTGTTACCTATTGCACTGTGTATTGAGTAGGCAAAGTCTATTGGTGTAGAACCTGCTGCAAGACTAAAAACATCTCCCTTTGGAGTAAAAACAAAAACTTCATCGGTAAATAAATCAACTCTTAAAGTTTCCATAAACTCATTAGGATCACGCATTTCCTTCTGCCAATCGAGCAATTGCCTGAGCCATGCCAGTTTACTATCTTCACTACCACCCGAACTTCCTTCTTTATACTTCCAGTGAGCAGCAATACCGACTTCTGCAACCCTATGCATATCCCAGGTTCTTATCTGAATTTCAAAAGGAACTCCTTCCGGGCCTATGACTGTCGTGTGCAGAGACTGGTACATATTTGGCTTGGGCATGGCAATATAATCCTTAAACCTGCCGGGCATGGGTTTGTAAATCTCGTGGACAAGTCCTAAAACTGCATAACAGTCCTTCACAGAGTTTACTATAATCCTAAAAGCAAAGAGATCATATATCTGTTCAAGGGTCTTGGTCTGCTGCTCCATTTTCCTGTATATGCTGTAAAAGTGCTTTGGTCTGCCATCGAGACGAACTTCAATACCAAGCTCTGCAATCCTCTCTTTAAGGGTAAAAAGGATTTTCTCAATATAAGCTTCCCTTTCCCTTCTCTTTTTTGCAATTTTATCAACAAGATCATAATACCCCTTAGGGTCTAAGTATCTAAGACAAAGGTCTTCAAGCTCCCACTTGATCTTTGATATTCCAAGCCTATGTGCCAAAGGAGCATATATTTCCAGAGTTTCTTTCGCTTTTTCAACCTGCTTATCTGCAGCCATATATTTCAAAGTCCGCATATTATGCAGCCTGTCAGCAAGCTTTATTAGTATTACCCTTATGTCCTTTGCCATTGCAAGAAACATCTTACGCAAATTTTCAGCTTGCTGTTCCTCTTTGGTTGTATAAGGAATCTTACCTAGTTTGGTTACGCCGTCGACTAATAATGCAACTTCTTCGCCAAATTTCTCCTTAAGCTGCTCATAAGTATAAGTTGTATCCTCAATTGTATCATGCAAAATGCCCGCAACAATAGCAGTGCTGTCAAGTTCGAGCTCTGCCAGTATATTTGCAACCTCCATAGGATGCATAATAAAAGGCTCTCCCGAAACCCTTTGCTGTCCACTGTGTGCATCCTTTGAGACTAAATAGGCCTTCTCAATCAGTGAAAAGTCACAATTGGGATTGTACTTGTTTATTTTTTTTACAAGACGGCTATAACCATCACCCATTAGTAATTCCCCCAAAACTTATGCGGCATCAATACTCCACAAGAGATTGTACCGTATATCCTTTCAATTTATCCCTGCCCTTTAAAAATGAGAGTTCGATAAAATAAGCAATCCCAACTACTTCTCCCCCAAGTTGCTCAACCAACTTGATGTTTGATTCAGTGGTGCCTCCTGTAGCAAGCAGGTCATCAACTATAACTACTTTATCACCTTTTTTTACAGCATCAACGTGCATTTCCAGCTTATCCTTGCCATACTCAAGTTCGTACTCAACACCTACAGTTTTGTATGGCAGCTTCCCCTTTTTCCTTATTGGAGCAAAGCCTTTTCCCATGGCATAAGCTATAGGAGTACCGAATATAAATCCTCTTGATTCAGGTCCAACAATAATATCAAAATCTCCAAAACCGTTAATCTTTTGTATCATCTGTTCTATACATTCTTTCAATGCTCCTGCATCCTTAAGAACAGTTGTAATATCAATAAAATTAATACCTTCCTTTGGAAAATCTGGAACTTCTCTTAACCTCGCCTTTAAATCCATAGTGATTCCTCCTATTTATATTTTGCAGGTTTAACCCCCGCTATTAAACTATAGTACTTTCTTTTTAAGAGAAACACGTTCTTTAAATTCTTTAAAACTCTGGAAAATAGCTGAGCTTTCAAGATCAGACTTTTTTCCGCCTGTGTCAACCATTGATATAGCCATACCATATTTCCCGTGTTCCGACTTTTTTAATAGATTTAATTCTTCAAATGTTCCGATAATCCTTTTTAGTTTAAAGTAATTCATCTTGATTCTATAACTTTTTGAAACAGCCTTTGCAAACCTGAACAAATCATTAATTATGAAATCCCTGCTAAAATTAGTCTTTACGTATTGGTATACTGCAACCATATCCTGCCTCTGAACAATTATATCATCTTCAACAAAATCAAAACAGATTTTATCCAAAACAAATACTTTATCCACTTCAAAACCACTGATAATACTATATAAATAATTACTGCAAACCCATTCCCCAAAAATAAATACACGCTTCGCTTCACTGCTCGCCATGCATCCCGGCCTGGGGTTTACAATTATATACACCTTATTATCATCAACAATTTCCGCTTCATTATGAGAAATTGTAAACTTCACATCTACAGACTTTAAGCTCTCCACAAGCGTTTTCAAGCCATTTACAGAATTCACAAGAATTATTATTATCCTGTCATCAAAAGAAAAACAGGTTTGGTCGTTCCGACAACTTTCACCACTTGCCATATATCGTGAACCGGCTTGTCCAAACTCATCCACAATAGAGATAACCCTGAGCTTGTCCAAAAAATTATTAATTTTATTATCGTCAAATCTATTTCTAAAATCAATAGCCTTGTCCAAACTGTAAAAATATTCGTTTTTTATAAGAGTGTCTTCATTTTCTTTTAGATCCTTTATATTAAGCTGTATAATCTCTTTGTTATTCCATGAATTTATCTCCAGAGAACATGCTGTATCAAGAATATCCTGCTCACTGTAAATATCTGCAAGATACCCTCTGTTAAACCCAATTGCATCATAGAAAATATCTTTGTCACAGAATTTCAGTTTAATATGCTTATTATTACCAACTGCCCTTATATCCTGAATGCACAGATTTCTATATGCAAAAACAGGGCTGGGATTAGCAGCTCCATATGGAGCTAAAAGTTCAAGCTCTCTGACACTATCTTCCGAGACTTCTTCCTGTAAAACCTCAATATCTATCTTGACCTTTGGAATTAGGTCTAAATTACTTAACTGCAAATCTGCATATTCATTTATTGTTCTCTTGAATTCTTCAATATTTTCTTCTTTTATTGTTAATCCCGCTGCAAGCTCGTGACCTCCAAACTTCTCGAGAAGGTTTGCACTAGATGTAAGTGCTTTAAACAGGTTAAACCCCTCTATACTTCTGCCTGAGCCCTTTCCCACTCCATCTTCAACAGTTATCAAAATGCAGGGACGATTATAACTCTCTGTTATTTTCGAAGCCACAATTCCAATTATTCCATGATGCCAGTCTTTTCCCCAGACAACAATAACCTTTTCCTTTTCAAGGTTTACGCCATCTTCTATATCCTCTAATACCTCACACATTATATTATGTTCTGTTTCCTGACGATAGCTATTTTGTTCATTTAATTCCTCTGCAAGCTCATTTGCTTCAGCTTCACTATCGGTAGTCAGAAGTCTCACAGCCTTTGACGCATCTCCTATTCTGCCCGCTGCATTGAGCCTTGGTGCAAGCACAAAACCTATAACATAGGAAGTAATTCTCTTGTCCCTAGTGCCTGATACGCTCATAAGTGCTTTCAATCCAGTATTTAAAGTATTTTCAATCATATTAAGCCCATACTTGACTATCACCCGGTTTTCTTCCAAAAGAGGAACCACGTCTGCAACAGTCCCAAGTGCCACCAGGTCCAAGTAGTTTATCGCCTCATCCTTAAGCCCCATTTTTATGCACAAAGCCTGAACAAGCTTAAATACAACTCCTACACCGGCTAACTCCTTAAAGGGATAAAAACAATCATGCCTGCATGGATTTATTGAAGCATAAGCTTCAGGTAAATCTTCCTTGCACTCATGATGGTCAGTAATTATTATATCCACATTATTTTCAACTACATACCTTACCTCTTCAAACGCAGTTATACCGCAATCAACCGTTATTATCAGTGAAGCTCCACTAGCAATAACCTTGGACACTGCACCTATAGAAAGCCCATAACCTTCTTCTTTTCTGTCTGGAATATAATAACCGATATTGGCCCCCAGCTTTCCGAAAAAGTCAAACAAAACAGAAGTACTTGTTATTCCATCAACGTCATAATCACCAAAAACAACTATTCTCTCTCTAGCTTCTATTGCACTTACTATTCTTTCAACAGCCTTTTCCATATCTTTAAGCAAAAAAGGATTATACATATCATTTATTGACGGATTTAAAAATTTTTTTATATAATTTTCATCTTCAATTCCCCTGCTTAAAAAAACTTTGGCAAGAAGAGCAGATATTCCACACTGATTTGATAGTTTCAGAATTTTTTCTTCAGGGAGCTTATTTATAATCCATTGTTTATTTTGATCCATTTATTCCACCCATATTTCGGATTTTTTAGTAAGTAAAAACCAAATTAATTCTCCAAATTTTTTAAACAGCTGTCTTAAGATATATTTTCAGCATTCTTAAGCGTTTTAAGTTCTTTGCTATTTCTTATTCGAACTTAATTTTTGGTTATCTATAATTATAAGGTATTTAGCCTGGTAGTTCAATTTTCTTGCACAAATTCTTCTAAGGGCAAATCCAGAATTGGGTATTTTTTGGCAGCTGCATCGTCAAAATGCCACCACTCTTTACTTATTCTTTTAAAGCCGTTTTTCACCATGATTTTCCCAAGCAGTTCCCTGTTATCAATCAACTCCTGTGCACAATCATTATAGTTAAGGTGTGAACGTTCCGAAAACTCATCATATCCGGACGGCATAGGAATCTCATTCCCATCCTTGTCAACAAGAGTAATATCTACAGCAGCCCCTCTATTATGTACAGATCCGTTTTTGGGGTTTGCAACATATGACTTGTCCTGTGCAGCATCCCATAAAACCTGCTGTGCAGAATATGGCCTGTATGCGTCAAAAACTTTAATCCTGTATCCTAGAGCTTTAAATTCATTATTTGCATTTATAAGCTTTTTTGCAACATTCTTATGTATCAAACAAACAGGCATGCTATAAATCTTTTTACCTGTGAAATTATCTGTAGTTGCATATTTTATATCAATGACAAATGAGTTATCTAATTTAACAAGTTCGACGAGACTATGTTTTTCAACAATAGATTTGTCAGTCTCTCCACTTTTGTTTTCATTGTTGGTTAAATTGCCAGTTGCACTACTGGTTACTTTACTACTTACACTGCTTGTCACGCTGCTTGTTACGCTGCCGTTCACAGTGCTTGTTACATTGCTGCTTACAGTGCTTGTTACAGTGCCAATTGCACTGCTGGTTACTTTGCTGGTTGCACTGCCATATAGAATTTCAGGCGTAGGGGCAACTTGATCACTTGTTTTCATCTCTTTCTTCAACGAAGAATTATTCTCAGAAAGATTATCGCTCACTACAGTTACCGGTATTGAAGCATCATAAATATTTGTATCGGACTTATTTAAATATCCCATATAAAACACACCGGTACCAGCTATTATCAAAAAACTGAAAGAAATTATACAATAAACGTATTTTTTCACAATATAATAATCCTTCCTAAAAAAAATTATGATATTAAAAAAGCTCGATTTACATCGAGCTTTATCCTAAATACTTCTTTACAATTTGATTAATTACTTTTCCATCAGCACGCCCTTTTACCTTAGGCAAAACTGATTGCATTACTTTACCAATATCTTTGGCTGAACTTGCTCCGGTATCCTGAATAGCGTCTTTTACAATAGCTTCTAATTCTACCTCAGTGAGTTGTTGTGGCAAATACTGCAAAAGTACGTCAATTTCAACTTTCAAATCATCTATAAGATCTTGCCTGCCGGACTTTTCAAAGTCAGGCATGGAATCTCTTCTTTTCTTAACTTCTTTTGCCAAAATTTCAATTATACCATCGTCATCAAGGGTAACCTTATTATCCTTTTCAACCTGAAGCACTGCCGCCCTAGCCATTTGGATAGTGTTCTTTCGGATTGTGTCCTTATCCCTCATGGCTGCTTTCATATCATCAAGCAATCTCTCTTTAAGGGACATCTTATTATCCTCCATTATTTGAACTTCCTCTTTCTTGCAGCTTCAGATTTCTTTTTTCTTTTTACACTTGGCTTCTCGTAATGCTCCCTTTTTCTTACTTCTGCCAATACGCCTGCCTTAGCGCATTGCCTCTTAAACCTCTTTAGAGCACTATCAAGAGACTCATTTTCCTTAACTCTAACTTCAGACACGTATTTCCCTCCCTCCGATGGTAACAATTGTGCTAAGACTAATCTACATCGATTACTGTGGATTTTATTGGGAAGTAATCTAAATATAGCACACAACATATTATATAATACTAATCAAATCCGTGTCAACAATTATTTACTAAGCAATCAAGGCAAATTCACCATTTTAATCCCTTTATAGTATAAAATAATAAACAACACTTCAATTATTGCAATTAATTACAAAAAATCCTGTTAGGTACAACCAAAAATCAAATTCCTACTCTGAGGTGCGACTAAAGCTGAAACAACTCCCGGATTTCTTCCTCCTTAAGTTTTGTCAGAAGGTTTTCACCCGGCCGGATGATGTTATTTATAAGCCCTCTCTTCTTTTCCTGAAGTTCATATATCTTTTCTTCAATTGTACCTTTTGTAATTATCTTAAACACCTGAACAGCCTTTGACTGACCAATCCTGTATGCACGGTCTGTAGCCTGATCTTCAACTGCCGGATTCCACCACGGATCATAATGGATAACCATATCTGCACCAGTCAGGTTCAACCCAGTGCCTCCAGCCTTTAAGGATATAAGGAACAAATCGTTTTCACCATTATTAAACCGGTTTACCATTTCCATTCTATCCTTTGCCTTTGTATAACCATCAATATAAAAATAACTCTTTCCCAACTCTTTAAGGGCTCTGCCTATAATATCGTGCATGCTGGTAAACTGTGAAAACACTAAGAGTCTATGGCCCGAATCAATTGAATCTCCGATAATTTCGAGCAGTGTGTCCAGTTTACCGCTACCCCCTCTATAATTTTCAACAAACATAGCAGGATGACAACATATCTGCCTCAATCTGGTCAGCAGGGCTAGTATTTTAATTCTACTTCTTTCAATTCCCCTTTCACGAATTTCAGCAGCAACTTCACCTTGAGCTTGTTTTAAATACGCAGCATATAATTTCTTTTGTTCTTGTACCATATCCGTTACTACTTTGCTCTCAATCTTTTCAGGAAGTTCTTTTAATACTTCACTCTTGAGCCTCCTTAAAACAAAGGGCTTTATAAATCTGGAAAGAGTGTTCAATGCCTCTTTATCATTATTTTGTACAATTGGCTTCTCAAACTTCGTGACAAAGCTGTTGTGCGTCATGAGATAACCTGGCATTACAAAATCAAATATCGACCACAGTTCCGTCAAAGAATTCTCAACAGGTGTACCCGTCATGGCAAAATACCCCTTTGCAGTAAGGCTTTTTACACTATTGGCATTAAGCGTATTTGGATTCTTTATATGCTGTGCCTCATCCACAAAGATATACGAAAAATCCATCTTCCTGTAGTGCTCTATATCCCTTTTTAGCGATCCGTATGAAGTAACAATTATATCGTTGTCATCAACTGTCTTAAGTAAGACATTCCTTTCGGCCTTTAAACCATGGATTACTATCACCTTCAAATCGGAAACAAACTTTTCTACCTCAGCCTTCCAGTTGTAAATCAAGGAAGTAGGAGCTACAACAAGACAGGGTTTTTTGTCAGATTTCCTTTCATCTTTTACAAATGCCAGAACCTGAAGCGTCTTACCAAGTCCCATATCATCTGCCAGTATCCCACCAAAACCATAGCGAGAAAGAGTTTTCAACCATTTGAACCCAAACTTTTGATATTCCCTTAAAATTGTATCCAGATTATCATCAAGTTTAAAATCCAGTTCCTTTGGCTTGGTTATATCCTCAACAAGTTCCTTAAACCTGTCACTTATCTCGAAAGCGTTTATATTTCTTTCAGTGATAAAGTTATCAACAAATAACGCTCTATTCATCGGCAGGTCCAGTACACCATCTTTGAATTTCCTTGTATCAAGACTCAAGTCATTAATAAGCTTTGAAACATCCACCAACTCATCGTTATCTAGTTTCAAAATAGTACCGTTCTTCAGACGGTAATACTTTTTCTTTTCCTTTATTGAATAAAAAAGTCTATGAAGCTCCGCGTCATCAAAATCATCTATCTTAAAATCAAACTCGAGAAGGTTTGTCTCGTTATTCAGCCTGACACCCATCTGCATTTTCCTGATGGATCTTATCTGAATTTTCTTAAACTCCTCGGAATAATAGACCTCTGCCAGGTCATTTAATTCTTCAATTCTGCCACTCAACAGCTGTGCAATTTTCTCTTCATCATCTAAAATCATTAAACCACTGTTCTCATACATGCCTGAGAACTTTAGAAAGCTTTCAACCGTTTCTTCCTGCTCATAATTTCTCATATAATAATAATCTGATTGACCCTGCTTGTCAAAAGGATTGACAAGCAATTCCCCGTAGCAGTATTCAAGCTTTGCAGATATCCCGTTGTTTATTACATCAAAATAAACCTTAGTGACCAGTTCCTTTTGAGCCATTTTCTCCTCAAGCTCTGCATCCATCGACACTTTTACCTTATCTTTGTATGGCTTATAGAATTCGCGTATAAATTTCTCCTGCTCATTTTTTTTAATCTGGAATACAGGTTTCATGCTCCGCTGCCGAAGTTGATGAATTTTTCCGAGTAATCTGGCTTTATCTTCAGGAATTTCGTATATCCTGAAAGATTTAGGAGTTAGAACCAACCCGTAATCCCTTGTTAACGGTATAATATCCTCATTTATACTATAATCTGCTTTAAGAACAAGTGCTTCATCCACTTGCTTAAGATCCATTAGTATTTCCATATCTTTAACTATTTCACAATTAATATCAGGATGTTCTAATATTTTAAAGGGTATCTTGCTATCCTTCACAATATCAAAATACTTTTTCATATTGTCTTCAATAAGAACTACCCTGTTTGTTCTTATGCTGCCCATAATTCTTTCAATATCATAACTATAAGGATTATGAAAATCCTTTTCAAGCTTTTCCTTTTCGTTTAAGTTTATCAAAAACTCAATTACGTCCTTATTAATTCCAGAAAAATACATAGTATCAGGATTAAATGTAAAGCCTTTCCCAAAATACATCGGTATTTTTCTGTCAATTGATTTAAAAAACTCTTCATAGTTCTTAATTTTATATAGCTTTTCCAATCCAACTTTTAATTCAATCTGCAAGTAAGCCTCATTAAAAGCTGTCTTAAATACAAAATTCTGTTCAATCTGCAAGTTAACTTTCTGCCTTTTACTCCTGAAATCAAACCCCAATTCAGAAATAGGCAAATAATCACCATCAGAATCCATTTTCTTATTCATAATCTGGGTTTTGTTAGGAAGAATTTGATGATCGAATTCAAAATAGTCATTCGCATACTTCATAACGGCTACAATATGCTTGCATGCTCCAAAATAGGATCTGAATGCTTCGCAATCGCATCTGTAGCTTCTTACGGTTCCATTTTCATTTAGTTCAATTTCAACTTCATAATCATAAGTTCCTCTTACGACAGCATTAATTAGTTCTTGATCTTTTATATATTTAAAACTTTTTACGTTATTTGCTAATTTAATACCTCGTGTATAAACTCCAAAATCATTTATTATTCTTTGAATATATTTATCTGAAAATGTCAGCATATCCTATCCCTTCAATCAGCATTTAAATTCCTACCGATACTATAGATGAAAAACTCTAAAACTAAAATTAAAGGACGTTTTTCATCTAAATTAGATAACGTTTGGATGCTATATAAATATAACTTTAGTGTACGTTATCTATAATGTTAACATATAGAAATTGCATTATCAACTCAGGTCAATTGTCATATACTGTAACAAACAACTTACGAAGGCCGTAAAGTTTTTTATGATTATTTTGTCAACCACTTTATTTTTTTGCATTTTGGTGCTAAAATATTCCTTATAGATATAAATTACATAAATTTATATTATTAGTGAGGGCGAGAAGTATGCATAAACTAAATAGACAAGCTTATACAAATGTTATCCAATTACAGTTGGATCTGACTTTTTTATTTCTTTCTTATTTCATTTCTTATTTTCTAGCTTCAAAAGTTACTAATCTCTGTGACATAAAAGAATATCTCTGGATTGTGGTTGTATTTATACCGGTATGGATGTTCAGTATGGGTTCTCTCGGAATGTATGATACTACAACTTTTTGCTACATTGACAGAATAATCCGGAACTCATTATTTGCAACATTTATTTCCAGTCTGTTTCTTTCTTCAATGATTTTCTTTGTTAAAGAAACCATGTTCAGCCGTTCACTGTTTTTGATATATGTGATTTGTACCCTTTTCTTACTCCTTTTAGAAAGGCTTTTTTACAGATTTTATATAAAAAGAAGCTCCCGGCTTGCAAATACAGCTATAAGGGTCATAATTGTAGGTTCACCTCATGTTGCACGCCAATTCACAAACTATATCCAAAAAACCAATTTGAATTTGAATGTAATAGGTTATGTGCGAGTTGACTCAAAAGAGGTTAAATCGCCCCATGTACTTGGTAACATAAACAACCTTGAAGAAATAATCAAAAAAAATATCGTGGATGAAGTTGTATTCGCACTTCCTAAAAACTATGTTGGTGAGGTGGAACAATATGTGCTTCTGTGTGAGGAAATGGGCATTACCGTTAGGATGGTTCTAAACCTTTATGATTTAAAAATTTCAAAAACTCACCTCTCCTGTATCGGAACTTTTCCAATGCTTACCTTTCATACAGTATCTCTAAACCGTTTCCAACTTTTTTTTAAACGCACCATGGATATTTGCGGTGCACTGGTAGGCCTGTTTATTACAGGTATAATCTCTGTATTTGTTGCTGCGGCCATAAAACTGGATTCTCCCGGTCCCGTCATATTTGCACAGGATAGAGTAGGTCTTAACGGAAGAATATTTAAGCTCTATAAATTCCGCTCAATGTGTACCGACGCTGATAACAAGAAAACCGAGCTTTCAAAGCTCAATGAAGTGGGCGGAGGGCTGATGTTTAAGATTAAGAACGACCCGCGAATAACAAAAGTGGGCAGATTTTTAAGGAAAACAAGCCTCGATGAGTTTCCCCAGTTTCTGAATGTACTCAAAGGTGATATGAGCCTTGTTGGTACAAGACCCCCCACCTTGGATGAAGTCAGTAAATATGAAGCCTACCACAGGCGCAGAATAAGCATAAAACCCGGGTTGACAGGGCTGTGGCAGGTAAGCGGACGCAGCAGTATAACAGATTTTGACGAAGTTGTTAAGCTTGATACCCAATATATAGATGAGTGGTCCATATGGCTTGATGTAAAAATCATTCTCAAAACCGTTATAAATATATTTAAAAGAGATGGAGCATATTAATACGCTCTATCTTTTTTAAGTTTTGGTAAGATTTTTGTACAAAACAGGATGCTCAAAATGGCAACAACCGCACCTGATGTATCAATAAAAACATCGATTATACGAGGAGAACGCCCGGGGATATGACTTTGATAGAATTCATCTGCTGCAGCAATTAAAACCGCAAAGAACAATGTGAGTATAGAAGCCTGTTTCCGCCTTATTTTCCTTAATCTCAGTGAGTTAAACATTAATAAAGTCAGTATTGCGTACTCTGTGAAATGGAGAAGCTTCCTGAATACTTTATTGCGGTTCTCATAAAGCCATTCGTTATTCTCTATCAAACCATTAAGCCCAAGACTGCCAATCAGGTTATCAACAATCTGCTCCGATACACTCACAGAGTTATGACCTCCCTGAGTGGAAAATGAAAATATTATAATCACCATTATAATCACTAACAGACTTGAAATTATGGGAACCAAGTTGACTTTTTTTCTCATTGAATATGTATCCTTTCATTTATTGACTATGGAGTTTCTATTATAACATTATTCCGTACTTTTAAAAATATTATATATATATATTAGGATATATTAGGCAAGTTCCGTATTATGTAATAAATGCAAAGAAAAATATTCCAGAAACTTAAGTTTCGCAGCCTAGAGCCTGTAAATACTCCTCGGGGTCGAGCAAAACTCGCTTCGCTCAAACAATGCTCTCCCTTTCCTCGTCGTATTAACAGGCTCTATAACTGCTTCACTATGTTTCTTCCATATTTTTCTTCACTTAAATTAAATGCACCCTATATTAGGTGCTTGCATTCTTTGTCTTTATATAACTTACATAAGGGATCATAAAAAACACAATCAAATAGGTATTATACCTTAGAATGTTGTCAGTAAAGCATAATATCAATGTATAAACCACCAGTGTGAAATATTTCACACCAACTCTGTAATCAAAATTTCTGAACAATCTATTTGTCTGAAATATAACCATGTTGGCAAAAAATAGAAGTGCTCCGATAAAGCCCAACTCAATATACATTTTCAGTATATCATTATGCAAATCACCAATACCGAACAACTGCCTCCCTGCCAGTTGGAGTTTGTTCATAACATAACCTAATCCTTGTCCCATAAAAGCAGGAGAAATCTCATAATACTCATAAAAATACTCAAAAGCTGTCATTCTGCTCATAGTTTTGATATTATACATTTCAACAATGAACTTTACATACCCAAAACGTATTGAATATACATACAGGATAGAAACTGCCAAAATCCCAATGGACAGCACGTTAACTGCAAGCTTCGATGTATAACGACTTTTTCTGTTGGCAAATAAAAATGTTAATATTGCTATTGGTAGACTTAGTATTGCAATACGCTTAAACCCCATCAAAAAAATAATAAAAGATAGTAGCAGCTTCCACCTCCTTTTCTTTTTATTGCCTTGATCCAAAAGCAAATAATACAAAACTATCATTCCCATTGTCAGTGTAAGTTCGTGTGTTTCCAGTATACTACCACTTGCTGTTGCGTATTCGAAAAAGTTAATTACACCATCAATACCTTTTCTATATACAAAAACCAATATGCATAACAAATAATTTGCAGCCATAGCATAAAATGTATAATCAACAGCCTTTTCTCCCAGCAAAATTATCACACTTTGCATTACCATTATGGGAATAATATAATATGAAACTGTTGTCAAAGCATTAATAAAATTTGGACGTTTTAATACTAAAGTCTGAAATATGCTGTAAAATAGAATTATTACATAGGGTAATACACATATGGAAAAATAATAGGCGTCTTTCAATTTTATTATAAGATATCCATTTTTCACAGAACTAAGAAGTGCAATCAGAGTTATTATTATACCTATAACATATTTGATCTTTCCTGGAACATGGCCTATCAGTGCAGGTTGTGAAACCAACAAACTACAAAACAAAAGCAATATATATATAATCCCTATTTTGTATATTTTCACTACCACACTGTCTCTCATAGCTTCCTCTTTTATCGGATATAGTATTTCGACAATTCCATAGCTGCGTCTCTAATATCATACCCATATATTTTTACCACTTGGCAGGCTTCGTTTCTGTTTGTATTAAAATCATTCAATAAAGCAGCTGCCCATGTCTCGATACTATCATCAAAAGATAGAAACCGGACCGTATTTGTTAATCCCACTTCATTAGTGATACGGTTGGAAAACACACAGGGCAAACCTGCACATTGAGCTTCAACAGCAGCTACAGGGAGCCCTTCATAATTTGAAGGCATAAAATATACATCCATTGCCTGAAGCAAATTGCACACATCATCTCTAACTCCCAGAAACATGACCTTTCCCTTCAAATTATTTTGTATAGCCTTTTCTTTTATTTCAGCCTCGAGCTCACCTGTTCCAATCAGCATCAGCACTGCATTTTCTGACTTTTGAGCAACCTTGTAAAAAACATCAATTATAAAGCCATGATTCTTTTGTTCGTTAAACCTTCCTGTATGTCCGACGACAAACTTTCCTTCAAGGCATAATTCTTTTCTGTACTTTTCTCTGATGCTTTCATCAAACATAAACTTTGTCGTATCAATTCCATTATGGGTAACAACCACCCTATTGCTTCTGAACACACTTTCAGGATACATCCATCTTGCAGCTGCCTCCGAACACGCAAAACAGTGCGTTGCATATATTGGAAAAAGTGATTTTAAAAGCCTGTATATTGCTTTTTTGGATTTCTCTTTACCAATGATATCGGCACTATGAGAATGATAAATTCTAGTTTTAACTCCTGCCAACTTTGCTGCAATAAGATAAAAAATCCTCAGCGGAGTTCCTGAGTGGACATGAATAATGCTGTATTTATTGGACTTGAGAAATTTATTTAGTTTTATGCTTTCCAAAATAATTCTCTTAAACACATTCATTTCTTTTGAAATATCTATAGTAAACTTGCGTCCTCCCATTTTCTCTATCTCTTTATCATAAAATTCCTTTTCATCACGCATAACCATAAAATCAAATTGGACTTTGTTCCTATCAATATTTCTGTACATGTTCATTATAAAGCTTTCAATTCCGGCTGCCTGTAATTTTTCAGTGACATGAAGCACTCTAATCTGATTCATCTTAAGTTTTTCCTTTCACTTTTAATCCGCTTTCAAAAAGGTCAAGAATCTGCTGAACCTTTTTACTCCATAAAAACAAATCAGGTAAACTCAAGGCTGTCTGCTCCGAAATGTCGTGATTTTTCCTGTACTCATTTATTGCGTGTTCAAGCTTGGTAATAAACTCTTCCTCCGTATCTGCCACATAGACAAAAGGTGAAATATTGTCTGTTCCTGCAACCTTAGTTGTCACAATTGGTTTTCCAGCCGCCAGATATTCATATAGCTTTAATGGATTCATACTGTTTGTAAATTCGTCGACTTTATGTGGAATTACTGCTATATCAATTTTCTGCATTTCCTCAGGCAGATTGTTATAATGAATATCACCCTTAAAAGTAATATTACTGTATTTTCTTTTAAGCTTAGAGATCTTATCTTTTTGAGCATACGCCGGACCGATTATAACAAATCTGTTGTGAGGGTATCTTATTAGACACTTTTCCAACAGATCAAAGTCAACCCTTTCCTGTATTTTCCCAACATATCCGATTGCAGGATGGTCTTTTTTAGTTTTACAGAAGGACTTATTAAAATAATCTTTGTCCACACCATTTGAAATCCAATTTACATTTTTGCTATCAGGAAACAACTTCCTCAGCTCTTCAGACACCGTTAAGATTGTATCGGCTTTTTGGCCAATAATTTCATAATTTCTCTTTATAATATCCCTGCTTTGCTGCATTTGAGGATGATGAATCCAATTATCTATAGCATCAAATACCACTAACTTTGCACTTATTCTCTCAACGACGCCAATTGCCATCGGGTTTTGCAGCAGTAACACAGTGTCCTTCATGCCAAGGCACTCTATCGTGTTACCAATAGCTTTAATTACTTCATTGCTGTTAAATGCCGAGTACCACCAATTTTTACGTTCGAGCAGCACCTTTAGAAAATCCATCGAAAAGAAATCTATGCAATAGGCCTTATCACTAAACTTCGATACTTGAAAATTCTTGCCGCCAAACTCTTTACTTTCTTTTGCTGTTCTCCAATCCGCTCTCTTCATACAAATCTCAGCAAGAGATACCGGGCGATTCACCACCAAAACTTTTTCAACTCTATCACTTTTCAAAAAATGCTCAAAAAGGTGAGCATCCCTCGTCCTGAAACCTTCATTAAGCCACTTTTTATAATCATGAAAAGGAAATATTATAATATCCATATTAATCTTCCTTCAGAAATAATTTCTCATACTCCGAAACTATGAAATCCCAGCTATAACAATCAATAATACGCTTTTTTGCCTTTTTTCCATAGTCGGCTGTGCTGATTTCGTCATACCCATCAGTTTCACTGATCAGCTTTGCTAAGGAGCCCTTTTTCTTACTCCAATAAAATGCCCCATCTCCACCAACCTCCCGGTTAAAGCTGACATCGAACAGCAAGTTTAAATCTGTGCTTCCAAGTGCCTCCAAAAGGCTCGGATTTGTCCCCCCAACCTCATGTCCATGAATATATCCATATGCATTTTCCCTGATTTTCTTAAGCATCTGAGCATTATATACAGTTCCAACAAATTTAATCCTATTGTCCTTTTCAAACCCGGTAGTTTCCCTTAGCTTTTCATACAACTTATTGTTACTGATATCGGTAATAAGGACTAAATCCTTCTGTGTACCAGAGTTCATAAACTCTTTGAGCATAGTTTCATAATTATTTTCAGGAACAAATCTTCCTACCACCAGGTAATACGCCTTTGGTTTTATCTCTTTTTCCTTATACCAAACCATCAATTCACTATTGCTATCTTCCAACAACGACCCATTCGTATATGCACCATAAGCAATAAATGTGGTCTGAGGTTCAAATTTCTTGTATTTATCCAGAATATATTTTTGTATATTTTTAGAGTCACATATCAACAAATCAGCATGCTTCACCATAAAACGCTCTGATAATTTCCAGTACTGCCTTATAAGCCAGTTCCATTTACCTCTCTTCCATTCATTTCCGTCAGGATTTACATATAGCTTTCCGCCAAGACGTTTCACCTGCTTTTTATACTTACCGATGAATGGACCAATTCTACAGGCCAAAACATAAATAACAGGCTTAGTTATATTATTTTTTCTTATAAATTCAATACATGCTTTTAGAGCTGCAAGGTCATAGTATACTGCCTTTGCAGAGCCAATACCCGGAACTTTCACGTTAAAACATCTCGCTCCGTTATGTTCGAAAACACTCGTATTATCGGATCTACAGCTAATATGGTACTTTATATTTGCACTAATTTGATTTAAGGTCAGGTTTTCAAGGAAAGCTTCAAATCCCCCATACTTTGCCGGAATACCCTTAGATCCTATAATAAAAACATTTTTCATAACGCCCCCATGTATTGGCTAGTGCTTTTGAACATAATTCATTTCTAGAATTTTTTTTGTTAATCAGCAAAAGTTCATCTATAGTAAACTCATTTTAACAATACGCAGCAAATTCGTCAATTACACATTTCAGTCTAGATACCTTCCAATTTTTGATCTTTTTCACTCATATTCAGCTTTGTACCATCTGTGAGAGTATAACCTTCTGCAGATGCAGTACCGTTATATTTACCTTCTACTTCCGGCCACTTTATGCCAATCTTCGGGTCATTCCAGGATATTCCACCCTCATCCCCCGGACGATAGAAATCCGTAACCTTGTAACAAAACTCTGCCTTATCTGACAAAACCAAAAAGCCGTGTGCAAAACCTTCTGAAATATAAAACTGTTTTTTATTCTCAGCCGTCAGTTCCACACCATACCACTGTCCATAAGTCTTGCTGCCAACTCTGACGTCAACAGCCACATCAAAAACAGAGCCACTTATCACACGCACCAGTTTTCCTTGTGGGTACTGTTTCTGGAAATGCAGTCCACGTAAAACTCCTTTAACACTCATAGACTGGTTATCTTGCACAAACACCATATCTAGTCCGGCTTTACGCATATCATGCTGATTATACGTCTCCATGAAATAACCTCTATTATCTCCATGAATCTCAGGTTCAATAATATAAAGTCCTTCAATAGGGCAGTTAGTCACTTTAATCTGTCCCATATAAAATCTCCTTAATATCCAATCTCTTTCAGATAACGACTTAGTGCATCCTGCCAGGAAGGCAGTCTCTCAAAACCATTCTCTGTAAGCTTCTTCTTGCTCATACGACTGTTTCCAGGTCTTTTCGCCTTTGAAGGATACGCATCACTACCCACTGGAACAACAGATACTTTAGAACACTCCTCATGTCCTAGTTCTCCAGCTTGTCTGAATATCTCACAAGCAAATTCATACCAGGAACACACCCCTTCATTAGTAGCATTATATCGCCCATACTTACTGGTTTCAACCATATCCACCAAAAGTCTTGCCAAGTCATAGCAATAAGTCGGGCTCCCAACCTGATCGTTAACCACAGTCAAAGTATCACGCGTTTTTGCTAAATTCAGCATGGTTTTAATGAAGTTTTTTCCGTTAAGGCCAAACACCCAAGAAATTCGTACGATAAAGTACTTGTCCAGCCATTTCTCAACCGCCTGTTCGCCCTCATATTTAGTCTGACCATAAATATTAATAGGCTTTCTCTCGTCATCGGGCTCCCACGGCCTGGTACCTTGTCCATCGAACACATAATCAGTGGATATATAAATCATCTTGCAATTCAAGTTTCTTAAAACCTTGGCAATGTTCTCAGTACCGTTCGCATTCACCATACGTACCTTATCAACATTCTCCTCATCCTCTGCCAAATCCACAGCTGTCCATGCAGCACAGTGAATAACAGCATCCGGATGAGCTTCTGTAAGGACTGTTTCCACACTTATGCTATCAGTAATATCCATCTCTTCAATATCTACTCCAATGGCTTGGTGTCCCTTTTTATTTAGTTCATTTACAACATCATGTCCTAATTGCCCCTTAACACCTGTAACCAAAACCTTCATATCATCATCTATAACTCCTTACGTAATAAATTTTCCTTTCAGTATATCCATCAGGTAAGCACCATATTGGTTTTTCTTCAGTGGCTCAATAACTGCCAACAACTGCTCTCTATCTATCCATCCATTCAGATAAGCAATTTCTTCCAAACATCCAATCTTACGATGCTGATGGTTCTCTACTGTTTTCACAAAATTAGTGGCTTCCACAAGACTATCATGAGTACCAGTGTCAAGCCATGTAAAGCCTTGCCCCAGCAATTCTACATTAAGCTCGCCACTTTCCAGGTAAATACGGTTTAGATCTGTAATTTCGAATTCACCACGAGCAGACGGTTTTAAATTCTTTGCATACTCTACAACTTTGTTGTCATAAAAATACAAGCCTGTAACACAGTAATTAGACTTTGGTTTTTCAGGCTTCTCTACAATAGACACAGCCTTTCCGTTCTTATCAAACTCCACAACTCCAAAGCGCTCTGGGTCACTGACATAGTATCCGAAGACAGTAGCCCCTTTGCCGTTTTCCGCATTATAAACAGCTTTCTTAAGCTTTTCAGTCAATCCATGCCCTGCAAATATGTTATCACCTAGTACCATGGCTACCGTATCTTCACCAATAAACTCCTCACCGAGCGTAAAAGCCTGTGCCAACCCATCTGGGCTAGGCTGTACTTTATAAGTAAAGTTCATACCAAACTGCTTACCATCTTTAAACAGTTCTTGAAATCTCGGTGTATCCTGGGGTGTGGAAATAATTAAGATATCCCTGATACCTGTGCTAATCAAAACAGACAAGGGATAATAAATCATCGGCTTGTCGTAAATGGGTAGCAATTGTTTGGAAGTTACTGTTGTGAGAGGATACAATCTAGAACCGGAACCACCGGCAAGTACAATTCCTTTCATAACGAATGCTCCTTTAACAATGAATTCCTTTGACCTATAATATTTTTTATTATGGAATATGTATCTTCTCCAAGAATCGATCGGCAATTTATATCACTATTTCTTCGCTTTTGTCTGATTTTTTTTACATAGATATTTCGCATCAATCCATTTTTAAGGCTTTTTTTTAAATACCAATACAACGCTACTACAATTGGAAAGGAAATTCCCACACCAGTCTTTAGCCCTATATCTTTATCTCCCTTCAATAAACTCCCAGCCTCTTTTATATCTTCCAAATTGCCACCCAATTTTGCAAACAAGTATAAAGATTTGTGTCGGTTAACATAATACAAATTTCTTTTTTCAGAGCCCAATGAATTAATCTGTTGAGCAAATCTTCTTTCAAACACAATAAGTGCAGCTCTGATTTTCTGATAATCAGGAGTTCTGACATCTGAACGATCTTTTACAACTGAAACTTTTTCCAAGAAAACTATCCGACCGGCTTCTAATGCTCGAATCATAAATTCTACATCTTGAAAGCGTTGAAATTCTGTATCAAATCCGACTATTTTATCTATCAAACTTTTCTTAAGAAAAATATTGCTCCCCGTACCTATTGCCATTTGATCCAAAAGCAACTCATTTATAGATAATATGCTGTCCTGTTTTTTAAACATAGTACTAATTATAAATGAATCCTCTATAAAAGCAACTCCTGTGCAAACACCTCCAAGTGTTTGGTTGCTTTGAAGCTTACTGACAGACACCTCAATTTTATCAGGTAAATAAAAGTCATCATCATCAAGAAAAGCAATATATTCTCCTCTAGCCGCTTTAATTCCCGTATTTCTGGCGGCAGCTCCATTTTTATTTTCAGAATGCTGTATATATTTTACTTTTTTATTTTCATTGAATTTTTGCATCAAAGCTTCAGTGACTTTTCTTTCACGTGTATCCTGATTATTATCATCAACCACAACAACCTCCACATCCTTATATGTCTGGTTCAGGACAGAATTTATCGCTCGTTCTAATTTTGAACTTCCTCCAAATGTTGTGATGATAACAGTTACCATTTGCAGCTTCCTCTCCCAATAAAGTAATTGCATAATTCATTTCCAGAAATGAATTATGTTCAAAAGCACTACTATAATTTGAGCACTCCACTCAACTCTATAAACTTGTTATACTTTTTACAGTACTTAAGGATGGCCTTTCTATATACATATTTAAGATAAGAAGTTGAAATACCATCCGATACATTATTCAATATCTTCCTCATAACACTGAGCACACTTTTAAAATCCTGCAAACTCATTAACTCTCCATTTCGCATTGTACAATACAAATCTAATTCGTAATCCTTTAAATCAATACCTAAATACTCAAACGTCCTACTCAGTACCTTTTTTTCACTTACTTTTAACTCTGCCTTTTTTGTTTTTGTCACTTGAACTTCATGTATGCGATAAAGCAATAATTCTTGCGGGATAACAGCAAATTTACAGTTGTGTTGGAATGCCATAAAACTCCATAGCCCAAAATCTTCGGATAAAAATTCGCTTGAATACTTGATACCTTTGTCCTTAACAGTTTGTGCTCTCAATGCTACAGTTGGATGTACAATCGGATTTTTCCAAAGAAGCTCTGCTTTAATCTTCTCATCCGTCAGGCTTGATCGGTATACACCATCCCTCTCTTCATACAAATGGGAAAAGGTCGAGACAATATCTATGTCACTGTGCTCTTCAAAAAAAGCCACTTGTTTTTCAAATCGCCTCTCTATACATTTATCATCCGCATCCATACGAAAAATGTACTTTCCCCTGGACTCTTCAATACCTCGATTTAATGTATATGGAAGTCCCTGATTTTTATCATTACAAAAAAGTCGAATTCGTTTATCGGAAACATCATTAATAGTGTCATTTACCGGTTTCTGAGAACCGTCATCAATTATCAACAACTCAAAATTCGAATAGGTTTGCTGCAACACACTCGAAATAGCCTCACGCAGGAAGCTCTCGGGAGCATTGTATACAGGCATTATTACACTAACTAAAGAGTTTCCGACCATGTTTTTCACTTTCTCCTCTTTAAATCTGTATAAATCACGAAAATGATTATACATTGGAAAATTTGATTTTCGTGATATTGTATTAAAGAAATTGAAGTGCGATGTAAAATCTTCATCGCATTCAATCTACAACAACTACATTTATTATATTATTTTTGTTCTAATACCGCAATAATACGAACAATTATGAGTGCATATTCTAATAGTGCACCATATTTTGGAAAGAACATTGCGTAAAGGCTGTAGAGAATGTTAACGAAGCGAAGGAAAAGTCGAATCACTTTTCTTCGCGAAGCGAGTTTGATTCGACCCGTAGCGAGTTTACATTCTCTAAGACTTGGAGCTTAAGTTCTTGGAATAATATGGTGCACTATAATTAAATACTCACCCAGCATGAAAGCAGTACAGCGAAGCGGAACGACCAAACTAGGATGCTTTAACCATATAACTTTTTTGCTTTTTCAAGGTATCCAAGAGCATTTATTATCTGTGCATCTTCAAGAATAATACACTCTCCACCTATAACCTCACCTATTTTCTCCTTCAGTAATTCTCCCATCCTTCCATCAAGTGCACATACACCTCCACCATAAAGAAGAGCATACTTTATTCTTCCCTTTTCGCTCAGACTTTTAACTTTATTATTTATTAGCACAGATATTATATTTGACAACTGAGCAAGATTTTCTTCGAATAAACCTATAATACTAAATGTCTCGCCCGTCTCAAGGTCAATTTCTCCTTTACGGTACCTTCTTTTCAAGCATGTGTCTATATCAGCCCTGTCAACAATTGTATTATATTTTTCCCTTACAAGGTCTATAATTGGTTGTTTTGCTGATGAGATCCCCATATCAATCCCCATACAGAGTTTTTGCTTGAACTCAGGAACAATCCTCCCATCCCCATCGTCTTTAAAGACTAAAGCTATTACATCACTTGTAAACTCTCCAATATCAATTCCAAGTATTGTGCGGTCAATTATTTCTTCCTCGCTGAACATGTTTTTGTTTGCCGTATTTAGAATTGTTTTATCCAATGCACCTAAACCTTCGATTTCAGTATGTACTTCTTTAACATCAATCTCCACTTCAACTTCATGTGTCCCTCTAAAAATAATCTTATGCTTGCCAAGAAGTCTGCTTACAAATTCATCTCTGCCTGTTCTGTACTGAAGGAAAGGAAGTCCTGTAACCATCCTGATCTGTTCATGCACCTGTTTCATATCACAGGAATGTTCATCAACTACTGCTGCAGCAACAGATGCAAGCATGCAAACTAAAAGCAATTCATCTCCAGCTTTTGCTTTTCCTATTGTTCTTTCTTTTATACTTACCCCTTCCATTTCTTTTGCATGATTGCCCACATAAAACCTTCCAAGCTCCTTCTTGTTCGAATTATCTTCGTAATTGAGAATTATCTCAACATCCATGGAATCCTTTAATGCTCTCTTATTCACTTCCAGTAATTCAAGCCCTTGATCATAGCTTCTGTATGGTGCTGCAATAGTCGGAATAATAATGGTTTTTCCACCTTCAAGAGCCGTTTTAACAGTATTGTTTCCTCCATCGATACCTACTAGAACCGCCATAGCTATACCCCCCATCACGATGTTTTTTCTATATACATGAACTTTTGTCGTCCTTTTCTTATTCCTTACCGCTAAACTATCCAATACTGCCCAAGTTTCTCGTAAAGTACTTCAATTGGACTTTCATCAGTAATTTCAACATACTCTCCACCCTCATATTCATCGAGGTATGTTCCGGGATAAATGGTATACGAACCGCAATCCCTCCCATCATTCTGCTCTTTTTCTAAATTGTACACGGGACAGACTATCCTCTGAACATATATCCGGTGAAGGCAATTGCTGCAACACTGAAGTGCACCATTACTTTTAGACAGCACGTTCCACTTTTGATGAAATCTGAAGAAAAATGTGTCTTTTCTTTCAAGAATTTTTATAGAACCTATTTCTACAAGTGACAATAGAAATAATCTTTCATTTTCTACACGAATCTTTATATGGCTTATATTGTGGCTTGTTTCATACCACAAATCTTCATTATCTTCAATTATTCCTTTCCCAGAATCATGGACAATAACATCCAAACCTCTTTCTCTCGCTTTTTGAGCCTCCTCTTTTGCAGCTTGAACTCTCATTTCCCACTCAAGCTTCTTATCATGATGCTCTAGATACTTGTTCCCAACAAATGCAGCAACTGCACCTCTAACCGTTTTAGCTTCCCATACTGTTCCGTTCTTTAATATCAGAAGCTTTAAAGGCATCGTGGCCTCTTTCTTTTCATCCATGCCCGGCCCATACAAAAGGCGATTTTGCTCAATGATCTTCACTGGTTCTTCTGTCAGCTGTGCCTCAATTTTTTTTCCAGTTGCACGAAGTGAACTGAATACTTTAATCGCCCTTTCAAGATAGCTTTTTGCATTAGCTGATTGAGGTTCCTCTACTATTGAGCAGACCCCTCCTATCAATCCCTCCATACCAGATTTCAAAAAATTCCCCATTCCATAATCCAAAACACAAACGCCTCCACCATATAAAAGAATATGTTTTATTCTTCCTTTTTCTCCGGCGTTCTTTATCCTGTTATTTATTAACGTATAAATGGAATCTGCTAATTGCTTCAGGTTTTCTTCATAAAGGCCGATGATGTTTAATGTTTTGCCGCTGTCTAAGTCAATATCCCCTCTTCTCTGTTTTCTTTTAAGTGTATTATCAATATCATATCGATCAATAACCGTATTATACTTTTCCCTTAAAAAATCTATCAAAGGCTGCTTTGCATTAGCTATCCCAAGGTCTATACCCATACACAGCTTAAGTTTGTACTCCTGTGAAACCATACCCATCTCATTTTCCATAAATGTCAATGCAATTATTTCACTGGTAAATTCGCCTATTTCAACTCCAAGAATCGTTCGGTCAATCAATTCGTCTTCACGGTACAAGTACTCTCCCAAATCATTGAGAATAAGTTTTTTTAAAGCTTCTGCCCCTTCCATTACAACCTGAACATCTGTTATATCAAGTACCACCTCCATACTGTAACTTCCCCTGAATATTACCTTATGGCATCCTAAAAACTGCTTTGCATAATTTTCCCTGTCTTTTTTATATTGTAAAAAAGGTAGTCCAGTTACCATACGAACCTGCTCATCAATCTCTCCTTCATATTTACCCCGTGCTTTTGCAGCTGCAACTGCCAGTGACACCAGCATACATACAAGAAGATCCCTGTCCCCGAATTTATCCTTCCCTATTTTCCTTTCAGTAATATTTATCCCTTCCATTTCCTTTGCATATTCTCCAACATAGAATCTTCCAAACTCCTTCTTCTGTCTCTCGTCCCTGTAGTTTAATACTACTTCAGCATCAAGAAATTCCTTTAATGGTCTCCTGTACTGTTCAAGTATTTCAAGTCCCTGATCATAATCACGGTAGGGTGCCAATATTGTAGGAATTATAATTGCCTCATCCCCATCTATTGCTGTTATTACAGTATTATTTCCTCCATCTATACCAACTTCCAACATACTAATCCCCCTAACACCAAAAAAGCATTATTAGCCGTACATTCTCTTTATATAATTAATAGATGCTTGTACCTCGTATTATATTCCTATTTTTCACTGAGAGATAACGAAAAAACAACAACCTATTTTAATATTTTGACAATTTGAGATTAACAAAGGTACAGTTCTTGATTTCCAGACAAGATAGAAATATAATGGTGTATATTGGTTAGTTTTGCTTAGTCAGTTATAAAAGGGGGAGAAAAAATGAGTGGAATAATGCGTGCGTTGGAAAAGGCAACAAGTGCAGAAAGTCAGTTATCAAGAAACCAATTTGAAAGGTTAATGCTCATAACAGAGGCACTTTGGGAAATTCTTAAAGAGGAACACAACTATACCGATGAAATACTAATTGAAAAACTCAGGATTATTGACTTAAAGGACGGCAGAGAAGATGGCAGAGTACTTCTACCGCCTTCAAAATGTAGTCACTGCAATAAAACCTTAGAGAAAGGTGCTGATGTTTGTATATACTGTGGTTCTCCTGTTAAGGGAGATGTATTCTACCGATAACTTGCAGGAAATATTTTTTTCATCTTCCATTAACATAATAAAAGTGTTATTATATAAAATGCTCTAATTAATTTAGTTAACAGAAAGGTGGAAAAACAATGGCTACAAATGATAAAGTAAACAATATTGATGCACTTATTGAGGCAACAAAGGACGAGAATGACACAGAGAGAAAACAAAACTGGGCAGGTTTTGTAGAAACAACTGTGGTAAACTTTTTCATTGATTGCAAACTTGAAAAGATCAATATTGAAGATGGAAGAGGCAATAAAGCCAAATTAGTGAGACAAAAGGACGATACAATAAAAGTTGAATATACATCTACTACTACCCTATAATATTAAAAGCCGAGTTTTCGGCTTTTTTAATGCCTGTAAATAACCTAATCTTACTGGAAAGCATGATATTTCATCATAATATTATAGCTATAAATGCTGGCATATAACAAATAAGTATGATAAAATATAATTAGTGCTTTTTTTTACAAATTTTTTAGAGGTGACACATGAAAAAAATTAATATTTCCTTCATTCTACTTTTGTTACTGGTAACCAATCTATTTAATTTCCCTGTTATCAAAGCTTCATCCGGAATACAAGTTGTCGTAAGAGGAGAACCTCTTACACTTTCAATACCACCTGTTATTGAATCAGATCGTACTCTTGTTCCCATGAGAGACATATTTGAAAGTCTGGACGCTTACATAGAGTGGGATGGTAGCACAAAAACAGTAACTGCTCTTAAAGGTGACACTGCTGTCAAGCTGAAAATAGGAGATAAAACAGCTTATTTAAACAATGAATCCATACAATTGGAAGTACCTGCTAAAATAATAAATGACAAGACCTTTGTCCCTCTCAGGTTTATAGGCGAGTCATTAGGTGCAGAAGTTGATTGGAATAATAACACGAGAACAGTTACTATTACAGTTGACAACAGCAGTGAAATACACGGAAATACTTCAGGGAACATTTCCAATGGCGGTTTCGCATGCGAAAAAGATGATTGGATTTATACTTCCATGTATAAAAACGGTCTCTGGAAGATAAAAAAAGACGGTTCTGAAAAAGTTCAAATCAGTGAAAACTCCGCCAATTATCTTAATATAAGCGGTGACTGGATCTATTATTCCGGTTCTACTTACCTTCCGGAAAATGATAGATTAAGGCTTTTTAAAATGAAGTTGGACGGAAGTTCAGTTTCAAAACTTTCTTTGAGTATCGTAGAATTTGTTAACGTTGTTGGTGATTGGATATATTACATAGATGCAAGCAGCGGAAACAAACCATATAAAGTAAGACTGGACGGCAAAGGCAAATGCAAGATAAGTGACGTACAAATGAAGTACATGATCGTCGATGATGGTTGGATATACTTTCAAAAAACAAGTTCCGATACCCTTTGGAAAATGAGAACAAACGGCTCCGACCAAAAAGAACTCTCTTATATATACGGGTCTAAACTTAAAATTATCAAGGATGGCAACTGGTTGTATTACATCAGCGACGGTTTTGAACCGGGTATTTACAAAATTGATATTGACGGCGACAATGAAGAATTGATTGTCGGTGGTTCAATCAAAAGTATTGACCATTCCGATGGCTGGCTTTACTATAACAGTGAGTTTGAGAACCTTTACAAAATAAAAGACGATCTGAGTAGCAGAAAAACTATTGGCAGCGGAATTGCAGGAGAGTTCCAACTTGTTGATAATTGGGTTTATTATACAGAATATCATGCTGAAAGTGGTGAAGAATACAGAATAAATACAGAGAGTTCTGTGAAACAGAGGCTTGATGCTGATACACCTTTAAAGGATATACCTGTCGCTATCTCCAAAAATCAGACCTACCCACCAAAGCCTGTTACTTTTTCTGATGCAACTACCGGAACAGTTATCTTAAGTCCTAAGGATATAGCGAAGAATAAAGATGCCGTTACACATATAAAAACTTTTGATGAAGATGGAAAACAACTAGCCTCTGGAAGTGGATTCAATATTAAAAGTGATGGAGTTATCATAACAAATTACCACGTAATTTCTGGTGCCTCTTCAATAACCTGTACCTTAAACAACAATGAACAATATGAAGTGGATTATATACTCAACTATAATATTCTCAAAGATATTGCAATATTGAAGCTAAAGGAAGCCTCCAACTTACCTGTGGTCAGATTAGGAGATTCAGACAAGGTTGAACTGGCTGAAGATGTAGTGGCTATCGGTAATCCTTTAGAATTTCAAAACACCGTCACTACAGGTATTATAAGCGGTATCAGAAATATGTTCGGAATAGATTATATCCAGACAAGTGCTTCAATTTCTCCAGGCAGCAGCGGCGGACCTCTTTTCAACTCATACGGAGATGTTATAGGTATAACAAGCATGACTATTCTTAATTCTCAAAATATAAACTTTGCAGTACCTATTAACAGTGTGAAAAAACTATTTGCTACATCCTGTGTTATTCCAATAGACAGCCTGAGCCTTTACGAAAGTTCTGCTGAGGAATTTGAACCAAATAATGATTTGAATACCGCAAACGAAATTATACCAAACCAGTATTTAGAGGGAAGTTTTATTAAAAGTGATGATATAGACTATTATTCCTTTACATTATATAAGCCCGGCAAAATATCAATTTTTGCTTTAAGCTATGAAGACATGTATTCACGTTCAAACTCTTCCAATGTTAGCATGACCTTATTAGACAAGGATGGTAAGGTTATTTCCTCAAGCATTGAGGCTACTGAAGTTGATACTGTTATCCAAAAGATTTCGAACGACCTTGACACCGGAAAATACTTTATTGCAGTTAAAGGAAAAACCCCTTCAGGTAGTATATCCAGTTTTAGCTATAAAATGTCAAGCTATACAATTCAAACGTATCTGGAGGATTAATGAAAATTACAAGAAACTTTAAGGTTCAGGGCTTTCCTCTTTTCTAAAGAAAACTCTGGAAACTTTCAAATTGTAACTCTTGCAAACTCTTAAGGTTAGATAAGCCTCCGAGGATTTGCGAGAGTTTTTTATTCTAAATGTTTTACATGTACCAGTATCATAACGGGTATACTATTCTTTTTATAAAGTTTGTTTTTTAACAAATATTGTTTCGATGTTTGCCGCAGCTAGTATTACGGGTGCATATTGTTTAAGTAAAGAAAAATATGTAAGAAACATTGTGAAGCAAGTCGTAGAGACTGTTAATACGACGAGGAAAGGGAGAGCATTGTCTGAGCGAAGCGAGTTTTGCTCGACCCTGAGGAGAATTTACAGGCTCTAGGCTGCGAAACTTAAGTTTCTGGAATATTTTTCTTCACATTTGCTAAATGCAATTTATATAAATGCACCCGTATTACAACTTTGTTTACAGCTTCCGCTAGGGTATGATATAATATATAATTGTTTTAGAAAAATGGGACGAAAGGAAACACAAATGAAAAAATCAAAAGTTGCAATAATTAAAACAAAACCCTCTACGGTCATTGAGGACTACCATAGATTGATGAATCTGGCAGATTATCAAGACTATATTGATAAAACTGCTGATACTGCACTAAAAATAAATATAAGCTGGCATTTCTTTTACCCCGGAAGTTCAACTACACCTTGGCAGCTCGAAGGCGTTATTCGTTCGATGAAGCAGGATGGCTATAATAAAGACCTGATTCATGGCTGCCACAATAGAACAGTGGTAATTGATTCACATTTAGGAGAAAGAGAAAACAAGCAGGTCAATGTAATAGAGTCACACGGCCTGAGAAATATACACCTTTATGAAGGTGAAGAATGGATTGACATACGGGAAGCGGTAGGCGACCTTACAAAGAAGTTTCTTTGCCTGAACGAGGTTTATCCAAAGGGTTTTTCAATACCTAAACGATTTATCGGTGAAAACATAATCCATCTTCCTACAGTAAAGACTCATGTTTTTACCACAACTACAGGTGCGATGAAAAATGCTTTTGGAGGCCTTTTAAATGAACGCCGCCACTGGACGCACCCGGTTATACATGAAACTTTAGTCGATCTACTGATGATACAAAAAAAGATCCACAGAGGCGTATTTGCAGTTATGGACGGAACCTTTGCCGGAGATGGCCCGGGGCCAAGATGTATGATTCCCCATGTAAAAAATGTCACCCTAGCGTCAGCCGATCAGGTGGCAATTGACGCCGTTGCTGCAAAGTTAATGGGATTTGATCCTCTGAAGGATTGCAAATTTATTCGTCTTGCCCATGATTTAGGACTTGGTTGTGGTGATGTAAAAGAAATTGAAATAGTTGGTGATCTTGATGCTTTAGATGAAAAATGGAATTTTGTCGGTCCATTTGAGAAAATGACTTTTGCAAGCAAGGGACAACACCTGATATATTGGGGACCTCTGAAAAAACCTATGGAGTGGTCATTAAAGACTATATTGGCTCCCTGGTCTTATATTGCAAGTGTCCTTTACCATGATTTTTATTGGTATCCAAGTCACTACAGCAGGGTAAAGGAAATCTTGAATTCCGATTGGGGTCGCTTATTTGCCAACTGGGAGCATTTGGAGTTACCGTCGGATGATTTATCACTTAAAGGTTGGAATGATCTTGGTGACAAAGCTTTGGAATTATCTCAGGAGTCCAATAAAATGCTGCATAAAGCATTTAAGGTACTTGGAGGTGCGATAAAGGAAGCACCGGAGTTTTCAAAAAAGAAATTAGCCAATAAAAGAAATTAGCCAACAAAGTAAATTCCAAATAATTATTTAGGCATATATTGCACAATTCTATCAAATTAAAAAGAGCGGCTTGCATTATCGATTGGAAATCGAAGTGCAATGCCGTTTTTTTATACTGTAAAATAATCCATTTAACATAGATTTAACTTTTCCTTAATTATGTATTAATTTTGTTTTAATAGTATAAAAACATAAAATATTTAGGGGTGAAATAATGAATACTATAATAAAAGCAAAAATAATAAGGAGTGACAAAATGAAAGGTAATGTAAAATTAAGAATGATTAGCACATTAGCTATTGTGGCATTATGTGGTGCATTAGTTCTTACAGGCTGTGAAGGTCAAGACAGTAGTCCAAAAGTATCTATTGTTGGTTCAACATCTGTTCAGCCATTAGCAGAAGAATTAGCTAATAAATATAAGGATAGTCATCCTCAATCGAACATAGAAATACAAGGTGTTGGTTCAACAGCTGGAATAAAGTCTGTAAATGATGGTGCTTGTGATATAGGTACATCCTCTAGAGATCTTAAAAAAGAAGAAAAAGCGTGGAATTTGACCGAAACTGTAATTGCATTTGATGGCATAGCTGTTATAGTCAGCCCTAATAACAAAGTCGACGATTTAACTTCGGAACAAATCGCCAAAATCTTCAAGGGTGAGATCAATAACTGGAGTGAACTTGGCGGTGACAATAAAGAGATTATTGTTGTGAGCCGTGAAGCAGGGTCAGGAACACGTGGGGCCTTTGAAGAACTTTTAGAACTCGAGAAAAAAGAAGGAGATTTTACAGTATCCTTATTGGTTGATGATGCTCTTATTGCTGATGGAACCGGTTCTGTAATGGCAAACGTAGCCGGCAAAGATAACGCAATCGGTTATATGTCCATTGGGATGGTTGATGAAACCAAGGTTAAAAAGGTAAAAATTGATGGAATAGAAGCTACTGAGCAAAACGTTAAAGATAATAAATATTTAATCTCAAGGCCGTTTCTGATGTTAACCAAGGGAGACGCCAAAAAAGAGACAAAAGAATTCCTGGATTTCATACTTAGTGATGAAGGTCAAAAAGTAGTAGCAGAGGAATATATTCCGGTTAAATAAGACAAAATCCAGTGAAATATCCTTCCCCTTTTACAATTAATTATAAAGGGGTATCCCTTAGTTTTACTATACAGTACAAGATTGGTTGGTGATATATATGGCAACAAATGAAATAACTGAGCACTCAGAAAATAAGGCTATGCAAGCCGGATTGTTTGTTAATAAAAATGACGATACTAAAAGGGGTAATAAAAAACTCAAATCCATATTTGAAAAGATAACAGAAAAAATCTTTCTAATATGTTCTCTTATTTCCATACTATCGCTCGTTATTATAACCATTTTTATTTTTGCTAAGGGTTCTCCCATTTTTTTTAAGGTAGGTTTTACAGACATTATTTTCGGTATGGAATGGAAACCTCTTGAAGGCAAATTCGGTATACTTCCAATGATATTAGCATCTTTTTATGTTACTGCCGGAGCGACTTTAATCGGTGTTTCCGTTGGATTAATGACAGCGGTTCTCCTTGCAGAGATCTCTCCCAAAAAACTTTCGGGAATAATCAGGCCTGCTGTTGAACTTTTAGCCGGAATACCATCCGTAGTTTACGGCTTTTTCGGACTTATAGTTATAGTACCTCTGATTGACAAGTATTTTGGCGGGGGTGGCAACAGTTTGCTAGCAGCAATCATTATCCTTAGTATAATGATACTTCCCACAATAGTAAGTATTTCTGAAACCTCAATCAGGGCAGTACCTAAAGAGTACAAAGAGGGTTCTTTAGCTTTGGGTGCTTCTCATATCGAAACCATTTTTAAAGTCATTTTACCAGCTGCAAAATCAGGAATATCTGCAGCAATCGTACTAGGTATGGGAAGAGCAATTGGCGAAACAATGGCTGTAATCCTCGTTATAGGAAACACACCACAAATACCCAATTCACTTATTGAACGTGCCAGAACGCTTACATCAAACATAGCGATTGAAATGGGTTACGCACAAGGTCTTCATCAGGAATCCCTATTTGCTACAGGTGTTGTGTTGTTTATATTTATAATGATACTTAATATTATTCTAAATGTTTTTATCCGTAAGGCAGGTGAAATTAATTGAAGTCAAGAAAACTAAAGGATATTATTCTAAAGTCACTCATCTGGTTATGCGGACTTATCACAGTAGGTATATTAACCTGGATTCTTATATACATCCTGATTAACGGATTGAGCCACTTAAGCTTAAATTTCGTTTTTTCAGACTACAAAGCAGATAACCACGGCATTTTTCCAATGATAATAAATACAATATATATTGTTTTGTTGTCACTAGCCATATCAACACCCATTGGGATTTTTTCTGCCATATACCTTGTGGAGTATTCAAAGCCAGGTAAAATTCTCACGCTGATTCGCTTTGCAACAGAAACGCTGCAGGGAATCCCATCGATAATTTACGGTCTCTTTGGATTTATCTTTTTTGTTACTTCACTTAAGTTTGGTTTTTCTCTTATAGCAGGAGCATTAACTTTAAGTATTATGGTGCTTCCAACAATAATCCGGACAACGGAAGAAGCATTAAAAACAGTACCTATGTCATATAGGGAAGGAAGTCTTGCTTTAGGTGCAACCAAGCTTCAAACCATTATCAAAGTTGTATTGCCAAGTGCAATTCCAGGCATACTAAATTCAGTAATACTTAGCATAGGCAGAATTGTAGGAGAAACAGCCGCTGTATACCTAACTGCAGGTATGGTTACCAGACTTCCCCGAAGCATTATGGATTCCGGCAGAACATTGTCTGTTCATTTGTATATGCTGGCAAAAGAAGGCCTTTCCTTCGAAGAAGCCTTTACAACGGCGACAATTCTCATAATAACAGTTGCTTTAATAAACTCTGTCACCAACATGATTGCAAAGAAAATGAAAAAATCTACTGTCGGAACTTAAAAATTTTGGGGGTGCTATATTTGATAGTTACAAATAAGTTGGCAAAGCAAGCAGTGGACTTTAACAATATAAAAATAAGGACAAATCATCTGAACCTGTTCTATGGTAACAGCCAAGCTCTTAAAAGCATAAATATTGATATTTATGAAAAGCAAGTTACTGCGTTGATAGGTCCTTCCGGTTGCGGAAAATCAACCTTTTTAAAATCCCTGAACAGGATGAATGATCTGGTCTCAAATGTAAAAATAACCGGTGATGTTTACTTTGATGGTTTGAACGTATACAAGGAATATGATATAGTTGAATTGAGAAAGCGTATAGGCATGGTATTTCAGAAACCCAATCCGTTTCCAATGACAATATACGATAACATTGCATACGGACCAAAAATACACGGAATCAAGTCTAAATCAAGGCTTGATGAGATAGTTGAAAAAAGCTTAAAAGATGCAGCTCTTTGGGATGAAGTAAAAGATCGTCTTAAGCAAAGTGCCTTAGGTCTTTCCGGCGGTCAACAACAGAGGCTTTGCATTGCAAGAGTTTTGGCGGTGGAACCTGACGTAGTCTTAATGGACGAACCAACTTCCGCTCTCGATCCACTGTCAACCTTGAAAATTGAAGATCTTGTTGAAGAATTGAAAAATAAATATACGATTATTATTGTTACACATAATATGCAACAGGCAGGCCGAATATCAGATAAAACAGCCTTCTTTCTTCTTGGAGAAATTGTGGAATATGATACTACAGAGAAGATATTCAGCACTCCGGCAGACAAAAAGACTGAAGATTATATTACAGGTCGGTTCGGTTAAATCTATGAATCGCTGATTTACTATTAAATTCCCATAAAGTTCTTAATACATTTTAAGGAGATGGAAAGATTTATGACAAGAAGTTTTTTTGATAGAGAACTTGAAGAATTGCATATGGATATGGTATCTATGGGTAGTCTTGTAGAAGAATCCATAGAGAATACTATAATTGCTTTAAAAAAGCAAGATGTAGAACTGGCAAGAAAAATATTTATGAATGATGATGTTATAGATGATCTCGAGAAAAAAATAGAAAGACGTTGTCTGAACCTTATCGCCCGTCAACAGCCTTTAGCGAAAGATTTAAGGACTATAAGTGCAGCCTTGAAAATCATTACCGATATGGAGAGAATTGCCGACCATTCAGCAGATATCGCTGAAATCACCATAAGAATGGCTAACGAAAAATATATCAAACCCTTAATCGATATACCAAAAATGGCTGAACTCGCTAAAAATATGGTAAACAAGTCAATTGATGCATATATCAAACAGGATGTTGAATTAGCAAAGTTTGTTTGCAAAAGTGATGATGATGTTGATGATTTGTTTATGAAAATAACCTTAGAGCTTATTAATATTATTAAGAACGATCCAGAATCGGTTGAACAGGCTATAGACTTTATACTGATTGCAAAGTATCTTGAACGAATGGCTGACCATGCTACAAATATCGGCGAATGGGTTGTATACAATGTCACAGGTGAACATGACCATCTGGCCAGAGATAATCATCACGATGAAGGAAATGACCCTTTGAAATAAGGCCACCTGGAAAACAATATTATAGATAAATGGATTACAGATAAAAATTGCATGCTTTTTAGTAGTTGATAACAGGATGGTGAGGATATGTCAAAAAAGCTGATTTATGTTGTTGAAGACGAAAACCATATTCAGGAATTAATAAAATTCAATCTGATGGAAAATGGATATGAAGTTAAATGTTTTGATAATGGTGAAATAATGCTCGATGAATGCCAAAACCTGAAACCCGATTTGTTTGTTTTAGATATAATGCTTCCGGGCATTGACGGTCTTGAAATTTGCAGAAGGATTAAAGAAAATTCTGCAACAAAAAAAATACCTATAATTATGTTAACTGCTAAAAATGATGAGTTTGACAAAATTTTAGGTCTTGAGCTTGGTGCTGAAGATTACATAACAAAACCGTTCAGCATCAGAGAGTTTGTCACAAGGATAAAAGTGGTATTCAGAAGGCAGAATGATCCATCCTCTGAAAACCCGGATACAATGAAAGTTGGCAAAATAACAATAGATATTGCAAGACACGAAGTTTATAAAGACAAAAAGTTATTGGAGATGACCTACAAAGAATTTGAACTCTTAAAACTTCTGGTTATGAATAAGGGAATAGTAATGTCCCGTGATTCACTTCTTGAAAAGGTATGGGGCTTTGACTATTACGGTGAAACACGTACTGTTGATGTTCACATTAGATATTTAAGACAAAAAATAGAAGATGATGATAACAATCCGGTATACATAGAAACCGTCAGAGGTATAGGCTACCGTTTTAGTGACAAAGAGGACAAGGTAAAGATATGAAGAAGAAAATCACTAAATATTATCTGATTTTAATTGTGGTTGTCATTACCTGTACAGTCATTTTTACATCGCAGATTTGGAAAAAGTTTTACAAGGAAGAAGTTGAAAATAAGCTGCAAGGTATTGGACTTTCAATACAGTACCACTTATTGGATGCCGATATTTCTTCTAAAATTGATTATGATTCTCTTGCAAAAGACTTTTCAAACTACTACAATCACAACATCAAATACCCGGACAACAATCTCAGAGTAACCATTATAGACTATAAAGGAAATGTTCTGGGTGATTCTGAAGCCGATTATACACAAATGGAGAATCATTATGCCCGAAAAGAAGTTCAAAAAGCTATAACAGGAAATATAGGTAAAGATATACGCAGCAGCATAACACTTAAATCTGATTTATTATACATGGCAATTCCGGTGGAACAATTAGGTGTCATAGTCAGAGTCTCTGTTCCCCTGGTTCAGTTAAACATAATTAACAGATTGACTTGGTTTTATTCCATTTTAATAATTATTTCAGCCTTAATTCTAACTGTAATTGTTTCTTCAAAAATAGCCGAATCGGTAATCCAACCGCTAAACGATATAATTAATGCTTCAAATGAAATATCTATCGGAAATTATTCTAAGAGGATAACCTTGGCATCAAATGATGAAGTAGGACAACTTGCTCTTCAGTTTAATGAAATGGCATCAAAACTGGATGAGACAATATATGACTTAAACAGTAAAAAAATCGAAGTTTTATCAATCGTTGAAAGTATAACAAATGGTATTGTTGCAGTGGATAAGGATAATAAAATCATTTTAATTAACCCTGCTGCATTTGTTGCTTTTAATATGGACAAAAACTCAAAGGCTACCGGAGAGCATATTTCGGAACATATAAGAAATAATCGGGTCAATTTGCTGTTAAAAGAATCTATAGAACAAAACAAACCCCTTGAGTCAGAAATTTCAGTAGATGATAAAATTCTTCTCATAAAAACTGCACCCATAAGTCCCAAAAATGGAACAATAAAAAATTCAGGATGGATTATATCCATTCAGGATATTACAAAAGTAAGAAAACTTGAGCATTTGAGGACTGAGTTTGTCTCTAATGTTACCCATGAATTAAAAACCCCGATAACTTCGATAAGGGGATTTGTAGAAACACTTAAGAACGGGGCAATAAATAAGCCTGATGTATCGGTCAGATTTCTGGATATTATTGATATTGAAGCAGAAAGACTGCATGAGTTGATCAACGATATTCTGTCACTGTCTGAGATAGAATCAAAATTAAGCGATGCCGATTTAGAAAACATTAGCCTTAGCCCTATAATTGAAGAGGTCTTTGGAGTAATGCAAAATATTGCAAACGATAAAAATATTTTATTAAAAAACAATATAGCTGAGAAAATATTTATCAAGGCAAATAGAAACAGAATGAAACAACTGGTATTAAACCTTGTTGATAATGCAGTTAAATATAATGTTCGAAATGGCACAGTAACCGTTGATGCACACAAAGTTGCTGGGAAAGTTATAATTTCTGTTAAAGACACCGGAATTGGTATTCCTGCTGAACATCAACCAAGGATATTTGAACGGTTTTATAGAGTTGACAAAGGGAGATCAAGAGACATGGGAGGTACCGGTTTAGGCCTTTCAATCGTGAAACACATAATTAATCTATATAACGGGGACATTAAGGTCAACAGCAAAGTGGGTACAGGAACTGAATTTATAATTCAACTTCCCTATTAATTAAATTTCGGGTTATATAAATCACGAAAATGATTATACATTGGAAAATTTGACTTTCGTGATATTGTATTAAGGAAATTATGGCATCTAGCTCTTATATCCACTGATACTGCTACATTATAAGTATCAATTAACACCATAATTTCCTTAGCATTTAAAAAAGAGCTATAAAGCTCTTTTTCTTTTCTAATTTTCATTTATAAGGCCATAATATCATCCAACACAGCTGAAAGTTCAACAGGTGTCACTGTATTCTCAGCCAATAGTCTCAATACATCCTGCGTCTTATCCTTATTGCTGTACAAATTCCTGATTATTTCACTTTCAGTATAGTTATCTCTTTCTTTTTTGCTAATCTCAATGCCATAAACTTTGTCTCCGGCATTTCCATATATTTCACCATTTTCACTTTCAACCAAATAATATTCCACCTGAATTTTTCCACCAGTTTGTATTCCTTCACTTAAGTACAATTCAATCCTTCTTTCCAAATATTTGCTTATCATGCTATCCCTCCTCGAAAAATTGTCAATATCTTCTTCAGTAAAAATTATTGCTACTGAAACAAAACTGTGGCTTATTGCGTCTATAAGTTGAAGAATCTCAACTTCTTTATGAAAACATTATACCAAACATATGTTCGATTGTCCATAGTTTATTGAAAAATTTTGGTTATTTATAACCACAAATTAGCAATATTTATAAGCACTGGTTATTTATATTTTTAAAATGAATGTCGATATTTGTGTCGAAGGAAGTTATAATAGTGTTATAGATAAATCACGAAAATGATTTTACATAGGAATATTTGATTTTCGTGATATTGTATTAAGGAAATTGAATCGCGATGTAAAATCTTTATCGCGTTCAATATAGATGAAAAACTCTAAAGTTAAAATTAAAGGACGTTTTTCATCTAAATTAGATAACGTTTGGGTGCTATATAAATTTAACTTTAGTGTATGTTATCTATATATGTTTTTACTGTTTGTATGAAGGCACAAAATGTTATTGGAGAAAAATAATTATGATTATAAAGTTGTTAAATAAGCTTAAGGGTGTTTCTGCTTTAATTTCTGGCTATTGGCTGTTAATATTTTTTATAGCTGCCACAACTTATCTCGAACTTATTATTAGACTATGGGTATTTAAAGGACTAAGTTTTGATTTTGCTTTTCCTTTACTTTTTTCAATATCTGCTGGTACACTTTTATTTATCGTTTCAAACCTGTTTCCTGTTAGAATTAACAAGCTTGTATCCACAACACTGCTAACGTTGCTTATTATTATCTACAGTACACAACTCATTTACTTTAGCGTATTTCGAACCCCGCTCTCCTTCTTTTCTTTAACAGGAACAGGTGATGTACTTCAGTTTAAGGGTATTATCACCACTGCTATTTTAAAAAACAGCATAGCTGTAATCCTTCTTTTTGTACCTTTAGTGCTCTTTATTTTTGTTAGCAGAAAGCATGCCTTTACTCGTTTGAAACTGATTCCTTTATGTTTCACCATAATCTTTCTGATAGTTAGCCATATATTATCTTTATTTTGTGTAAATTTCACAAAAGATATGTCCTTTTCTCAGTATACACTCTATTACAAATCTGCCATACCTGATCTTTCGATAAAAAAATTAGGGCTTATGACGACAATGAGACTTGACCTAAAGAGGCTTATCTTCGGTTTCGAGCACATTGATGTCAGTCAGGAGTTACCAGAGAGCAGCGATAAAGGTGAATCTGTTTCCGGTGATGTGTACAATAGTGAAACCACACCGCTTCCAGTCACTTCAGAAAAAAATACCAGTGCAATCCCAAGTCCAATACAAACCGTTTCACAAACTCCTCACTCCTATGGGTCAAATATAATTAATATTGATTTTAAGTCTCTGATTGAGAATGAAAAGGATAAAACTATCGTTGATATGCATAAATACTTTTCTTCTTCAGTACCAACTGACAAAAACAAATATACCGGTATTTTCAAAGGAAACAATCTGATTATGATAACAGCTGAAGGCTTTTCGCCCTACGCGATTAATGCCGAACTTACTCCTACCTTGTATAAAATGTCAAGAGAAGGCTTTGTTTTTAATAACTTTTATAATCCACTTTGGGGAGTAAGTACCTCTGATGGTGAATTTGTTGCATGTACAGGACTTTTACCTAAATCTGGTATCTGGAGTTTCAGTAAGTCAGGCCAAAACTATATGCCTTTTGTAATGGGCAATCAATTAAAAAATCTTGGTTATACCGCTAAAGCATATCATAACCATTCGTATAAGTATTACAACAGACACATTTCACACCCGAACATGGGATATGAGTATAAGGGAGTAGGCAACGGATTGAATATAAAAAAAACCTGGCCCGAATCCGATCTTGAAATGATTGAGGTAACAGCAGATGAATATATTGGTTTAAAGCCATTTCACGCGTACTACATGACTGTCAGCGGACACTTGAATTACAGCTTCGGCGGAAACTATATTGCAAGGAAAAATAAAGCTTTTGTAGATGATCTTCCTTATTCTACTGCATCAAAAGCATATATTGCATGTAATATGGAGCTTGAATTTGCCATTAAGGCTCTTTTAGAAAAGCTTGAAGCTTCTGGAATGGCCGAAAACACTGTAATTGCCATCAGTCCTGACCACTACCCGTATGGACTTCCTAAAGAAAACATTGACGAACTTGCAGGCCATAAAGTCGAAGAAAACTTTGAATTGTACAAAAGCACTTTCATTCTTTGGAAAAAAGGAATGGATACTGTTATTGTAGATGAACCATGTTCAAGCCTTGATATTATGCCTACACTGTCAAACCTGTTCGGACTAGAGTATGATTCCAGACTTCTGATGGGCTCTGATATTTTATCCGATACTGAACCCCTGGTTGTTTTTTCAAACAGGAGCTGGATCACGGACAAAGCCAGATATAATACATCTTCTAATTCTGTTGAATACTCAAGTGGCCATAATGCAGATAAAAGCTATATTGAAGCTATAAACAAAATTGTCTCAAATAAATTTAAATACTCTGCAAAAATTATTGAAACGGATTATTATAATAAGGTAATAAAGGATAAATAAAACAAATTTGGTTACAATTTATGTGACTGTTCAACAACCTTCGCAACTTCGTTATATAATCCTTCAACATCTTCGCTCCCAGCACTTTTGCTTAAGTAAATAAGATACTCAATATTTCCTTCCGGCCCCTTGATAGGTGAAAAATCCAGGCCCTTCACCTTAAGGCCGGTTTCTATACCAAACGTAATAATATCCTTTATTACATCTTCATGAACCTTTGGGTCTCTTACGACTCCATGTTTGCCTACTTTATCCCTACCTGCCTCAAACTGCGGTTTAATAAGGCATATCAATTCACCTTCATCAGTCATCAGCTTTACTGCAACAGGAATTACTTTCTTTAGTGAAATAAAAGAAACATCAATCGAAGCAAAATCCACTAAAGCACCTAAATGTTCAGGTTCAACATATCTGATATTTGTCCGTTCCATACAAACTACACGACTATCATTCCTTAACTCCCACGCTAATTGACCATAACCAACATCTACAGAAAAAACCTTTGACGCTCCATTCTTTAACATACAGTCAGTGAAGCCCCCTGTGGAAGCTCCAATGTCCATTGTTGTCCTTCCCCTTAAATCTATGTAAAAAGTTTTTAATGCTTTCTCAAGTTTTAGACCACCCCTGCTAACATAAGGATGCACATTTTCCTTTATAACTATCTCTGAATCTACATCAACTTTAACTCCCGGTTTATCCTCTTTATTTCCTGACACAAAAACTACACCAGCCATTATAGAACTTCTTGCCTTTTCCCTGCTTTCAAAAAGTCCTTTGCTTACAAGTAAAACATCAAGCCTTTCCTTTTTCAAAAAATCCTACCTCCAAATTTCTTATAAATGACAAAAAATAATTTTTCTATTACAAAACCCTACTCTTGTTTACTATTCTTACTATATCATTTACTATTGATTGTTCATCTAGTCTGTACAAGTTCTGTAACTCGTTTTTTGACCCGTGACATATAAACTGGTCTGGATACCCGAACATTTTGGTCTTTATATTTATTCCCTTCTGGTTCATTGTTTCAAGTACAAGACTACCAAATCCACCTGTTACAGAATTATCTTCGATTGTAATGACACGTCTCGTCTTGATTGCAGAATCAAGAAGCATTTTTGCATCAACAGGTTTAATAAATCTGGAATATATCACATCACAGGAAATATCCATTTTTTCAAGCATATCAGCTACATTAAGAGCTGTCTCAAGCTTATTCCCAACCGCCGCAATGGTTACATCATTTCCTTCACGTACAAGGAGAGATTGTCCATGCTTAATCTCAGGAGTATCAATCAGCTTGTCTGATGCCTTTCCTCTTGGATATCTTATTGCAATAGGCCCATTATATTCTTGCAATGCAAATTTGAGCATTTTTGTAAAATCATTGTAATCACATGGAGCTAATATGGTCATATTGGGTATATGGCTCAAAAAGGATATATCATATATTCCCTGGTGTGTCTCACCGTCTTCGCCTACAATTCCGGCTCTGTCAATAGCAAACACTACATGAAGTTTCTGAAGTGCAACATCATGTAGTACCTGATCATATGCCCTTTGCAAAAAGGATGAATACAGTGCAACAACAGGCTTAATACCATTTCTTGCAAGACCGGCTGCAAAAGTCACTGCATGCTGTTCCGCAATACCCACATCGAAAAACCTATCCGGAAATTTCTTGGAGAAGAGTTCTAAACCAGTTCCATGCGGCATTGCAGCAGAAATGGCTACAACTCTTTCGTCATCATTTGCTAATTTTGACAGCTCACGGCCAAAAATTTCGGAATATCCGGGGCCTCCATGTGATATCACCTCACCTGTCTCAACCTCAAAAGGAGCTATTCCATGAAAAACATGAGGGTTTTCTTCTGCATATGTATAGCCTTTTCCTTTTTGTGTGCATACGTGCACAAGCACAGGACCTTTTATTCCCTTTGCTATAGTTAACAGCTTCTCAAGTTCTGATATATTATGCCCATCAACAGGTCCTAAATATTTAAAGCCTATTTCTTCAAAAAATATACCTGGCATTATCATATACTTGATTGATCCCTTAACCTTGCCTAATGCTTTCGCTGCACTTTTCCCTATGGCAGGTATTTTGTTGAGCATGATGTCAATATCCTCTTTAACCTTAAAATAGAATGGCTCTGTACGTATTTTGCTCAAATACTTCGATAGTCCCCCTACATTCTTAGATATAGACATTTCGTTATCATTTAGAACTACAATAAAATTATTAGGTGTTCTAGCTGCATTATTTAATGCTTCAAAAGCCATTCCTCCGGTTAGTGCTCCATCACCGATTACAGCTATGACTGAAGAATTTTCCTTTTTTAAGTCTCTGGCTTTTGCGATGCCAAAAGCAGCAGAAATAGAAGTACTGCTGTGACCTGTATTAAACGCATCGTGCTCGCTTTCTTTAAACTTTGGAAAACCGGATAAACCTCCAAGCTTCCTTAATGTATCAAACTTATCTTTTCTTCCCGTAATTATTTTATGTACGTAAGACTGGTGACCGACATCCCATACAATCTTGTCATCAGGTGAATTAAATACCCTGTGGAGGGCTAAAGTCAGCTCAACCACACCAAGGTTTGAAGCAAGATGTCCTCCTGTTTTCGACACCTTTTCAATTAAAAACATTCTTATCTCAGCAGCTAATTCATTCAATTCTTCCAGACTAAGCTTCTTTATATCATCTGGAGAGTTAACTTTATCCAAAAAGTCAGCCAATTAGGTTTCATCTCACTTTCGGTTATTTTTTGCCTTAGGCTCAAACTTTATATAACTTATTCTTCCAATTATAAACTTTAATATAACAGCAACTTTATAAACTATATAGTTACTTTTTTCTATTGCTATTGTCTTTCCAACAGCTTTTCCTCCAATAGTCAGGGAAGCAACTGTACCGGTAATTCCAATACTTGCAAGAGCCTCAACTGCACCATTGGCAGACATTACAATTTTTATCACAATAAACCCGCTTGCGGCACCACTTATAACACCACAAATATCTCCTACAACATCATTGCATATGCTAGACACCTTGTTTGCATTCCTTATAAGCTTAATAGCCTGTTTGGCACCATAAAACTTTCTTGATGCCATGGCATGAAATGGCACTTCATCTGCTGCGGTTACTGCTATACCTATAATATCAAAAATTATACCAATCATTATAATAATCAGCACTATAATAAAAGATATGTAAATATGTGCATCTTCTAAAAGTGTTGAGGATATAAGCGATAAACTTGAAGAGAGCAAAAATGTAAGCAACGTCACAAAAATGACCCATTTCCAGTTTTCTTTTTTAGAACCTACAGCATTGGCTCGAAACTTTACTTTTCTTTCATTTGCAGGATGTTTGTAATTGTCATCCACCAATCTTTCCCTCCAAATGTCCAATAAATGAATAGATTCACCGAAATCCTCACAAAATAAATCTATACTACAATCAACTGACTATAGTTTTATTAATAATTTAATACAGGGTGGAAATACACTGAGTAAATTTTGCGGCTTAGGTCAGGCATGATTTCCACAGCAGGTGCTGAAATGTCGCCAAATCAGCGGTTTCCCTTTAAACCCACCGCCACATTGTTTCCAAAGGTGGGGCCTGATTACCACTTAGTCCACACTGCAATCCCCAGTGTATCTCTTAAACAGAACAGTCTAGGAGTTTTCCTCAACAGTCTGACCGATTCCTAGCCTCTTTTGCAAAGGTGGTTTCAAACTGCTTTAATGTACTTGTATCGGCCAATACTTGTACACCTGACCATTATCCACCAACATCACTCAAGGCAGGCTACTCTGTTCACAGCACCATAACGGTACCGCCTAACAGGTTTACTCCCTACTCGTAGTCGGAGTGGCTCCAAGAGCAAAACTCTTAGTGACTTTTCCTTCCACAAGGTAGGGTCTCCACGGTAGAGGGGTCAACGCCCGCATGCCATTGCAGATCGCCCCTAAACCTTAACTCCCAGCATCAGCCCACTACTGGGCGTAACAAGCCAACACAAGGAACTTCATCGATGTGCCCTTTAACGGATTTTTAGGCCCGCCTTCAGAACCGGCAGTACTGACTAGAATACTGCACCACCCTGTTTTTTAAACTATTTTCTAAGTACATATCTTAAGCAATAATTGTAATCAAAGCTCATGTACTAAGTAATCATTATAACACACATATTGTATTGGATAAACAATCGCAATAATCAATATATCGTCTTTATTCTTCAATTAAAGCTTTTATTTTGAGGCAGAATAATTATAGTTATTAATGCCTTGATTTTAATAGAAATACCAGCACAAACTGCAAAAAAGCAGAGAACTCCACTTCCATAAATATTGGAACTATTTCAGAAAAACTAGTGCTGATTAACAAAAGTAAATTCTAGAATTTAATTTTGTTAATCAGCAAAAAACATAGGATGTGCATTTTGCATAATTCATTTTTAGAAATGAATTATGTTCAAAAGCACTAGAGCTATCCAAGCCATACACCTATAATAATTCCCAAAAACGCACCCATAACCACTTCAAACGGGGAATGCCCCAATAGTTCTTTCAGTTTCTCGTCAAAATTAATATTTTCATTATGAGAGTATATAAGCTGATTAAGTGCTTTTGCCTGTTTTCCTGCCGCTCTTCTTACCCCCGCAGCATCATACATAACTATCAAAGAAACAGCTATTGCAATTCCAAATTCTGCTGAATCCAAACCCTTAATTTTACCAACTACAGTAGCAAGTGATACAATAAATGACGAATGGGAACTAGGCATACCCCCCGAGCCTACAAACCTGGTAAAATCTATCTTTTTGCTCGATAAAAGGACATTAATAACTTTAATAAGTTGTGCCAAAAACCATGCAAACGCGGGTACCGTTATTGCCTTGTTGTGTAATATAGTATTTACTATCTCCACCTTTTCAAATCCCCCTGTAATAACAAATTACTCATACCATAAAGCCTTCCTTTAGGACAATGAAAACTAATTTTCCCTTACTATAAGATATTCTGCAAGCTCTTTCAAAAATTCAGCATCAGTTCCAAATTTTTCAATATTCCTCACTGCTTTCGAAGTAGTTTCCTCCAGCATCTGTTTTGATTTTTCAAGTCCATAGAGACTTACATAAGTTGTCTTTTTATTGTTAACGTCACTACCTACATTTTTTCCTAACTTTTCAGTACTTCCTTCAACATCAAGTATATCATCCTTGATTTGGAAGGCTAAACCCAAATTTCCTGCATACTCTTCCAGTCTTGAATAATCCTCATCAGATGCCTTACAAATAATTGCTGAAGATAAAACAGGAGCCTTAATTAAAGCACCAGTTTTACACCTGTGCATATACTCAAGGGTCTGGTACGGTATTTCCTTATTCTCCGATTCGGTATCAATTACCTGACCTGCAATCATACCACGTATTCCTGAAGATCTTGCAATAAAGGACATTGCTTTCACCTTTTGAGATATATTATTACAATCATTAGCTGTGCTTTCAAGCATCAATTCAAAGGCCATATTTAAAAGACCATCACCTGCAAGAATAGCTAACGCCTCACCATACTTTTTGTGATTTGTTAGTTTACCCCTTCTATAATCATCGTTGTCCATTGCAGGAAGGTCGTCATGTATTAGCGAGTATGTATGAATCATTTCAATTGCACAGGCAAAAGGAAGAACCTCATCTATTTTTCCTCCAAGTAATTCACTCACTGCAAGGGCAAGAACAGGTCTAAGCCTCTTACCACCTGCAAGAAGGCTGTACCTCATTGCACTGTATATCGACTTTTCCGGAAAGTCATTTTCCTTTAAGTGATTTTCTAAAAAGTTATTAACAATATCTGCATAACTTTGCTGCTTTTCTTTGAAATTCATCCTTCTCCCCCATCTTTATTAACCACTTAATTTTTTTCATTACTTATCAAAGTCTTCTTCTTTCATTTCACCATCTTCATTCTCAACCAATATAGTTATTTTTTTCTCGATTTCGTCGAGCATTTTACTTAAGTCTTTTGAAAGTGTCACACCTTTTTGAAACATCTCTATTGACATATCAAGTGACATTTCCCCTCGTTCAAGCTTTTCAACTATTTCTTCAAGCTCATTTAAAGATTTCTCAAAGCTCTTCTTTTCCCGTGCCATAACTAAATCCTACCCTTCACACTATTTACAGTACAATCCATATTCCCATCTTCTAAAGCAACTTCAATTTGATCCCCTACATCAACATCCTTTATGGATTTGACTATATGCTTGTCATCAGCTGATTTCACTATACTGTAGCCCCTTGATAATATGGTCAGAGGACTTAAAGCATCAAGCTTCCCAATAAGATAATGAAGCTTTGACCTTGATCTCTCCAGTTTTACCAGAATTGATTTTCTAATATCCTTATCAAGTATATCAAGTTTCATTCTCTCTTGATAAATGCGATCATAGGGCTGCCTGAAAACAACCGCGTTTTTTAGCTCTTCGAGCCTCTTGCGCCTTATTTTAACATTTCTTAATAAAGCACTTCGAAATCTGATATCAAGCTCACATAGCCTTTTAACAAGCATATGCTTTTCAGGCATTACAATTTCTGCAGCCGCCGATGGTGTTGGAGCACGAACATCTGCTACAAAGTCACAGATTGTATAGTCTGTATCATGCCCCACTGCGGATATTACAGGAATTTTCGAGTTAAATATGCTTTTTGCAACAATCTCCTCATTAAAAGGCCAGAGCTCTTCTAAAGAACCTCCACCTCTAGCAACTATTATAACTTCAACACATTTAAGCTCATTTAACTTATTAATAGCTCTGCTAATTTCTTTAGCGGCACCAGCCCCCTGAACTCTGACAGGAAATATTTTAATATGTGTATTATAGAATCTTCTATCAAGAACATTGATTATATCGCGTATAACCGCACCGGTTGACGATGTTACAACTCCAATAGTAGCAGGCAAAAATGGTAATGGCTTTTTAAAACTGTTAGCAAAAAGGCCTTCCTCGGAAAGTCTCTTTTTTAATTGCTCAAAGGCTATATGAAGATTGCCTATTCCATCACTGATCATTTCTTCTGCATATAGCTGATATTGACCATCTCTTTCAAAAAGCGACACGTATCCCCTTATAATAACTTTCATACCATTGTGGGGTACAAACTTTAAAAATGAGTTTTGTGTTCTGAACATAACACACTTAATCAGACTGTTTTCATCTTTAAGCGTAAAGTACATATGCCCTGAGGAATGATTTTTGAAGTTGGAAACTTCACCTCTTACCCAGAGATTTGAAAGTATCATATCTCTAGATATGATTTCCTTGATATACCTGTTCACCAAAGATACTGTCAGTATATTTTCAAATGCACTAGCCAAAGCTTCCCTCATTTCCTTAAACTAAATTTTTTACAACCCACCTTTTTTAGGGTGGGTTGTAGAATTTAACACTTATCAGGTATTGTCTGTCTCAACAGGCAACACCCTTTCTTTTGATATCTTACCAAGTATTCCGTTTATAAACGAGCTACTTTCTTCACCGCTATAATTTTTAGCCAATTCAACTGCTTCATTTATGGATACATTAAAAGGAATGTCATTCCTATAGCTTACCTCATATATGCTAAGTCTTAAAATTGACAAATCAACCTTTGAAATTCTTGCAAGCTTCCATCCCTTTGAATAAAGCTCAATGGTTTTATCTATATGTTCAAGATTCTTGAACACACCTTCCACAACATCAGTAATATAGTTTGTATCATTTTCAGATAAAGTTTCTTGCTCGAGGGTCTGCCTTATCTGCTCTTCCCTGGATTCTTTCTGAATCTCCAACTGATAAATGAGCTTCATTGCAATTTCCCTCGCTGCCCTTCTTCCCATTAAGTTCGTACCTCCTAAAATGTTATGAGTAATCTAAAATTGTTCTAACCAAATTATCATCTATATGTACCCGGCGGTAATATTCTATCCAACAAATTCCTTAAATAATCCTTGTCATGAGAAATCTTTTTTCCAATATAATAACCTATTAAAACACATAATGCAATAAACAGTGTCTGAAAAAAACCTGCAATAAGAGTAAATAATGCAAATATAAAGCCACCTAGTGCACCATTTATTTCTCCATAATGTGATTTATAAAAAACAATCAATTGTTCTATTCTCATATATACATCTCCTATTCAACTCTGGATTTATATCCGGTATATATATTTTCCACAGATACTTTTACATCCGTAACATGAATACCGGAAGTCTCTTCAACAGCTTTCTTAACTTTGTTTTGGAGCTCCTCTGAAAGAGTTGGAATATGAATATCGGACAAAACAACCGACTTTATATATATAGAAACATCTTCTCCCATTCTGCTGACATAAGCTTTGGACTCCTTAACACCGCTAAGCTTCCTGGATGCTGCCAATGCTATATTTTCAATAGTATTAAGAGATATTCTGATTTCTCCAACATTGTTAGCTTTGCTGATAAATTTTTTCTCTTTCTCGCTTTTAACACCTGAAAGTAGAAAAACTATACTCAGTGCCAAAAATATTAATTCAATTATAAACATTAGGATATTCGAAGCTTGGTTTTTTAGTACATACTCTGAGATATAATCGGTCATACTATCAAACAAGTCATGCCTTAGCGTCATAGCCATCAATATCACAGATACTACAGTCAGGCAAAAAGCATAGATTGCCAAAATCGTCCGAAAAATAATATTCATAAGTAATCTGTCACCTCTTCATTATTTTCTTTTGTTTTGAATGTACCTGATACTACAATTGTTCATAAAATATAAGCTTTTTATACAAATACATTATATTTTATTTTTAAAAAAAAATAAACCCTGAAAGGGTTATTAATTTAAATTTTAGAATTAAACAAAATATAACTCCCAGCTCCGCTAATGTGTAACATTGTTCTTATTTATTACTAAAACAAATCTATTTAACTCTCGTTGCTTCATCAACAGAATCTTTCTTATTTTCCTTCTCAATGTTCACTCCCTGAACATGAATATTTATTTCTATCACATCAAGTCCAGTCATAGTCTCAACAGCATTTTTAACTTTCTCCTGTATATCCCATGATACATCAGGAATCCTGCAACCGTATTCTACTATTATATATAAATCTATAGCAGCCTCTTTTTCTCCAACCTCAACTTTTACACCCTTTGACAAGTTTTTCCGACCAAGAATCTCTGCAATTCCACCTGCAATTCCACCGCTCATGCCTGCAACACCAGGTACATCCATAGCAGCGACTCCTGCAATTATTGCGACCACTTCTTCAGATATCTTTACATTTCCAATTTCAGTATTAGAACCCTGGACAATTTCTTCCATCCGGATTTCCTCCTATAGCACCATTTAAAAGCCTGATACAAAGATATTATACCACCACAATTGATTGATATCAACAAATTGTATCAGTTGAGAGTGTACATTTTCCAATAAAAATCACTTCGCTCCTGAATCACATTTCATACTTCACAGCCGCACATGCAGCGAAGCGGAAGAGCCAGGCAATCCCATAAACCGGGAAAGGGGAATGAATCCCCTTTCCAATTTCAGCCTTGCAATTAAAATATAGGTCTTACATATACATCTGCTATTGCTACGTTTGCCTGCCTTGCCGCAATATCGGCAATTTGGGTTGCTTCAACATCTGTTAAACTTTGAGCTTTTACAACAATGTCCAGGCTTTTATCCTCTGCGATAAAAACAACTACATCACTAAAACCTTTTTCTTTAATAAGAGTTTCAATAGCCATTTCTTTTTCAGAATTTTCAATTATGTCCAGCATTTTTTCACTTGCCTGTGACTTAAGTTCCTTGCTTGATTCGGGATCTTTAGTTATATTTTGAAGTTCATCTTTATTTTTTCCTCTGGTTACGTCCCTATCAATTTTTGCCTGTGCAAAAAAATCATTTGCCATCTTGGATGCTTGAACAGTCTTTTTGTTTTCTTCCTTTTTGTTTTCTTTCTTATCAGAATCCTCATTTTTCTCAGCAGTTTCACTGTCAAACTCTCCAAAGTTATCCACATAAACTGCTTCGCCAAGTCTTGGAGAATCGTTATCTACCATTTCACTTACTGAAATACTACTTTTCTTGTAGCTGTATTGTAAATACCCTGCTATGACTATCATCATTACCAGTGATAAAACTACAATTTGTTTTCTTTTAAAAACCATCATCAAAGAATCCCCCTTCATTTTATAAGTTTTTTATAATATATATTGCAAATTTGTCTCATTTATATCTGTTTTTTAAAATTTTTATGTTCTCACTTCCTTCCAAACACCTGTATTCTGTGTACCGGTACATCAAGAAGAACCCTTACTGCATTTACTAGGCGCTCCTTAACAACCGGATCATTAGCCCCATCTGCAACTACGACCACACCCTTTACCTCAGGCAAAAGTTCTTTTACTATTATTGGCCTTTTATCTCCATTACCCTCGTCTTCATATGCAATCTGGCTTTCATAGGAACTCTGGTCTAATTTTCTTGTACCACCGGTACTATCCTTTTCATCCGTAACATTATCACTTCTTTTAATATCTGAGTAAGGAACTATTTCCTTACCTGACACATAAGTAACCAATACATCAACCTTTCCTGTACCTTCTATCTGAGAGAGAATTTCTTCAATCTGCTTTTCGGACGCTTCCCTCTCATCTGATACCCCCTGTTTTGAGACCTCTTGAACATTTCCCATACTGCTATCACCAGAACTCTTGCCGTTATCCTTCTTTTCCTGCTTGCCTCCACCCTGAAAGAGTGTACTTCCGGCTATTATAACTATCACTCCGATTATTATCAGGACAATCAGGTTTTCTCCCATTTTATTGTTTTTTTCAGCCTTAAACATATGCTTGAAGTACTCAATAATTTTCTTAAATTTATCCATTATGCCCTCCTTAATCTTCCTCAAGAGAAATTAAAATATTCTCCTTGTGTATATTTAATAATTTTTCAATTTTATCTTCTATATGTGCCCTAAGTCCTTTATCAATTCCTTTTTCTGAGTTTTCGTTACTTTCACCCGTTTTTTTTGTTTCAATTTTCACCTTATCTATTTTCTTAACGGGTTTTACCCCTTTTTTATCGTCATTACTTCCAAGCTCCAGTGTAAGATAGACTTTTTTGACTTCACCAAAGTTTTCAGAAGAGTAGTCCTCGTTAATAATAACGTCTGCTTTAACATCAAAAACTCCTTTAACTTCCTTTACCATGCTCTCTAGCTGGCCAATCACCTTGTTTCTGTAGACATTAGTAATCTGCCTTGTTTGTTCTTCCTTAAGGACTTCACTGTTTACCATTATCTCTTTTTTGTCAATAAAATTGCTGTTGGCCATCTGGTATGCTTTAAGGTCCACTCCTTTCTCCAGTAAACCCAGTACAGGATTTATCAGTACAATTACAAGTATCAGTCCCGATACAAGATTCACCATTTTTTTCATCTTTCCGGACGGCAGAAGCATTTCAAGTACCACTATAAATAATACAACTGTTACTATATTTAAAGACCAATTCTTCAAAAAATCTATCATTTTATCCTCCGTCACCTCATCATAGCACTTAAATTGCTGGCGGTTATTAAAGCTGTCACTGTTATAAGGAACATAAATGCTACCGAAGCTACTATTCCAAGAACATAGGTCATAGAGCCAGCTACTTCACCAATGCATTTTAAAATTCTGGTTTCAGCTACAGGTTCCAGAAGAACACAGGCTATTCTATACATGACTATAATCGCCAGCATCTTTAATATTGGTATTAGACAAATAGCAATTATTCCAATCATAATAGCGACTCCCACTGCATTTTTTATAAGCAGGGTACATCCTATAACCGCATCAGCTGCATCCGCAAGATACTTTCCTGCTATTGGAATAAAAGCACTGATTGCGAACTTGGTTGTTTTACTTGTAACACCGTCAACAACTGCTCCTAACGAACCTTGGAGCGAAATTATGGCAACAAACACTGTAAGTATAAGCCCTAAAGCCCAAGATGTAATATGTTTTAGAAATGATGCCAGCCTCGCAACTTGTATTTTCTCTGAAATATTATCAACAATTGACAATATAGTAGAAAGAATTATGAGCGGAATAAAGACAGTTTTAATAATTGTAGCAGTAAATTGTACAATCATTATAAGTACCGGTTGAAGTACACCTCCTGAAGTGATATTGCCTCCCGAAATCAATAAGGTTATAAGTACAGGTATGGAAGCATACATAAAATTCACCATTGCATTGATTATTTCCGTTCCAACTTTGATAGCACCGTTAAAACTTACCATCAACACAGATACCATCACTATATAACATACGTAGAAAGCTAGTTCTCCAACGCTTTTACTCATAAAGGATGTCTGAAGATTCTTAAGCAGTGCACAAATAACCACAAGTACTATTAGTTTTATTAGTATATCAATATTTAGGTATATTTCTTGAAATAAAAACATCAATACTCTGTTGAATATACCTGAAACATCGAAGTTAAATTTTCCTTTTGCTACATCTTTTATCATACTTTCCGGAGCATACCCTGGCATTATGTCACCAAAATTTTCATCCATAGTTTCGCTGAGCCTGTCTTCAACTGACTTAACTTCCCCTATTTCCACCTGCTCCTCAATTATATTATCCTCTGTAAATTCCTCCTGAGCACTAACTCCAACAGGAAATGAAATACAGATTATAAATAATGATATAATCAAAAAAATTAACCTTGTAAATATATAAATTCTTGTTCTTTTGTCAATAAACATTTTATCCCCGTCCGTTCGTTATCCCTTAGTTCACCTTCAGAATTTTTAAGGCATAATACTTATAACCAAGTCCATCAGTGATGTAATTATCGGAACTGCCAAGACAATAATTACTACTTTCCCGGCAAATTCCACTTTAGCAGCTATCGCACCTTCGCCTGCGTCTTTACATACTTCTGCACCAAATTCAGCAATATACGCTATTCCTACAATTTTAAGAAGCGTTGACAGATAAATAGTATCTATATTAACCTTTGAAGCGAAGCTGTTTAGAAGTTCAATCACTGCAGTAATCTTGCCCAAAATCATAGTAAATATGATTATTCCTGTTGCTATGCTTATCTGAATAGCTATTTCAGGTTTTTGTACTTTTAGTACTGCTATTATGACTGTTGCTACTATTGCTAATCCAATTATCTGTAGTATATCCAAAGAAATCATCACCCTTAACTTTAAGGTATATTCAAATCATCCCGCTGCGGTATTGTTTATGAATATTTTATGAACAAAAAATTGTATGCGGTTTTATAGTTTGTTAAAACTGGAATAATGTTTTAACTGTATCAAATAAATTAACTATTTCCTTGACTATCATCATAAGAACAACTATGAGGCCTGCAAGTGTTGTCATCATAGCCTGCTCATCTCTTCCCGATTTATTAAGAAGAGCGTTCAAAACAGAAACCAGGATTCCTATAGCTGCTATTTTAAAAATCAATTCTATATCCATAATCCAACCTATCCCCTCATATAATTGTTCTGCTCAATCGGATTCTTTTTCGTACAAGTTATATATATTCAAGTAAACTCTAAAATTAGAACAGCAATATAATTATTGCCAGCCCTCCCAATACTCCAAGATTCTTGAACATGCTTTCGTTCTTGACTTTCAAGTCCTCAGCTTTTTGCTCCTGGATTTTTAATTGATTTACCGTAAGACGTATATTTTTAATTTGCCCTTCTAAATCAGAGCTTCCAAGCATCTTTCCAAAGGAAATAATTATATTCTCATCTTCGGAGTTTAAATTAGTCTTTACGATATTATCTTTAACAGCCTTTGTCCATGCCTCATCTGTACACAGACCATCCTTCATGTTGCTGATAGCTGCTTCAAAAAACACTGCCACACTGCTGTCAGTACTTTTATACACTCTCATAAAAGCATCTTCCAATACATTAGATAAAAAACTTATTTCATTTTCAAATATCTGAAGAAGAGACTGAAGTATTTTAAGCTCTCCCGGCCTTTTTGCGTAAGTCTTTGCGTGAGAAAATCCCAATAGACTGCAAGATATCAATACAATCAAACTGCCAATAATTTTCAGCAACATATCTGATCTCTCCTGTACAAAAATTTCATACTGTTGCCGTCAAGTACCTCTTCTACCGTTCCAGGCCCTTCTTTACAACTCAATACAATCAGTCTGCCAAACACCTTTTCTTCCATCATTGCAATTACCTCTTTACGCGACTTAAGCTCCGAAATATTAAAGCCATGAGCCGTCGCGATAATCTTAACTCCTGCGTTTAACACCTGCATTATAGCTTCTTTATCCCCATTGCTTCCAATTTCATCTGTAATAATAACATCAGGAGACATTGATCTTAACATCATAGACATTCCAAGCTGCTTCGGACAAGCATCAAGCACATCAGTTCTAGCTCCAATACTCTTTTGTGGTGAACCCTTATAACATGCTGCAATTTCCGATCGTTCATCTATCACTCCAACTTTTAAACCCTTAAGCGGTATTTCCTCTACTCCATCGCTTATATTTCTTGCAAGATCTCTTAGTATAGTTGTTTTCCCGCACTTTGGAGGTGACACTATCAAAGTATTGTAAACTTCGTTTTCTCTCTGGACAATATACTTGAGGATATTAGCAGAGCACCCCTGTACTTCCCTTGATATTCTTATATTAAGGCCCGATATATCCTTAATATTCTTTATCTGAGAGCCCTCAAGGACAGCTCTACCTGTAATACCTACACGGTGCCCGCCCTTTATTGTAATAAAGCCGTTACGGATTTCATCCTGAAAAGCATAAATTGAATTTTCACTTATCAGTTCCAACGTTTTTATAATCTCTTCCTGTGATACTAATACCGGTTTGATTGGTTTTCCCGTCAATTCACCTTCCTGACCTAAAAAAAAGCTACCCCTCGAATTCTGAAGCATTACTGGTCTATTAACCCTTAACCTTATCTCTTCGAGACACATCAAATCCTTTATAAACACTTTTCTTATAATATTTCTTAAATCCTGTGAAATAAACTTCAGTATATCCCTCTCGAAATTATTTACTTCATTCATTTTAATAAATTGCTTGTCTTTTGTATCCATGATGCTCCCCTCCCCAAGTAAACTTTCCTTTTCTGTTCTTAACTATAAATGAAAAACTCTAAAGTTAAATTTAAAGGATGTTTTTCATCTAAATCAGATAACGTTTGGGTGCTATATAAATTTAACTTTAGTGTACATTATCTATATATATAAATTAATATTATAATTTGTCCAATTCTATGACAAAAAAAAGATATGTTAAACCGGATAGTTTAACATATCTTTTTTAAAATTAGTATTATTAACTTAAAAACCTTTTAGAGTCTTATGTTGTAAATTTCTTATCAATAAGTACTATTCGTGATCATGGTCACTGCAGTCATCACAATCACAATCGCAATCCCATTCAACCGCAACATCCTTTCCACAGTGCGGACACTCAAAAGACTCAGCTTCCTCATCGAGCATATCCTCGTCAAGTTCTATTATCTCACCGCAGTGTGGACACTCAACTTCTGCAAGTATTCCATCATCATAGTCATCATCATCATCTTCACAATCATACATTACTCTTTCAACTTCTGCGAGATCTTCATCCATATTGTCTACCTGCTCACCAAGCTGTTCCTGTACTTCTTCAATATCGTCGATAGCAAGAGCCATATCATCTAATACATCAATGATTGAACTAAGCAGTTTTCCCTCGTTTGTTGCATCGCTTATTTGCATCCCTTCAGCTAACCCTTTCAGGTACGAAACTCTTTCCTTAATAAAACTCATAGGGCACTCTCCTTTACAATTTTTTAGCAAGAACTACAACTTCAATTTTATATGTCAGACATTAATCATAAGAACAATTCCCAACTAATGCCTTGTGCTTCAAATTTCTTAATATATTATAACCACTAAACTCTTTCCATATACTCCCCGGTACGGGTATCTATTCTTATTACATCACTGGAATCAACAAATAAGGGAACCTTAATTACTGCTCCTGTCTCAACAGTTGCAGGCTTTGTAGCTCCTGTAGCAGTATCACCCTTAAAGCCCGGCTCTGTTTCAATTATTTTAAGTTCAACAAATGTAGGTGGCTCAATACCAAATACATTTCCCTTGTGAGATAGAATTTTTACAACTTCATTTTCTTTTACAAACTTAAGAGAGTCTCCAATTTTATCTTTTCCAATCGGCATCTGCTCGAAAGTCTCAACATCCATGAAATGATAAAGATCTTCATCACTGTAAAGATACTGCATGTCCTTTCTTTCAATATGTGCTTTTGGCATTTTATCAGTTGGATTAAAAGTTCTTTCAACTGTAGCCCCCGTTACGATATTCTTAAGTTTTGTTCTGACAAAAGCAGCTCCCTTACCTGGTTTAACATGTTGAAACTCAACTATTTGAAATATTTGACCGTCAAGTTCAAAAGTCACGCCGTTTCTAAAATCACCAGCAGTTATCATTAAATTATCCCTCCAAAAATTATTAGCTCAATATATACTATTCTTCATAAAAATGTATAATATATATAATCAGTATTGAAATACTTAATAATTATTCTCTAGTCTATATTAAAATAAAATCTACCTAATTTCAAGCAAAAGTTTCTTATGAAGAAAAATAATACTAACTATATTGAACGCGATAAAGATTTTACATCGTGCTTCAATTCCCTTGACTTATTATCATGAAAATTTAAATTGTCATTGTAAAATCATTTTCACGATTTATATAATAACGAAAAACATCTTGTCTATATAATTATCATATCCTTAGTTGAGGCAGTTAATACTATTGGTTTATCACCATTAACCACTATCATGTCCTCAATCCTTACACCACCAAGTCCACTAACATATATTCCCGGTTCAACAGTTACCACCATACCATCCTTTATTTCAGTAGTACTTCTAGGTGAAAACCTGGGTTCTTCATGTATTTCTATACCAACCCCGTGTCCTAGGCTGTGACCAAAACTGTCACCATATCCGGCATCTATAATGACTTTTCTTGCAGCGAGGTCCACCTCTTTGCCCGAAAGGCCTTTAACAGCACCCTCTAATCCGGCTTTCTGTGCTTTTAGTACGATGCCATATATTTTTTTCAGTTCTTCCTTTGGTTGCCCAACAAATACCGTTCTAGTCATATCAGAACAATATTCTTTATAAACCGCTCCAAAGTCAAGTGTAACAGCATCTCCAATTTCAATAGCCTTTGATGAAGCTACTCCATGTGGAAGGCTCGATCTTTCTCCCGAAGCAACAATAGTATCAAAGGAAGGTCCCCTTGCACCCTGCTTTTTTAAATAATACTCAATCTCTGAGGCTATTTCAATTTCCGTTACTCCAGGCTTTATATATTTTAACACATGGGAAAAGGCTTCATCTGCCAACCTTACAGCTCCCTTGATCACTTCGACTTCGTCTTCGTCTTTTATGACCCTCAGAAGTTCAACTTCTCCTTTTAAAGGCACTAATTTGCTGATACTAAACTTTTTTCCGAGCTCATCATAGTTCTTCCACGTCATATAGTCTTCTTCAAACCCAAGCTTTTTTACACCATTGGTATTTAAAAGCTCATTTAAAGTCTCATTAATACTTCCATAAAATTGAACTATTTCATATAAAGGAGCCTCATTTATTGCCTGTTCAACATATCTGAAGTCAGTTATAAGAATTGCCTTTTCTTTAGTAACAAGCAAGTTTGCAAATGTACCTGTAAAACCAGACAGGTATATATAGTTTTCCCTCTTTGTAATCAATGCTCCATCCAATCCCTTTTGGATAAGCTTGCCACGCAGTTCACTAACTCTTCTTTCTATTTGTATGGTATTAGCCATAGTATCACCCTGAATGTAAAATTTTTTTAAAGAATATAAATCCCTGATTGCTATAGAAATTAATTCTATTACAAGACACTTATATCACTATAACATTACTGCAGCATTTAACCCTAAAATATAGCTTGCACTTCCAAATCCACATATTTGCCCAACACAAACAGGTGCAATTACAGAATGGCTTCTGAATTCCTCTCTTGCATGTATATTGGACAAATGTATTTCAACAGTTGGAATTTCAACGGCTTTTATAGCATCTCTTATCGCCAGACTGTAATGAGTATATGCACCAGGGTTGATTATTATTACATCAGTCTTTCCCTTTGCATCATGTATCCTGTCAATAATTTCACCTTCGTGGTTTGTTTGAATAAAAGCAACATCAACATTTAACCTTTGAGCCTCAACATTAGTCTTTTTAGCGATATCATCCAAGGTCTCGGTTCCATATACTGACTTTTCCCTGGAACCTAACAGGTTTAAATTAGGACCATTAATTATTAATATCTTTTTCATTTCTCTCCCTCAATTTCTTCATAAATTTTCTTTAACTTTAGTGCATCTTCCGCCATACTGTCTCTGGACTCGCAGATTATCACAGGTTCGATTTTCTTTCTACAAATAGCCTCAGCCAGATATCTAAATTCCGGTCCAAACTGAATATCGTCAAGTGTCCAATGTCTTTTTTCTCCACCCCGGGTATATTCAATTCTACTGAAATGGCAATGCAAATGCTTAAGCCTGTCCCTTCCTAGAGAATTTTCTATCTTATCTAGCACAGCTACAAAGTCTTCAACCGAATTAAGAGAACCAAGCCCTCTGGCATGAATGTGTCCAAAATCAACAGTCGGGATAAGTTTTTCATCAATTTGGCATATTTCTAAGATTTCTTCTAAAGAACCAAGCTGATTCTGCTTGCCTAATACCTCAGGGCATATAGCCACTTCATCAAGTCCGCATTCTACTGCCTCTCCTAAAACTTCTTTCATAACTTCAACTGCCATATTTAGTGCCCATTTTTTATCAACCTTGCTGTAAGAACCTGTATGCACAACTATCCTTTTAGCCCCCATCCATTTAGCACAAGTCAAGGTTTCAATGATGTATCTTTTTGAATTAACCCTCTTCTCTTTTTCTTGACTTGCCATATTTATGTAATAAGGAGCATGAATACTCAAAAATATATTATTTTTCGAGGCTTCTTCACCAATATTTCTTGCTGTAGCCTCACTCACATTTACACCTTTGCTGCATTGATACTCGTAGGCATTAAGCCCTAAAGCACAAAGCCACGCAGGCATTTGAACAGAAGATTTGTAGCCCCGTTCATAAAAACTTACAGAATTTCCCGAAGGTCCGAACCTTATCATATGTAATCACCTTTTCACCTAAGATCGGGTAGGAGGCTAACCATTAATTGATTAGCCGACCTCCCACACCGCACGTACGTACCGTTCGGTATACGGCGGTTCTTTAGTTTTCACAGATTTTTAGATAGTAGTCAGACATGGAGATA
>JAEWSG010000217.1 GCA_023398495.1 Bacillota bacterium
TTGGCAGATGAATTATGCTATCCGGAATTTTAGTTTATGCAGGTCATATGTACCTGCTTTTTTCTTTTTATTTTCCCTGCAATTTATCTTGTCCAAGTTACTGACAAATAGCCTGTCCGATAACACCAGACCTAAAGGAATTAATAGGATATATTGTCAAAAGCCTTGAAACAAGAAATATAAAACAACCATAATTTCCTTAACATTAAAAAAACACTTGCTAACAAGTGTCATTTAATCTAATTTCAGCTATTCAAATATGCTCAAATACTTCATTTTAGGTTATATATAGAAAATTTGCCGTTACAACTAGTTACAACTTTTAGCCTTCAAACTCTTGAAAATATCCTATTTAAATTTCATATATCTTTATTCCTCAATTGGCGAAGCAGTGTCCTTTGTATCTTTTATCTGCTGTAACGCTTCGTATTCTATGCATTTTTGTTCAAGAAGTTTAAAATTAACTGTATCTTTAATATATCCTATGTTATTCATATTTTTTGTTTTCTGATTATGAATTACTTTTGCATTCCTAATAATAGTTTTTTTATTGCTAAAAATAAAAGATAATTCTTTTAAAACAAGAATTTTATAATTCTCATCAGGTTCATTTTCTAAATCATAATCTAATAAAGCACTATATGGTATAGGTATCATATTACTAAATTTTAAAGTTCCTTTAAGTTCATCATTTCCATTTTCACCTTCAGCAACAATACGCATTATAGGAATTATACTTTTACGAATTGTTTTTACATTTTCAATATATAAATAATCTGAATCTTTAGGAGAAGATAGCGGTACAAAATAGTTAAAATTATTAATTGACAGAACAATTCCAAGATATTTTCTTTCTTTACACCTATCTTCTTCTTTATTTGAAAAAACTCTTTTATCGAAATTTCTCAAAAAATTTATATATTCATCAGATACATTATATAATCTTAATTTGTCCATTTTGACCTCTAATAAAATAAGGATAAAGATTTACTTTATCCTTACGATTTTACAGCATTCCACTTGTTGGTAGGAATTCACCTGATTTTACAGTTCTCATTTCTTTGGTTGAGATAACCTGATTTTACAGTGACACACTTATTGGTAGTGACTCACCTGAATAATATACATTACATATATTACATTATTAGAATACCACTATTTACTTTTGTTGTCAATAAAAATATTTAATTTCATGTTTTTATTATGCTCAAAATAAATAAAATTAAACTATGTCTTAATTATAACATAAATCAACAATATTAGCCAGAGACAAAACTACAATTTTTATAAATTTGTAGGAATGACGGAACTAAAATCCCACATACAATCGGAAACCCACTATTTGTTGTTAAATGTCCTACATGCGGTTATCAGTTCATGGCAAGTACCGATGCTATTTTACACTACAACAAAGTAAAGGACTTTATTTCCCTTTATAATGAGCATTTTGTACGCACTGAACCGACAAATAAAATAATAGAGGATACAGGACTCATCAGACCTATTTTCTCATTCTTGAAATGTAACAAATATCTATCACTTGCCTTAATTTTTATACTGACAGGAATAATAGTCCTAAAAATATCACACATTTACTTCTCCCTCTTTTTTTTCGCCCTTGGACTTGTTTTTATTATTGTACACGTATTTGATCTTGGGAGTATAAATTAGCCTTCACATATAAAACATCGGTAAACGGTATTAATAATCTGGTCGTTCCGTTATGCTGCACTACCCCGCCCACTTAACGTGGGGTAAAAAAAATCCGTTGAAGGGAACCACAGGGTTCCCTAATGGACAAGCAATGTTATGAACGAAACGAATTTATTAATTTTGTGTTCTTTATAATCGCAAGGATTTTTATCAAGCAAAACACCTGTTTCTCTATAGTAAACAGCAACAAGATTTTATCACCTGTTGAGTACTAGTGCTTTTGAACATAATTCATTTCTAGAAATGAATTATGCAAAATGCACATCCTATGTTTTTTGCTGATTAACAAAATTAAATTCTAGAATTTAATTTTGTTAATCAGCACTAATTCCCCAGCACTCTCTTTGAAATCTCTTTCACTTTATATTTTACCTTTTCTTCATCAATTGTCTTAAGCACCCTGTTTTCCATTAAAACATTGCCGTCAACAATAACCGTATCAACATCCGAACCCTGGACACAATAAGCTAAAGCAGATATACAGTCGTTAACAGGAGCTATATGGGCTTTATCCATATCAATCAGCACAAGGTCTGCTTTATAGCCTTCCTGTAACCGCCCGGTTTCACCTTCAAAACCTGTTGCTTTTGCACCATTTTCAGTAGCCATCTTAAGAACATCCTCTGCACTGACCAACGTAGGCTGCATATGATGACCTTTGTGTATTAAAGCAGCTAAATGCATCTCTTCAAACATATCCAGATTATTATTGCTTGCAGCACCATCGGTACCTAACGCAACATTAATTCCTTTTTTCATCATCAAAGGCACATTTGCAATTCCACTTCCAAGTTTTAAATTGCTTGTCGGATTATGTGCTACATTAACTCCATTGTTTAGCAATACATCATAATTACTATCGGATAAATGAACGCAATGGGCAGCAATTACAGGAACCTCAAATACTCCTGCCTTAAGACACACTTCTATAGGATCGGCTCCATAACGTTTAATAGCTTCCTCACGCTCTTTCTGCGTTTCAAGTAAATGTATGTGAATACCAGTCCCAAGTTCCTTTGCAAGCTGTGCAGATTCAGTCAGTCCCACCTTATCACAAAGGTAAACTGAATGAATCTCGACATACACCTTTATTCTACCATCAGCTTTGTTATTCCAGTTCTTAAAATAGTCAACACAAACTGGCACCTGATTTCGAACCATCTCACTGCTACTGCCGATAAACTTAAAAGCATTTCTAGACAAATTAGCTCTCATACCTGTCTCTTCAACAGCTCTTGCAATAGTGTCCATGTAATAATACATATCTGTAAATGCCGTTGTGCCCGACTTTATCATCTCCGCCATACCAAGCATTGTTCCCCAGTATATATCTTCCTCTGTTAACTTTGCTTCAGTGGGAATAATATTATTAAATAACCACTCCTCCAAGGAGAGATCATTGGCAAAGTTTCTCATTATGGTCATTCCACTGTGAGTATGGGTATTTATAAGCCCTGGCATTGCAAGCTTGTTTTTCCCGTCAATAACTTTATCGGCTTTAAACTCCTTAACCGTATTTTCATTTTCGCCAATAAAATCAATGTAATTTCCCTTTATACCAATATTGGCATTCTTAATAACCTTATTTCTTTCACCCAAGGTCACAATATCTACGTTCTTAATCAGTATGTTCATTCTTCATAGCCTCTCATAATAAATAATCTTATGCCCAGCTTCCGATATATTTTATTTGTTCTTCCGTCAACTCATCTATTTTTACACCCCAGGACTTAAGTTTCATGTTTGCCACTCTTTTGTCAATCTCATCAGGAACATCAACAACTTTGCTTCCGAGATTTTTGTAATTATTAACCATATACTCCGCCGAGAGTGTCTGCAGGGCAAAACTCATATCCATTATCTCAGCCGGATGACCGTCTCCCGCTGCCAGATTAACCAATCTACCTTCAGCCAGGATATTAATCCACCTTCCATCTTCCTGCCTGTAGCCCATTATGTTTTTCCTCTGTTCCTTTTTCTCTACAGTCATTTCTTCAAGTTCAGGCAAACAGATCTCCACATCAAAGTGTCCTGCATTGCATAAGATCGCTCCATCCTTCATTGCCTTGAAATGGTCGCCATGAATAACCCTCTTGCAGCCTGTAACTGTGATAAAAATATCTCCACGACTTGCTGCATCGTCCATCGGCATTACTTTAAAGCCGTCCATAATTGCTTCAGCGGCTTTAATAGGGTCAATCTCACAAACAATAACATTCGCCCCCATGCCCTTTGCTCTCATAGCTATTCCTTTACCGCACCATCCATAACCAACCACTACAACATCTTTAGCTGCTACAATAAGATTGGTGGTCCTGTTAATTCCATCCCACACCGATTGACCTGTACCGTACCTGTTATCAAAAAGGTACTTGCAGTAAGCATTATTTACAGCTACCATCGGAAACTTCAATACACCTTCTTTTTCCATGGCTTTAAGCCTTATGATACCGGTAGTGGTCTCTTCGCATCCACCCATAACATGTGGCTGAAGATCACTTTTTGATGTATGTAAGAGATGAACCAAATCTCCTCCGTCATCAATAATAATATTCGGTTTGTATCCAAGTGCATTATTCAAATGCGTTTTATACTCTTCGTCGGTAGCACCATACCATGCATATACATCCAGCCCGTCACTTGCAAGAGCCGCAGCAATATCATCCTGAGTAGATAATGGATTGCTTCCAGTAACTGACACCTCAGCGCCTCCTGCAGCAAAAACTTTTGCCATGTAAGCTGTCTTTGCTTCTAGATGAACTGATACGGTAACCCTTACACCAAAAAAAGGTTTTGTTTTGGAAAATTCGTCCTCAAGACTTCTTAATATGGGCATATTTTTTCTTACCCATTCAATTTTTTGCTTTCCGGATCCAGCCAAATTAATATCACGAATCATGCTTCTCATCTGTTAAATACCTCCATATAAAATTAATAATGTTCTTTAATTATACCGGCCAAATATCTATAACTTTTTTCACCACACATGTAAAATCCATTTCAGCCTTTTTAGCTGTTTCCATTACCTCTTTGTGGTTAAGCGGCTGATTTAATATACCGGCTGCCATATTTGTAATGCAGGATATACCCATAACATTCATTCCTGCATGTCTTGCTGTGATAACCTCCGGTACAGTTGACATACCAACAGCATCCGCTCCTAAAACATTTAACGCTCTAATTTCCGCCGGTGTCTCATACATTGGTCCTTTCGTAAAGGCATAGACACCTTCCTGCATATTGATACCAACTTCTTCAGAGGCCTTTATTAAAGCATCTCTCAGCTTCCTGCTATAAGCTTCACTCATATCAGGAAACCTTACTCCAAATTCATTAAAATTCTTACCTCTCAACGGGGAAGGTGCAAAAAAACTTATATGATCTTTTATTATCATTAGGTCACCGGGCTTAAATGCCTTATTTATTCCCCCAGCAGCATTTGTAACAAGCAGTTCACTAATACCAAGTAGCTTAAATGTCCTTATAGCAATAACCACCTGAGAAATGTCATAACCTTCGTAGTAGTGGAATCGGCCTTTCATAGCAATTACAGGCTTATTTCCAATTTCTCCGCAGACAAGCTTACCAGCATGTCCTTCAACGGTTGATAAAGGGAAGCCTGGAATATCCTTATAATCAATTTCAACACTATTTCTTATATCATCTACAAGCGGGCCTAACCCCGAACCTAAAATGATTGCTATCTTTGGCACTAAACCAATTTTGCTTTTAATAAATTGTGCAGTCTTGCTTAATTCTTCATAGCTGTACATAAGTTATCCTCCCTTAATAATCAGGTTAGTATAATATACCCCATTTTTACTTTTGTATTTGTTCAAAATAAAATAAACTTAATAATGCATCATTTAAATATCAACTGGTTGGTTTCGATTGACATTTTTAATAAATATACCATAAAAAACAGAAATTGAAAATATAATAATTAAAGAACATAAAAGAAATACTTGCCTTATTCCGATTATATCACTAAGCAAACCTCCGCCTATATTGCCTATAAGCTTAGATAATCCTGAAGTTATTACATAATTAAAAGTCTGACCGGATGCTTTAAGTTCTTTAGGCACTTCATTGTTTATATAATTAGCCATTGAATAAGAAAGTACTATAAAAATAAATCCGTGCATTACCTGCATTATGAGAACAATATATATGTTGCTTGTAACCCCCAACAGAAGCCACCTGATTACAGCAATAATTGCCGCACCAAGCAGAGTATATCTAATCCCAAGCTTTTCTATTATTTTATCGCCCTTAAAAAGGAAAAACACTTCGCTGACTGAGGCAATAAATATTGCCCATCCTAAAAGAGTACTGTCTGCACCCATATCTTTATAATATATAGAAAAAAACGCATTGTAAAACGACAGTGTAATGTGTACTGTAACTGTAAAGAATACAAGTATTATCAGTTCACGTTTTTTAAAAAGCTGCATTATGGAAATTCTATTACCTTTTGACTGGTGACCTTGAATCCTAGGCATGGAGAAAGATACCAAAAACACAAAAAGTCCAATAATAAACGAAAGAAGAAATATGCCATTTATATTTTTCTTAATCATGATTCCAGCTACAACTGAAATACATGCATATCCCATAGTTCCCGCAAATCTTATAGGCCCAAATTTCCATCTGGTTCCAGCCATATGTTCAAGTGTTATAGCATCACTTATGGCATTTATCGGCGTTTGAAAGAATGCGAGTATTATCATCATTGCAAAAATAAAATAGTAGTTAGTCGAAAACCTGAATAGAATAATGATTGTGTTACTTGTAAGCAGCAAAAACATTAATATACTGTTCTTTGTTTTCGCTCTGTCACTTGCAACACCCCAAACCGGTTGTGCAATTAGTGCAACAAAAGACCCCAACGCAAGCAAAACACCTATCTGTCCATTATTATAGTTAAGACTTTTCAGATAAATAGGCATAAACACACCAAAAACTGCTGTGGCCATAAAATTAAAAGCATAATATATCAAAAAACAATAAGGATAATTTTCAGAATTTTTGTAGTTTATCAAGTAGATCTTTCTCCTTTAAGAGGTTATTAAGGGATAACAAAAAACAGTAAAGGTATTACATTATGTATTTTACACCTACTTAATTTCAATGTCTACATAGATTTAGCTATGGCATGTAGCCATAGCTAAATCTCAAGGAATTTGAGGGACAATTATCTTAAAGCAATCAAGATAATTACCCATAATTTTGATTACTTCGTTGCATTATGCAATTACATACGTTATGCGTCAGCTAATGTTACCTTCTTGTGCTCATCGCATGCTATTACTTTTCTTTTATTATCCAGCTTTGTTACCAGCATTACTTTTCCATCCCACAAATCTACTACGTGTTTCAACGTTTCGTAAGCATACCCAAGATCCAAGTCTCTTCCATCATAATAATGTTCTAAAATAAGCATATTATCGCTTTGTACCCATTCAAGAACTTTGATTACAGGAATACCTGACATACCGGTGTTATTGGCTATTGTATCCCGTACCTCTTTCCATCCGTCCTCATCAGACACATTAGTTATCACATAGTTATTCCCAAGTTTTACATATTCAAAAAGATTCATTTCTTCACACAATTCCCGGGTCAGATATCTTCTTATGAAGGACTGGTCTCTTTCAACCTCTCTTACCTCAAAAATCTTCTTAGGATTATCACTGTATTTATTTCTTAAATCCTCAAAAATCTTAAACCCAACATAGTAGGGGTTCAATGAACCTAAATGCGGCCTTATAACCTGATTATGCCTCTTTAGGAATTCCATGTGCAGTCCTTGAGGGAGATCTAGTTCATTGAGTATTGTGTAATGCCAGAAACTGGCCCATCCTTCGTTCATAATTTTTGTTTCAATTTGAGGAATGAAATACAAAGTTTCTTCGCGCACAATACTTATAATATCTCTTTCCCAGCTTGTTAGTTTTCCATAATTCATAATGAACAAAAGCATATCATCATCAGGCTCAAAAGGAATTTTCCTAAAATCCGGAATAGGTTCCTCTTCTTTATTCTTTGGCTCAAGCAATCTATACTCTCTATTAGGCTTTGTCAGCCTTTGAAGGGCAGCTTGCTTCTTTTGTTCATCAGTCAACCTCTTTTCACCTATTGTCCTTGTTGTCTGATATTTTATGGCATGTGCAGCATTTAAAATCTTTTCAACTCTGGAATAGCCAATCCCCGGGTCCTGGATATATTCTCTTATTCTGTTTGCATGGTTTTTAAACATTTCCACTGTCATTTCTGCCCGGGTACCAAGTTTAAACAACCTGTTATTCTTAAAAAAATCATTATGTCCGTAGACATGTGCTATCGTCAGTATTTGCAGCAACAGAGTATTGTCTTTCATCAGGTATGCGAGACAGGGATCAGAGTTTATTACCATCTCATACGGAAGTCCTGTCATATTATATCGGTGCAATGTTTTAGTCTTCTCATAGTGCTTTCCATAACTCCAATGAGGATAATGAGATGGCATACCTACATAAGTCTCATACCCTATCATATCTTCATAGCTGCATATTTCAAACTCCTGTTCATAATAATCAAGTCCAAGTTTCCCAGCTATCTTTTCTATTTTTTCATTCCACTCAAAAAGTTCTTTTATACTGAAATCCGTCATAATTCCACCCCCGACTTAAGGTTAGTGCATGTGCTTGATGCTTTTAACCATTCCCTGTTTTTTAACTACCTAAAGCCCTTATTCTCCCTCTTTGTCGAGGAGTTTTTTTAAACCGGTCAAGATGTCTTCTTTCCTCGTCATTGTAATAATCGAAAAATTCTTACTATTAATATTTTTGTGATATTCGCTTTTTATAGTGCTTGCAGATGAATAATAGCCTGGTACTATCTCACCGTATCCAAAAAGATTGCATACGTCACATAATTTCCGAGCCAACTCTACTGCTTTTTTATTGTCTTCAGACCAATTATCACCATCACTGCAGTGAAACGCATAAATATTCCAGTTTACAGGATTATATCTTTGTTCTATTATCTCAAGTGCTTTTTCATAGCCGCTGCTGATATAGGTTCCACCTGATTCTCCTTTATGGAAGAATTCATTCTCATTTACTTCCTTAGCAGAGGTTGTATGAGCAACAAATACAACTTCTACATTTGAATACTTCATCCTGATGAACTGGTACAAAAGGAAATAAAAACTTCTTGCCATATACTTCTTTGTCTGATCCATAGAACCGGAAACATCCATTATACAAATAACAACCGCATTAAAATCCTTCTTATGATCTTCCCTGACTCTCCTATATCTCAAATCATCCTCCATAAAAGGAAATCTCTTCTTTTGAGGTTCTGTGTCACTTGTATAATTATCATCCATAGGGTTTTCCGTATCATCAATTTCTTCATGATTACGCATGTAACCCTGCTTTCTTTTTATCTTTTCTATAACGGAACGTCTTTTAGCAAGCCTCGGAGGAATACCCTTTCTTTGGTAACCAAGATTTTTCAGGCTCCGAATAGACTCAATTTCAGCCATTTTCTTCTTATCTATATCCGGAAGGTTCAAATCATCGAAAAGATAATTTATCAACTCTTCGATGGTTACCTCTGTTTCATAAATATCTTCACCTTCCTGATTGCCAGCCTGACCATCACCTTTTCCGCTCTTTCCTGCTTTATCCTCACCAATCCTGTCTCCACGCTTTTCGCTGCCATCGCCGGAACCGGCTGAAGTACCATTATTTCCGTAGACAAACTGGTACTCCTTAATTCCCTTTATGGGAATTTTAATCTTCTTATCCCTGCTTTGGCCAATTATACTTTCTTCAGCAATTATATTTCCGATATTCTTTTTAATAGACTCTTCCACTAGTTCTTTATGCCGTCTTTTATCCTCAGCTGCACGGTCCTTTCCGTTATTGACAAATTCCCTGAAAATAGCCATTTAAACCACCCCCCGGTAATATTTTGGTCCTCTCGCAAGGGGTTAATCCTTCCAGAGATTATTTGCAGCATATTTTAAAACTACATTGCAACAGTGGTCACAATAGCCGTTTCTCTTCATTTCTTCTACCATAGCATCAAATTTCTCGCCCTGTTCCCTATCTCTTACCTTTGCCAGGGTGATAACCCTGCTAAGCTCCCTGACTGAAGCCGTAAGTTTTTTCTCAATAGCTTCTTTCAAAGGTTCATAGCTGTTAAAGTCAAGCTTGCCACCGCTTCTTAAAACGTAGAACATATATGCAGTTACATCTGCCCTGAATCCCTTTGCAGCTGTATCGGTAATTCCTATCTGTTCTTCTATCGACCTTAGGAATTTTTCGTCCGGCTCAAGTTCTTCACCAGTGTTTTTATCCTTTATCTTTGTCTTGTTTACAAAAGCCTCTGCATGGTCAAGGTAATTGTTGAAAAGGCTTTCTGCCTGTTCCCTGTATCCATGAATAAATGCTTTTGTTATCTCTTTTTCAAGAATTTTATTGTACTCTTTTCTGATACTATCCTGTATGAATCTTAAATACTTTTCCCTATCTTCCTCGCCAATTGCCAGATCCTTAACAGCTTTAACCAGTGTCTCCATAACTGATATAGGATTTATACAGTCATGTTCCGACTCTGAGAGCGTAGTGTCAAGAGCCTTCATGATGAATCTGGTCGAAATACCTGTCATTCCTTCTCTTTGAGCTTCTTCTATCAATTCAAATATATCAATTTTTCTTGTCATACCCTTTTCAACAATTTCCTCACCATTATAAATTTTGAGCTTGGTCATAGGATCAACCTTATTTGAGGGTGAAAGCCTTGAAAGTATCGCAAACATTGATGCAATCTCAATAGTATGAGGAGCAATATGGGCACTGAATTTACTCTTTTTAAGGATCTTCTCATAAATTTTGATTTCTTCGCTCAGTTCCAAACAATAAGGTACCTCTATCTTAACAATTCTATCGAGGATAGCTTCATTGGTATGATCCGATTTAAATTTATTCCACTCAGCCTCATTGGAATGTGCAAGGATTATTCCATCAAAATATATCATTGAACCTTTACCAGGAGATGGAATGGACTTTTCCTGAGTTGCCGTAATCATTGTGTGAAGATACTCGGTCTCATTCTTAAAAACTTCTATGAACTCCACAATTCCTCTGTTACCAACGTTAAAAGCACCATTGAGAGACAATACCCTTGGATCATCTTCTGCATACATATCTATTTTAGATATGTCTACACTTCCTATGAGCACAGAAGTATCCTGATTGTTAGGATCAACCGGTGGCACAACACCAATTCCCTTTCTGGATCTTATTGAAAAATCAATAGTTTCAACAGGAAACTTTTCATATTCTCCGCCAAATTCATTTTTCAATCTGTAACGGCAAACAGGACACAAGTCACCTTCAATTCTTATATTAAGTATATCTTCAAATTGCTTTCTTAAGTGCTTTGGAACAAGGTGCAAAGGTTCTTCCCTCATTGGGCAGCCTTTCAAAGCATAAATGGAAGAACTCATTTCAAGTGCCTTCTTAAGCGACTCCATTAATGATGACTTACCTGCACCAACCGGACCTACAAGATACAATACCTGTCTTGCCTCTTCTCCAGCCATTGCTGCTGAATGAAAATATCTGACTATCTTCATTATTGTTTTATCTATTCCGAAAAAATCGTCTTCAAAGAATTTATACTTTTTTATAGCATCGTTGCCATATATTCTACGCAATCTAGGATTTTCATCTGTTTTTATCACTTCTACTCCAGGCTCCGTTATAACCCTAAACATCCTCTGATGAGCTAGTATTGGGATCTCAGTGTTTTCCTTAACAATATCAAGGTACTCAAGAAATGTCCCTTCAAAACGCTTCACTTTGTGCTCTTCTCTATCCCTACGAATGATACTTGACAAATCATGCTTTTCCATAATTATGCCCCCTTTTCCTTACATAGTATTTGTTTGACACAACATATGTGCTCCATAAAGAAGTCCTAAAAGGCTAATAAAAATACTTTTTCAAAGTATATACCTCACTAAATAGTTTTTAAACTATTCATACCACAATTGAAATTCTCTTAAACTTAGTTTATTATATAGATGAAAAAAACTAAAACTAAAATTAAAATTTGCCATATTGTATTATAATATGATTAATTCATAATATTACTAAATCAAATATAAAATAACTGGATATAAAGTATTAAAAAATTGTTTTTATCAGATTATTATTTATATAGTACTGATTAACAAAATAAAATTCCAGAATTTAATTTTGTTAATTAGTCAAAAACATAGGACGTGCATTTTGCATAATTTATTTCTAGAAATAAATTATGTTCAAAAGCACTAGATATTGCTGTTTTTCAAACTATTTCAACATTTGAAAATGCACTTCATGAAAATTATAGAATTGCTAATTAAATTATAACATACAAAAATTTAAATATCCATAATTATTATTTGCCACATTTTTCTTAAGTTCATATTCTAAATTAATGATATAATATACTTTGTACAATGTTTTCTCTATTTTATAACTACACAATTATACATAAAAAGTTGAAATATTTAAATTATGAATACTAAAAATTTTTAAGGAAATAGTATTTTTTACCGGTGATCCATAACAATATTTAGTCCCGGATCATGCAAAATTTTTTTAATTTATCAGGAGGATGAAATGAAGGTTCTTACAAAAATTCTAAAACATATTTTATTCATAACTACTATAGTTTTCACAGGACTTTGTCTGTTTACTTTTATTTTGTCTTTAAATATAAACAATACCATTATGAGCTCACAGTACCACCAAAAGCTTTTAATTAAAAATGATATTTATTCGTATGCAAATAAAATTATAACTACATCTATAGATGACGTCCTTGGCAGTCTGAAAAGCCAGTCATCCGGTTCAGGTGGACAACATACTGAACTTTTTAAAATCCTTGAAAAATCAACTTCTCCCGAAATGATTAAAATGAATATTGATTCAATCACCAAACAGGCTTTCCAGTATTTTCGTGGAGAAAGGAAATATCTTCCCGATCTTTATATTGATATGGATACATCGGTAATCAAAGATGAAGCAAGTAAAACTGCCAACATAAATTTAAACGATACTCCAAAGGTATCCGGCCAAATAAAAAAGATAAACCTGCATGCTATTTTATTATCATTAAACAGAACCGACATTTTGGATCAGTTATCTCTCATAAAGTTTATATATTTTGTATTATCACATATGACAGCATTATCCATATTATCTGCTGCATTGATGTCATTAATAATTATTCTTGTATTCCGAAAAACTGAACCAATAATAAAGTGGTTTATTTTAGCACTATCATTTTGCGGGGTTTTTAATTTAGCTCTGTCAATAATCTTATTTATCTATTTCAATAAAGTATTGCCCGATAACATTTATCTTATAAACATGTATATTCCTTTAAAGTCTGATTTGATTATATCTTATATAAATGATCTATTATTTCCGTTATCCTTTTTCTGCCTGATACTCGGCATACTTTTTCCTGTAGTATCCTTACTGATCCACTCATTTTATTCCAAACTTGCAAAAGTAGCCAGAGTTATAAAGGTTCTTGCCTCCAAACTTCCGATTAAGTCAAAAATGATATTGAAATATGGAGTTATGACTTTTATATTTGTATTTATATTATTTGGAATGGGATATAATCTGCATGCATTTAAAAGCGGCTACGAATCCAACAGTTTTTCGAACGTTGTATCAAAGCTTACCAATACAAATACAGTAACACAAGTTATTTCAGCAAAAGATGATACCATTTATACTCTCCAGGTAAAACTTGTAGATTCAACAACAAACCAACCCATACACGATATACAGGTTAGTGCTGTTGGAAAATCCAAAACACCTGAAAAGTATTTTAATATCGCAGGAATTACCGACAAAGGCGGCTCAACCAAATTTACCCTTGGCCAGGGAACATTCCACCTTAGTTTTTCTCCGGTCACCTTTCTTAGTGAGTATAACTTGCCATCACCTTTCTTTTATGAGTTAAAAACAGCAGGAACTACAATTCTTACTATCAACCTCGATAAGAAAGAAATTGCTAAACCTGCAGATGGTATTGGAGAAATAGAAGTACTCGATGAAAATAACATGCCTGTTGAAAACTTAGAGTTGTATCTGGAAGGTGAAATAGAGCTTGAATCGGAACAAGACTCAGAAAAGAGTGATCATTCTTCTCTTGGTTCATCCGATGCAAAAACTGCAAAATATTATTCTATAACAAATAAAGATGGTATTGCCGTTTTCAAACTACCACAAGGTACTTATACTACAGGATTTTCTACCTCAAAATTCCCTGAAGGCTATGTACTTCCTGAAGTATTCGAAATGAGCCTTTCCTCAGATTATGTTACCAGATACACAATAAGAATTCCCAAGAAAAACGAAATGTCAATAGAACCACAGCGGGAAGAAAATTAGTACACTGTTACTTTAAAAAACCATTGTAACAAAACACCCCAAATCTGAATAATATATAAGGTAGCGTAGTTATGTTAACAGTCTATTCTATAAATCGTGAAAATGATTTTACAAGTACAAATTGAATTTTCACGATGATAAATCAAGGAAATTGAAGTGCGATGTAAAATCTTTATCGCGTTCAATATAGAAGGAGGAATTATATATGTTACCTTATTACAGTTATCCATTTGTTTCGCAAAATACAGCCAATACTAACCAACCAACAACATATTCTCCATATAATACACCCATGGTTAATTATCAAAATCCAAATTACGTTCCCTATGCACCACAGACAATGCCCTTATATCCATATAACAATGAAGGCAGCCCAGTATTTGAAGATCTTGATAATGAAAGTTCAAATGATATATATTATCCTAATTCACAGGAACGTCAACCAAATCCCGTGCTAAGCGACAATCCTGCACGTCCAAACATAACACTGTTCAAAGAACTCACGGGTTATCCCAACTATGGTAACCCAAGTGGAAATGCAGACATATTGTACACAGGCAACAGAGGTGCCTGGAATTTCCAATTACCAGCATTCTTATTTGTCCCCGGAAATTTAAGAGCACAAATTGTAATTCGTGCAGTTCTTGATGACCATGAGAATGTACCAGTTAACCGTTATTCTGCACGGATAACAGTAAACGGAACAGTTGTCCATACCGGAAGGCTTCCTCTTGAACACGGCCGGCCAGCAGGGCAGAGATTTACCAACTGGAGAAGTCTGACTTTTAATGTTTCGAATCTGAGACGAAACAACAGGGTTGTAATTGAGAATACATCAAATGCAGGTGCTAATGATTGGGTAGCCTTTGACTGGATGGAATTGAGATTTATACCACGATAAAATCAAATAATTATAGAGCTTCAATAAACTTCTTTTTGAACATCTGACATGTAAATTTCTAAAACAAGAATTAAATAGCTACGGCATTCTGCTGTGGCTATTTAATTCTGAATAAACTCACATTACATTTTATATATCAACTACACTTAAATTTTATATCTTAGGACGCAAACTCTTTTTACTCCAATATTCTGCCAGTATTCTATGTGCCCATCATCCTGCCTAAAATTCTCAAAGGAGTATTGGTTTGATTTTACATATTCTACAATATCCTTGGTAAAGAGAACATCCAAACCTTCTTCCTTTACTGATGGAAGCTTACTGAATGTAAACTCATCATACAATTGTTTGTATTCATCAAACAATAAAACTTTATAAGTTCTGCTAGTGTTCTTATATATTGCATACCATGACCTTATTCTAATAATGTCATCAACCATAATATTTCTCTCTTCAATCAAAATATTATGCAGTTTTTTATCCAGATAGAGCACCTTAGAGCTATCCAAATATGTGTGTAAGGCTTTTTTGTTATTTATATTCTTAAAATTCTTAAGCGATACTTTAAGGAAGTCCGGTTTATCATTCTTAAACAGAACAAGGGTTGCTTCGTTTTTACATAAATACCAGATTTCATTATCATCCATATGTATAACTTCGCCGGATAAATTCCTCTCATTAAATATAGGATATAAGAATGGTTCATCCTCAAAAAACTTTACACGCCTTATAGCAACATCATTAGCTTCCTTAACAGTAATGGTACATGGCTCGCCCCAAATATCTCGGTCAATAATGACCATTCTTCCCGAACCTGTTGTGTAAATATAATTTTTTTTGCTTGAAAAGGACAAATCCTTCTTATCAACGCCTAAAACTCTCTCAAGATTCCTAATCTTATCCTTCTTTAATGAATTCAAAAAACTAGTAGCTCTTCCAGAGCTCTGATGTATACTATCTATTAAATTATCTTTTAAACTTTTTGAAAGTGTAACTACACCTTCCTTGCTCTTTTCGGATTGTGCAGTCGACACATTTGAGGCAACCTCATTGGCAGCCTTTACAACTTCATTATTTCCTTTTTCTTCGACTTGCACCCTTTTTCTTTCAGTTGAACCCGATGATGCAGCTAAAATGTCTTCCGGAAGCAAATTAATATCTTTCATGGTCACTCTCAAAACGTCTTTTTTATTTTCCATGAAACCACCCCTTAAATTTAAAAAACAAAACAACATAGATAAGATTAAACATTTAATACATATTATACTTATGTCATATTACATAATTATTATAACTGATATCATAAAAAATGCCAATACCTTTACAAAAGAATTTCCCAGAAGATATTTTAATTTGAAACCTTTTGTTTGTCCTTTCTAACAATTTCACATACACCAAGTACCAACAGAAACAATCCAAAGTACTTTTTTAATAAAGGACCAGGAAGGCTGATTGCAAGATGGGACCCGATATATGCACCTAATAGTCCGAAAACCATTATAGGAATTGCCGCCTTAAAATCAATTTGCTTATTTTTTATATGTACTATCAGTGCAATAAGAGCTGTAGGAATAAAAAATATCAGATTAACACTTTGAGCAACATGTTGGTCAGGATTTGCAAATATAACCAGTGCAGGGATTAAAACTGTCCCCCCACCAATTCCCATTCCACTTATTATTCCTGAAACAAGTCCAATCAGAAAAAGTATCATAACTCCTCCACCTAAAGCACCTCAAAAAATTCATTGCTCTATTGTTATATAAAACATTATTTTTATTAAACATAACCTGAATGGCATTTTTTGAAACGCAAATTATTAGTTTTCGAAATTCATTTATTACAATATCATTCTTACAGCAGCAGCAATCATAAATACTGCAAATATCTTCCTTAATATTCGTGTAGGGCATATATTAAGAAGCTTAGCACCTATATAACCTCCAACAACCCCTCCAATCATCACTCTAACCGTAAGCCCCCAATTAATAAAATTGTTGGATATGTAAAGAATTGCACTTACAACGGTCAATGGCAAAATGATTGAAATTGCAGTAGCATGAGCCTTATGCTCTTCTTCTTTTAAAAGCAGAATCATGGCAGGAACAGCTATTGTTCCCCCTCCTGATCCAAAAAGACCGTTTGCCAACCCTGTTGCCAACCCAATAAGTATAAACTTTATATATCTCATTAATAGCCCTCCAAATACACTTCAAATATAACTATTTCTGCTATAAACACTTTCAACTACCTTTCCTTATTGTTATTAAATTCATCAATTATATACATAAAATATCAACACCAGCCTCATACATTTCTGTATAATCATTCTACAGGTATTGGTTGCACTTTTTAAGCTTAATTTGTTATAATCTTTATTAAGATATAACGAAAAAATAACATCCCATTTTCATTTATCAAATCAAGTTTTTTCGTTATACAGGGTAGGAACTTATATTTTAGTCATACCTAAATATGTCAAAGAATTTATTAGCTATGGGAGAAACAGTTTATGTCAGAAAAGGTTGTTTACAAGGAAGATACAATAATAGAGTTCAAAAAACCAAAAATGTATAATGTAATACTTCTAAACGATGATTATACTACAATGGATTTTGTTGTAGAGATCCTCATTGGAGTATTTCATAAGTGTCCTACTGATGCTACTCAGATAATGCTTGATGTTCACCAGAAGGGCAAAGGCATTGTAGGGGCATATACTTATGATATTGCCTTAACAAAGATTGCACAGGTGGAAGAAATGTCTGCGAAAAGAGATTTCCCTCTGGTAGCAGTTATGGAACCGGAATAAATTGTTAAGACTAAATATACCTAAGGGATAATGAAAAAACAACTTCCTTTATTCTTAATATGGTAATACCTATTAAATCTAAATTTTTCATTATCCAAAGCAGGAACTCAATTTTTAGTCATACCTAATACTTAGAATTGGTGGGGTTTATATGAAATTGGATGATATAACAAACAGAGTTTTAATGGCCGCATACAATGAGGCAAAATATAAAGGTCATGAATACTTTACACCTGAACATATTCTTTATGCCTCACTATTTTTCGACGAAGGTGCAGCCATTATAGAGAGCTGCGGTGCTAATGTCGATATAATTAAGAATGAACTGGCAAAGTTCTTCGATGAAAATATACCTGTAGTTGATGATGCAGATCCTGTAGAATCGGTAGGTGTTAATAGTATTATGCAGTCTACGGCATATCACTGCATGTCCTCAGGTAAAGACACAATAAGTCTTGGTGACATTATTGTTGCCCTTTTCAACGAAAAAGAATCTTTTGCAAGCTATATACTTCAGAAAAACGGAGTAAAGAGAATAGATGTTCTGAGGTTTATCTCCCATGGAGTTTCCTTAGTGCCCAAACAAAATGATTATTTCCTCGAAAAAGCAGAGCCCTACGTAGACGAATATGAAGAAACATCTCAACCAGACTCGGAACAAAGTGAGTTTTTGAAAAATTTTACAATTGATCTTGTTGAAAAAGCTCAAAAGGGTATGATCGATCCCCTTATAGGAAGGGAAAACATTCTCGAACGTACAATACAGGTTCTTTCAAGAAGACTTAAAAACAATCCTATACATGTCGGTGACCCTGGGGTCGGAAAAACAGCTATAACAGAAGGGCTTGCCAGGCTTATTGTAGAAAACAAGGTGCCAAATTCCTTAAAAGGCAGTAAGATTTACTATCTGGATATGGGTAGCATGCTAGCCGGAACCAAGTACCGCGGAGATTTTGAGGAACGCATGAAAAAGGTGCTTAATGAAATTCAAAACCAGAAAAATTCCATTGTTTATATAGATGAAATTCATACTATAGTTGGAGCCGGATCTGTATCAGACGGTGCAATGGATGCATCAAATATAATAAAGCCGTTTCTTACTCAGGGTGCTTTGCGTTTTATCGGTTCAACCACTTACGAGGAATATAAAAAGTACTTTGAAAAAGATCGTGCACTTTCAAGAAGGTTTCAAAAAATAGATGTTCCTGAACCTGGTATTGAAGACACTTATAAAATACTAACAGGTCTTAAAGACAAGTATGAAGATTACCACAGGGTCAAGTATACCGATGAATCCTTAAAACTTGCAGCAGAACTTTCTGCCAAGTATATACAGGACAGGCATCTACCGGACAAAGCTATAGATGTCATTGATGAAACAGGAGCGTATGTAAGGCTTCATTGTAAGAATGACAAAAAAGTCATTAAAATAACAGAAAAGGATATCGAACGTACTGTATCATCTATAGCAAAAATACCTCAAAAGTCAGTCTCAGATAGTGAAATTGCTCAACTTAAAGATTTGGATAAAAAACTTAAAAAAGAAATATTCGGTCAGGACAAAGCCATAGATACTGTTGTTGGAGCTATCAAAAGATCCCGTGCAGGATTTAACGAGCCTGAAAAGCCTGTGGCATCCCTCTTTTTTGTCGGACCAACAGGCGTAGGAAAAACAGAATTGTGTAAGCAACTATCCTCAGTGCTCGGAATTCCTCTTATCAGATTTGATATGAGTGAGTATCAGGAAAAGCATACAGTTGCAAGGCTTATAGGTGCTCCTCCGGGATATGTGGGGTATGAAGAAGGCGGGCTCCTGACAGATGCAATCAGAAAAACACCTTATTGCGTTCTTCTGCTTGATGAAATTGAAAAAGCCCACCCAGATATATACAATATCCTTCTTCAGATTATGGATTATGCTACACTTACAGACAATAACGGAAAAAAAGCCGACTTCAGAAATGTAATATTAATAATGACTTCAAATGCAGGTGCACGGGAAGTTGGAAAAGCAATGATAGGCTTTGACAATAGAAGTGTTGAAAGAAGTGCAATACTTAAAGAAGTCGAGAGAATATTCTCCCCAGAGTTTAGAAACAGGCTTGATGAAATTGCAGTTTTCAATCACATAAATGAAGACATGGCACTGCTTATAGCTAAAAAAGCCATGAAAGTATTTGAGGAAAAACTTAAAGCAAAAGATATCAAACTGGCAGTAACAAACAAATTCTACAAATGGCTTGCAAAAAAGGGCCTGTCTTCAAATTATGGTGCACGAGAAATTTTGCGGGTAGTACAGGAAAAAATTAAGACCTATTTTGTGGATGAGGTGTTGTTTGGTCAGCTTTCATCGGGTGGAACAGCTGTAATTGACCTGGTTGATGATGAAGTGAAAATATACCGGAAGAAAGAGGAAACAGTTTAATGCCAGTATATAGACTTACCAGGGATTTACTGTTCCCTCACCCTTCACTTTCAAATGAAGACGGGCTGCTGGCTGTAGGAGGAGACCTCTCTGCTGAGCGTCTTCTTCTTGCATATGAGAATGGTATCTTCCCTTGGTACGAGGAAAGACACCCAATAATGTGGTGGTCACCTGATCCAAGGTGCATTCTTTATCCAAAAAACCTTAAAGTATCAAAATCGATGGAAAAAGTTTTTAAAAAAAGTACGTTTAAGGTTACCTATGATATATGTTTTCGTAATGTAATAAGCATGTGCTGCAAACTCAGAAGCGGCAACACATGGATAACCGAGGATATGCTTGAAAGCTATTGTGCATTGCACAAGCTTGGTTTTGCACATTCCGTCGAAACCTGGTTTGGTGAAGATCTGGTCGGAGGGCTTTATGGTATCTCCTTGGGAAAATGCTTTTTTGGCGAGTCAATGTTTTCAACCATGGACAATGCTTCAAAAACAGCACTTATAATACTGACAAGAGAACTTAGCCAAGTTGGATTCCACTTTATAGACTGCCAGGTGTACAGTAAACACCTTGAATCGCTTGGTGCAGTTAATGTACCTCGTGATGTTTTTTTACACGAACTTGAAATAGGTCTTAGCCATGATACCATCAGAGGTACTTGGCATAGATTCAAAGACAGCTGAAATACTTTTGTTCTTAGAAAGTTGAACAGGATGGTGTGAAATGGATATAAAGAAAAACATTAAAAAACTGGGTTTTGTATTTCTTATTCCTGCAGGCCTTCTACTTAGTTACCTTTCAACTTTTTCCAACGAAGTAGTTGAAAGTGTCTACTCCTCCGGGGTTTACAAAGTAATTGTCGCGCCTTTAAACCTTATTTCGGGATTTTTCCCTTTTTCTCTAGGTGAAGCCCTCTTAGTTGGCTTTGTTGTGCTAATTATAGTAAAGCTTATACGTTTTATAACCAATTTAATTAAAGTACCTGCCAAATCAAAGCAATTTTTCTTTGGCTCACTTATTAATATTGCAGTCTTCATAAGTGTACTATATTTTTCATTTATTGTGATATGGGGCCTAAACTATCAAAGACTTCCTTTTTCTCAGATAGCAGCTCTAGATGTTCAAAATGCTTCAGTTGAAGAACTTGCCGCTTTATGTGAAAATCTTGTCATGCAAGCTAATGAGCTTAGAAAATACGTAAAAGAAGATGAAAATGGTGTAATGATACTTTCAGAAGGTAAACAGGACGCATTAAAACGTGCATATAAAGGATATGAAAATGCTTCAGAAATTTATCTTGAATTTAAAGGTTTTTATTCCAGACCAAAAAGCATAATCCTGTCTGAGGTCATGTCTTATTTAGGAATTGAAGGGATATATTCTCCCTTCACCGGCGAAGCAAACGTAAATGCAGCGATTAACGATGCTCCATTTCCTTTTACAACCTGCCATGAAATGGCTCATCAAAGAGGTTTTGCAAGAGAGGATGAAGCAAATTTTATTGCCTATATCGCCTGCAAACTTCATCCTGATAAGGACTTTCAATATTCAGGAATGTTATACGCATTAATTTATGCATCAAATGCCTTATACCAAAATGCTCCCGACAGATATTCACAAATAAGGCACAATTACTCTAATGGTATTATAAGAGACCTTAATTCTATAAACCAATACTGGAAGAAGTATGAAACACCTGTGCAGGAGTTCTCTTCTTCGGTAAATGATACCTATCTGAAAGCAAACAGGCAAGAAGATGGTGTCAAAAGTTACGGAAGAATGGTTGATCTTTTAATCGCAGAAAACAAAACCGCAAAGCGGCTTTTGTTACCTTGAAAGTCCATCAGGAAATTATGGCATCCGGCTCTTATATACACTGATACTGCTACATTATAAGTATCAATTAACACCATAATTTTCTTATAATCAGAAGGGGCTGTTGCACTAAGAAATTAGTGTAGCAGCCCTTTTTACTTGCAAAAAACAATTGCCAGACTATTCAAAGTCCAGCAAAAGGTGTAAAATATTTTTATGCTAGTAAAAAATTTAACACATAAA
>JAEWSG010000151.1 GCA_023398495.1 Bacillota bacterium
TTGAACCTCCTCTCCGAGAGCACCGTCCAGAAACTCCGGGAGGCCGCAGCATGAAGTACGGTATGGAACTTGCAGTCGCCGCACTCATCATCGTCTTTGCCGCGGTCTTTCTCGTGCAGGACGCTGCGCTCCGTGCTTCCGGGGAGGAGGCCTGGGGCGGGGCGGACGGTGAAGCCGCCGAGCTCATCGAGGCCTCGGGCTACGAACCGTGGGTGGAGCCCTTCTGGGCGCCCCCGAGTGGTGAGGTCGAGTCGCTCCTCTTTGCCCTGCAGGCCGCCATCGGTGCCGTGATCATCGGCTATGTCTTCGGCTACTGGCGGGGCAGCAGGAAAACCGCCTGATTTTTCTTGTATTCCCGCAAACCCGGTACAGAGGACGAGACAATGTACGAGGTGCTCGAAGACTACGCCCAGACGAACGGCCTGCGGCAGACAAGCCCTGCCCTTAAACTCCTTGTCGGGCTTGCGAGCATCCTCCTCTGCGTCTCATCCTCCGGCCCTGCCGCCCCCCTGCTGGTCGCGGCCGCGATGAGCGCCGCGATCCTCATCCTTGCCGGGATCCCGGTACGGTTTTATTCCCGGCTCCTTCTCGTGCCGGTCTCGTTCGCCGCGATGAGCATCGCCGTGGTCCTCTTCATCACCCCCGGCGGGGCGGTGCTGCTCCAGGTCCCCGGTCTCCCCCTCGCGATCACGGCCGGCGGCGCGGACCTTGCCGTCCTCCTCCTTGCCCGCGTCTTCGGGGGAATGTGTTCGCTCTACTTCATCGCGCTCACGACCCCGATGGCCGAGGTCTTCGATATCCTCCGGAAGCTCCGGGTGCCCGCGGTCTTCATCGATCTTTCCATGCTCACTTACCGGTTCATCTTCATCCTCATCGAGGAGGCCGGCCAGATCTACCGCGCACAGGTGATGCGCCTCGGCTACTGCCGATTCCGGGAATCGGTGCAGTCGTTCGGGATGCTTGCCGGAGCACTCTTCCTCCGGACCTGGGAGAGCGGCGAAGCCCTGGTCCTCGCGATGGACGCGCGCGGCTACGACGGCAGGCTCGGCATCCCCGGCGAGGCCCGGCCGGTCTCCCTCACCGCCCTCGCAACAGCCCTCTTCTACCTCGGCGCCGTCCTCGGCGTCTCGCTCTCCACCGGAGGTATTGCACTCGCATGACGACACCACTGCTTGAGACCGACAACGTCACCTACGCCTACCCGAACGGTCCCGCCGCCCTTGCCGGGGTGAGCGTCCGGATCGCCGCAGGTTCAAAGACCGCGCTCGTCGGCCCGAACGGGGCCGGAAAATCGACGCTTCTTCTGATGCTCAACGGCATGCTCCGGCCTGCCTCAGGCGTGGTCCGCTTTGACGGCCGGCCGCTCGCCTACGACACCCGGAGCCTCCGGGACCTCCGCCGCCGGGTCGGGTTCGTCTTCCAGAACCCTGACGTCCAGATCATCGCCCCGACCGTCGAAGCGGACGTGGCCTTCGGGCCGGTGAACCTCGGCCTTCCTCCCGAGGCCGTCCGGCGGGCGGTCAGGGACGCGCTCGGCTACGTGGGGCTCCACGGCTACGAGAAACGGCCGCCCCACCACCTCTCCGGCGGCGAGAAGAAGCGGGTCGCCATCGCCGGCATCCTCGCGATGGAGCCGGCGGTCCTCGTCTTCGACGAACCGACCAATACCCTCGACCCCGCAAGTTCCGAGGAGGTGATGGAACTCCTCGACGAGCTCGCCTCCGGCGGCCGGACGGTGCTCATATCCACGCACGACGTCGAGCTCGCCTACCGCTGGGCCGACTCGGTCATCCTGATGGAGCATGGCAGGGTCCTTGCCCGCGGACCGCCCGAGGAGGTCTTCTCGGATCACGCCCTCCTCGCGGCAGCCCGGCTGAAACCCCCCGCGCTCCTCGACCTCTACAACGAGCTCGGTCTCCGGGGCGTCATTCCCCGGGGAGTTCCTCCAAAGAGCGTGCTCGAGTTCACCGACAGGATCGAGCGGACACTGCACGGCCATGTTCCGGTCGGGGACGAAGCCGGCACGATCTATCTCTGCAACGCCGACCGGACCGGCGGCGACGCGATCCGGTGGCTCGTCGAGCAGGGGATGGTCGATCACGTCGGGGCGATGGGCACCCGCGCGAAGGAGTTCGCCAACCGCGAGCGGATCCTCCTCGACTACACCTACGGCGTCATCGACAAGTGCATCTTAAAAGCCCTCATCGGGGAGAACTCGCTCATCATCACCACGGGAGGGATGGTCGACCATGTCCACCATCGTATCGGAGAGTACAGCGCCGAGAGCGGCCGGGCGCTCGCGGTGACCCCGGTGGGGGAGCCGGGGAGCAGCGGGCCCGACCGCGGGCGTGTCCCGGAGTAACCCGGCTGCCTGGCGGCCGGGATTGACGGGTTCTCCCTGCACCCTTCTTCTTTGCCTTCCCGTTACGGCTCCGGGAGAAGGTTAATCCGGTGCCGGTACCCGAAGAATAGTATGATGCTCGAAGAGGTGCTGCAGCAGATCTCGGAGCAGGCAAGAAGGAAGCGGTTGACCCTGCCCGACCACAAAACGAAGATTGTCTGTACCATCGGGCCTGCATCCCGCTCCCGGGAGACGCTCGCACGGATGATCCTCGCAGGCATGAACGTCGCCCGGCTCAACCT
>JAEWSG010000179.1 GCA_023398495.1 Bacillota bacterium
ATTGGCAGACGAATTAAGCTATCCGGAATTTTAGTTTGTGCAGGTCGTATGTACCTGCTTTTTTCTTTCTATTTTCCCTGCAATTCATCTTGTCCAAGTTACTGACAAATAGCCTGTCCGATAACAAATATATCTACTTTGTTGCTTATTGCCCAATTGATCCCATTAATAATATCAGATACATAACCATTTCCATTGCTATCTAAAACCTTTATAGAGTACAAATTTACATCTGGAACCATACCAACAACCCCTAAACTATTTCGTGAAGCTGCTAAAATTCCAGCAATATGTGTGCCATGACCATTATCATCATTAGCAGATTTATTTTCTGTTAGAGCATTGTATCTACCTTTAATGTTTTCTTTGATATCTGGGTGGTTCAATTCAATACCTGTATCAAGAATACCCACATTAATAGTATCAGTCTTTACTGTATCCCAATACGTTTGTGCTCCCATGTAATCAATCCCCCATGGAATAATTTCTTGAGTAACTGGCTTTTCAGGAGAAATCGGTAATTGGTCTATTTTATTGTTTTTGTGAATAGATAAAACAAAATCATCTTCAATATAAGCTACATCTATTTCATCCTTTAACTTAGTACCTTTTGAAAGGTTTACTACTATTCCGTTAATACCAGATATATCTTTTACTTTTTCAATACAATGCTTTTTTAGCAATTCGTGCTTTCTTGAGGGTGTTACATACTCTTTAAAAACAACTATTTTTCTAGCTAGTTTGGTAATAGCAAATAAATTAGTTGAAAAAAACGCTGTTACTGAAAAAACCGCAATAATAGATAATATAAAAAGTCTTATTCTTATGATAATCATGCCTCCTAATTATAATTAATTTTTACTGTATTTATTTACCTTAATTGTAAACCAAATAGCTAAAAGCTGTAAAATGTATTAACTACCTACAAACCATCATCTAAATACAGGTTTCAAACACTTATTAATACAAATAAATAGGCACTAAAAAGAAGATTCTTCTTAATTGCTTAAGATATGCAAAATAAAAAAGTGTTTAAACCATTGACATATAGCGATTTTGCAAAGCATTACAAATCAATGTACAGCCCAAAATATTTAATTAATTAAAATAAAATTAAACTAAAAATTATTGTTGCAACAAATAATATTTTGTATAATATAACATTCAAAAGAATGGTTGTAAATGTTTAAATTTCAAAACTACAGGAAATAAACTCAAAATTTGTACTTTATGCCCGAAAACTTGAAGATTTGCGTAGTATTTCTTGATAATGGTTAAACATTTGTTTTACAGGTATGGTGACACCGTGGTGCTAAAAGACATTTCTTTTAATGCAGGCAAGGACACCTATGTTCTTTGTTTGTAATCCGAGTTTTGCAAGGCCACGGGAGAGCTGAACAGATATCGTGGATTTTCCTACGCCCACTTTATTGTTAAGTACTGTTATTCATAAAGACTATGGATTTATGAGCATTCGACTTCAGACTTGGAATCCGTATGTGATTCAGATAGCTATAAACGGAAGAGAATGGTTGCGTCGTTCCCTTGATAAACAAAATTGCAAATATATAGCGGATGGGAATAAGTTTTTACACATCGATTGTTATGAATTGGCTCAAAAGCTTTTAACCAGCCAGTTGGATGTAAAATAGGAAGAAATGTTGTCTGGGTTTGCGAGAGAGGTTTTTCCAACAATGCCTAATATAATTGGTAAGGATATAAAAATATTATTGGACATTGTGGCAAAGTGAGATGGCAAAGGATTATATATTTAATGACGTGCAAACATTAACGCCTGTGATGGAAAATCTTTTATGCCATGCTGTTATGATGGGTACTTGTGACAGGGTTTTAAAATATATGGGCAGACCTGTAAAGAAGGATGGTCAACCTCACCCATTGGCAAATCCCGAACTTTTGACAAAGGTTAGCACTTGGCATGATGGGTTGAGAGTTCTTCATTATTTAGAAAGTAACATTGTGAAATTTTACAACCAGCAAAACGTTCTGCGGATTGAAACCACTATGAACAATCCCCAGAAATATCTTGTTAAGAGACATATAGAAAGTAATGAAAAGATAAAAGGAAAAAAGCTTCTGCCTATGCATAAAGGAATATCTGACATAAATCTCAGAGCAAAAGTTTCTGTGGAACGTAACAAAAGCTTTGCAGAACAGCTCGCAACAGTTTCTTATAAAACTCCGGTTGATAAAATATTTGAAAACGTAACACAGTCGGTTTCTCGAAATGGAAAAACGTTAAGAAGCTTGGATATAGCCGGTAAAGATAAGGAATTTTTGAGAGCAATATCTGATCCGGCTTTTATTGCAGGTGCTATAACGAACAAGGCATTACAAGGAAAGCTTGTTGGATGAGATTGGGCTAAAGAATTTATGGCAAAAAGCATTCTTCAAAGATTATACGACAATATCAAGATTCAGAAGCCTTCGTTTTGTGCCTGTTTCCGAAAATCTTATGGCACAATTTACTGAAATACTTGCTGAAAATGGAGAAATTTCAATGAAGAACATCTTTGTTGATGGAACAAAAATTGAAGCTGCTTCAAATAAATATACATTTGTCTGGAGAGGTTCCGTTACTAAAAATCAGCAAAAACTAATGGATAAGATTCCAGCATTTTTTAAGAAAGCTGAGGAGGATTACGGATTTAAAATTGCGTATAGTGATAAAATCAAAATGTATCATCTAAAAAAGCTAAGACGAAAACTATGTAAAATAAAAAATGATGAATGTGTGGATTTTGTCTATGGTATAGGAAAAAGAAAATCTCCTCTCCAAAGAACATTGGAACAACTGGATGAATACATATCAAGGCTTAAGAAATATAATAAACATCTACATATCACGGGGGAAAGAAATAGCTTTTCAAAGACAGATCCAGATGCAACCTTCATGAGAATGAAAGAAGACACTATGAAGAATGAATCAGTGCTGTTCCACAGCCTACAGATACAACCACGCTAATACCATTCTTAGACAGTATTAAGAGTAATTTGCAGTATGCTTACAAAAATACAGTTGCAGACTCAGGGTATGAAAGTGAGGAAAACTACGTTTATCTTGATGATAATAATCATCTGGCATTTATTAAACCCTCCAATTATGAAATTAGTAAGACACGGAAATATAAAACTGATGTCAGCAGGAAGGAAAATATGAGTTATGACAAGGAAAACGATATTTATATATATAGCAATGGTAAAAAGCTTGTAGTAACAGGAGCGAAATTCAGCAAGAGCAAAACTGCATATAGAAGTGAGAAAACCTGTTATACATGTGAAGATTGCAGTAAATGTCATCATAAATCAAAATGTATTAGGGGAAACAGCAAAAAACATTGGAAGAGCGAACCAAGCATCTTAAAATATCAAAACTATTTCAGCAGAAACGTGAGGAACCTTAGAAAGAATTCTCAGCGACGAAGGAACCGAACTCAGAATGAATCGTAGTATTCAGGCTGAAGGTGCTTTTGGAGAAATAAAGCATCCATTAAAAACAGCATAAGTAAAAAAGTTATTTGTGGAAAAAGACGTGAAGTGCTTGTCCTTTATTTTGTGTACCCTCTTTTCAAAAGTAATAAAAAGAAAGTAATATTTTAAGATGAAATATATTACTTTCATAATAGAAATGGGGCATTGCACTACGATTTTTAATCGCTAGTGCAACAGCCCCATAATTCCTAAAAAGTTTTTTGAAAACTTTTTCTTCTAAACAAGCAATAGCATAGAAGCAGATTTCTGAATTCTTGCGGCATAACTTGCCACTTTGATTTCAACTTCAAGTTGTGTATGCAGTTTAGAACTCAGCAGTATTAACAGTCCTCGGGAATGATATAACATCTCTTATATTAGTCATGCCTGTGATATACATTATAGCTCTTTCAAAACCCAAACCAAATCCGGCATGTTTTGTTCCACCGTATTTTCTTAAATCCAAATACCACCAATACTCATCTTTATGAAGTCCAAGTTCACTCATCCGCTTTTCGAGATACTCAAGCCTTTCTTCCCTCTGACTTCCTCCGATTATCTCACCAACTCCGGGTACTAAAAGATCCATAGCCGCAACAGTTTTATTATCGTCATTCATTCTCATATAGAATGCCTTGATATCCTTTGGATAATCTGTAACAAAAACAGGCTTTTTAAAAATCTGCTCGGTAAGATATCTTTCATGTTCTGTTTGAAGATCCGTTCCCCATTCTACAGGATACTCAAACTTGTCCTTTTCCTTTTTAAGCAACTCAATCGCTTCTGTGTATGTCACATGTTCAAATTTGGAGTTAACGATATTATTAAGCCTTTCAAACAAGGTATTATCTACAAAGCTATTGAAAAACTCCATCTCTTCCGGTGCATTTTCCATGCAGTAGTTTATTATAAACTTCAACATATCCTCTGCAAGTTCCATATCATCACAAAGGTCTGAGAAAGCTATTTCCGGCTCTACCATCCAGAACTCGGCAGCGTGCCTTGCTGTATTTGAGTTTTCTGCCCTGAAAGTAGGTCCAAAAGTATAGATGTTTCTAAAAGCCATACAGTATGTTTCACCTTCTAACTGTCCGCTAACGGTGAGGTTTGTCTCCTTTCCGAAGAAATCCTGACTGTAATCTATACTTCCCTCTTTGGTTTTAGGCAAATTGTTCATGTCAAGGGTTGTAACACGGAACATTTGGCCTGCACCTTCTGCGTCACTTCCGGTTATTATTGGCGTATGAACATATACAAAGCCTCTTTCCTGGAAAAACTTATGTATAGCATACGCCGCAAGAGACCTTATTCTAAATACAGCAGAATAAGTATTGGTTCTTGGCCTCAAGTGGGCTATAGTTCTCAAATACTCAAATGTGTGTCTTTTCTTTTGGAGCGGATAATCCTGCGTGGACATTCCTTCAATTTCAATATTACTTGCTTTAAGCTCAAATGGCTGTTTTGCATTCGGAGTTTCAATAAGCGTTCCCTTTACTATAAGTGATGATCCAACAGGAATTTTCGTTATTTCCTTAAAATTAGATACATTCTGCTCCTCAAATACAATTTGAAGGTTCTTAAAAAAAGATCCGTCATTAATTTCTATAAATCCGAAGGTTTTTGAATCTCTAACAGTTTTTACCCAACCCGAAACGGTTATTTCCTTATTGATATAATCACCTGATTGTCTATACAGGCTTTTGATCATTATACTTTTCATACCTGTTAACCCCTTTGTTAATGATATATTTTCTTTAAATACAACCTTAAAGAAAACATTAATATTTGTCATTTCAACTTTAGTGTACGTTATCTATATACTAAATATTTATTGTACCAATAAATATTGTACACGGAATTTTATTGAAATGCCAATATTATTATTGTTTTATTCTCTATATTTTATAACAATTCTTCAATCATTATAGCAATTTTATATTTGCTTTGTCACAGGTCTCAATCATTTCATCTGACCATATGGAAGCTTGCACTTCACCTATATGTGCTTTCTTAAGGAAATACATACACAGTCTTGACTGACCGATTCCGCCGCCAATCGTATATGGAAGCTTCCTCTCCAGCAAATCCTTGTGGAATCTAAGGCGTTTGCGATCTTCACAGCCAGAATCTTTAAGCTGACTTGCAAGTGAATCTTCGTCAACCCTTATTCCCATAGAAGATATTTCAAAAGCTCTGTTTAAAACCGGATACCACAAAATTATATCTCCGTTGAGTTCCCAGTCGTCATAGTCTGGAGCTCTACCATCATGTTTGATACCTGATTTCAGTACACCACCGATTTTCATTACAAATACAGCCTTTTTCTCTTTTGCAATCATATCTTCCCTTTCCTTTGGTGAAAGTGAAGGATACATATCCTCGAGTTCCTGAGTTGTTATAAAGAATATGTCGTCAGGCAGAATTTCAGGAACAGAAGTATAGTTACTACATACAAATTTTTCAGTTTCTCTTACAGTACTATAGATTTTTCTGACTATATTCTTTAAAGTATCTATATTCCTGTCTTCTTTTGCAAGAACACGTTCCCAGTCCCACTGGTCAACATATATGGAGTGAAGATTATCAAGATCTTCGTCTCTCCTGATAGCATTCATATCTGTATAAAGCCCTTCGCCCACCTGGAAATGGTATTTTCCAAGAGCCATACGCTTCCACTTTGCAAGAGAATGTACAACTTCTACAGTATCTCCTCCAATTCCCTTTACATCAAAAGATACAGGTCTTTCTATTCCATTGAGATTGTCATTCATACCTGTATCAGGTTTTATGAATAGTGGTGCCGATACACGGCTCAAATTCAATACTTTTGCAAGTCCATTTTCAAAATAGTCTTTTATCTTCTTAATCGCTTCTTCAGTCTGTCTTACAGACAAAATAGGATCATAGTTTGAAGGTATAATAAGTCTATCTGTCATTTATTTTTCCTCCTTAATGCACAAAAAATAGTCACTTTTACACATTATATCATGGTTCTCATCCAACATCCACATAAAGGTGAAATCTTGATAAAAGATTTTTTTGAAATTTAATCTTGCAAATTTTTTACCCTTAACCTGTGGTTTAATTTTGATATGCACCCGTCATTACTGAGTGTATATTATTTAAGTGAAGAAAAATATGTAAGAAACATTGTGAAGCAAGTCGTAGAGCCTGTTAATACGACGAGGAAAGGGAGATCATTGTTTGAGCGAAGCGTGTTTTGCTCGACCCCGAGGAGTATTTACAGGCTCTAGGCCAGGTTGCATGGCCGAGCAGTGCAGCGCAGCGGAACGACCAGGCTGCGAAACTTAAGTTTCTGGAATATTTTTCTTCACATTTATAAAATGCACCCCTCCTCGAACTTCTTTGATTGCAGCCTCCACTGAGGTATGTTAAAATAAATTAAAATTATGCTTTTCTGGAGAGTGCTATGAAACCATACTTTGATAATATTATTTTTCTTCAGTCTATCTCTGTTGTTTTATCGTTATCAATGATAATAATTTTTCTAGTAAGAGGTAAAAAGACACATTTGTTACTGAGTTATATTTCGTGTCAGGCTCTGATTTTTATATGGTCTACAGGTCAGATACTGGTTTTTGCCTCTCAAAGCAACCTTGCTATAAAAGTGTCAATTGCATATGAGTATTTTGCAATTATATATGTATCACTATTCTGGCTGATGTTTTGTCTTAATTACACTTATAGCAGACTTCTCGTCAATAAGTGGATTACAATTGTTTTATTTTGTCCGCCTACTCTGATATTTGCTGCACTGCTTACAAACAGCTCGCACCATTTATTTTTCAGCACTCTTGAACCTGGCAATATTGTTTTTGGACCTATTTTCTGGATTCATGCTGCCGTATCCTATATTTATCTTATAACCGGAACAATCATACTTGTCAAATCAACTATTAAACATCTAGGATATGCGAGATATCAGTCATTCCTGCTTATTATAGCATCTACAATTCCATTTGCAGCCAACATTCTGTATCTCTCGGACCGTATATTTGAACTTAAACTGATATCTACAAAATATGATATTACCCCGGTCAGTTTTTCACTAACTCTCTTGTTTTTTGCAATTGCAACCTTCAAGTACAGATTTTTAAACATAATACCAATTGCTTATAGAAAAATAGTTCATAATCTCAACGAATCAATAGTAGTAGTTGATAGTACTAACCGTATCGATAATTATAACAAATCCTTCGCAGACACTTTTTCTCCTGATGGCCAGATTAAAATATATGATAATATTAATAAATTTATCAAATCCTTAAAGTACAATATAGTATATTCACCTGAGACAGAAAATCTTATAAATGCAATAAGAAGCGAAAACAAGTCAAATTCATCGGGAGAACTCAATTTGTCAACTCCTGTAAAAAAATGCTTCCACGTTAATGTGCAGCCTGTTTTCGGAAGCAAAAATGCTTATATCGGTAGAATAATAATATTTAACGATATAACTGAATACAAAAACCTATTCGATGAGGTAAGTGAAAAAAATATTGAGTTATCAGCTATGAACGAGCAATTATCCGAGTATGCTGAAACTGTCGAAGAACTTGCTATAATAAAAGAAAGAAATCGTTTTGCCAGAGATGTCCATGATACATTAGGACACACTATGACACTGTTGATATCACTTCTCGAAGTAAGCAGCATTATGTGCAGACAGAGCCCTGAAAAAACTGAAGAAAAACTCTCTGAAGCACTTAAGGCTGCAAGGGACGGTCTTAAAGAGCTAAGACGTTCAATCAAAGGTCTAGAGCCTGAGAAACTCGAAACCCAAGACCTTATAAGTTCTATCAAAAAATTGATTGACGATTTTAAGCCCTCAGGTATGGATATTGATTTCACTCACCAAGGATTTAGTGCTTTCGCCTCGCCTACACATTCAAAAGTGATATTTAGAGTGTGTCAGGAAGCTCTCACAAACTCGCTTCGTCACGGCAAGGCAAAACATGTTAATATCATCTTGAGACTGGTAGATAGCAAAATTAAACTGTTTATCTTTGATGACGGCTGTGGAAGCCCTGGTATTAAAAAGGGTTTTGGACTTACAGGAATGGAACAGAGGGTAAAGGATCTTGACGGTAATATAGTTTTTGGCTCAGATGGAGAAAGCGGTTTTAACATCAGGCTTGAAATCCCTATAAATGCTTAAGAACACTAAAGTTACCTTTACCAAGCCATATACGAAAGGATTGATATATTAGTATGATAAAAGTTGTAATAGTTGATGATCAGGTTATACTTAGAGAAAGCCTTAAGTTTATAGTAGAACAGGATCCTGAAATAAAAGTTATAGGTCTTGGGGGCAACGGCAAAGAAGCCTTTGATCTATGTGGCAGCCTTAGCCCTGATTTAGTACTAATGGATATAATGATGCCTGAATGCGACGGCGTAGAAGGCACAAAGCTTATTAAATCAAAGTTCAATCAAATAAGAGTAATCATTCTTACCACCTTCAATGATGAAGAAAACATATCAAAGGCTATTAAGAACGGTGCTGACGGATATGTCCTAAAAGATATAAAACCTGATGAACTTATACTGGCAGTAAAAAGCGTTTCAAAAGGCTTTAGTATAATGCATCATACAGCCTTAGACACTGTTGCAAAACAAATAGAGCATAACAACGACTTTGCACAACATAAAGAGGAACCTAAAGTCGAAATACATTTAACCGACAGGGAACTTAGCATTGTAAAACTGATTGTGGATGGAAAAAGCAACAGGGAAATTGCTTCAAGTATTTTTATTACTGAAGGCAGCGTAAAAAACATTATTACAAACATACTCGAAAAGTTAAGCCTCAAAGACCGCACGCAACTTGCTGTCTTTGCCGTAAAAAACAATATAGTATGACTTTAGTCACCTTCCCTTTTTAACATGTGACTTTCGGATGTTGTTTGATGACTTGTGATATCTACAAATCAGTTGTTGTCTGGAGTATCATTATAGTATAAGGTCAAACAACATTTTAATTCCTGCAAACTGCATTATGTAGCGTGCATGGAGACAAAAAATATTTTGCAATATAAAACCAGGCAAAAAATATTGCAAAAAATTAAGAAGGGATGGTTAAAATGAAAGAATTAATCAGAAAGCATTGGATAACACTTTTAGGTGCAATTTTCACATTCATGGCTTTCTCCTATTCATTCAAGTATGCAGTTGACAAAGGCTGGATATCTGATGGATTAAAAATCGGAATCGGGATTATAGCAGCATCGGCATTCATAATTTTTGGTATCACTATCCAACAAAAGGGCAACAACCTGTTAAGTGAAATCTTGAACGGTCTCGGAGTTGCACTGTTATATACCACCTTCTCCTTTGCAGGTATTTATTACAGCCTATGGACGCCAATGACGGTATTTCTTGCCATGGCTACAGTTACCCTTGCACTTGCTGTATACTCCTATAAATTCAATTTCCGCATACTTATGAACCTTTCAATACTAGGTGCTCTTATATCTCCAATTATAATGAAATCACAAGGAGATCAGGTTTTCACATTATTTCTTTACCTTCTTGTAATCAACTCAATATTCTTCTTTGTAAGCGTAAGCAAAAGATGGCTTGAACTAAGACTAATACCATTTATAGGCACGTGGATACTCTTTACTGTATATTATTTCTACTTTATTCCACAAAGCTGGGTTGCACCATTCAGGTACGCATTAAGTGCATTCATATTCTATATTGCCGGTTTTTTGATATCCTCATGGAAAGAAAACAAAAACTTCGATGGTCTTAATCTCTACCTTGGAATTGCCAACGGAGCCATGTTCGGACTATGGTCCTATGTAATAATGCATGATGTTATAAACTTTTCAATAATACTTGCAGGTATGGGATTAATTTATCTCACCGCTGCTGCAATAACATATTCAATATCAAAAAAATATTCTTTCACTGTTGTCACGAACTTCTTTGCAGCAATGCTCCTTCTTATTATATCAGGCTCAGAAATCGGTGCAGGTTCTGATATAAAGCCTATAATTTCAGTTTTTATGTGGACTATTATCGCAGCATTTGTTCTTGTAATAGGGCAGATCAAAAATAAAGACTATCTGAAACTTACATCAGCAATTACCTGGATTTTTACATGTGCATATTGGTATGCAGTTACCTGGTTTACACCTATCGGAGAATGGTTCAACACATTCATACCTGTACTGAACTGGTCAGGAATGGCCTGGGTGGCACTTGCAATACTGGGATTCTACTTCTCTCTTAAAGTTGGTTTTGACTTTGCCAGCAAAGACCCATCTGGCTATGACAAAAAATTCGCATCCAACTTCTTCTCAGTAACAAGTCACCTGATAGTTGGAGGATTACTGACTTTCCAGATTGATAATCTCTGGAAGGAATACACCATTAACTCTTTTGACTTGTGGCTTACATTGTCAGTAACTTGGGGAATTTATGCACTGCTCCTTTTCGTTTGGGGAGCATACAGCAAACAGTCATTTTTCAGATGGTTCGGATCTGCTGTTTTAATTATAGTAGCGGTAAAAACTATATTTTATGATCTATCAGAATCAGAAATGATTTTTAAGATATTAACGATGTTCATACTTGCATTAATCACATTTGCTATATCGTATATAAACAGCAAATGGAAAGTCCAACAAAACAGCAGTCCCGAAACAAAAAACACAACAAATATAGAAATATACAGCGAAGATGAATTCAAGATATCTGAAAATGAAGCTGGCAGTGCTAATGTAATTAAAGAAATCTGGGAGTAGTTCCATAGAACTATAGAGTAATAGTTGTAAAAACAAGTATAAAGAGAATTTCTTAGTACAAGACAATTAAAAGTACAAACCACTTTAAAAAACTCAAGGGAACTTAACCCTTGAGTTTTTTATATATACCAAACATATTTAACCTATGGTGCTACGGTGATTTCAACATCCAAAATCTTTACGTCCTCTACAGGCTTATTATTAGCTCCATCTACCTGTACAGACGCAATTTTGTCAACCACATCCAATCCTTCATAAACTTGTCCGAATACAGTATGAGCATTATCCAGCCACGGTGTTCCACCAGCTTTTTTATATTTATCTATGGTCTTCTTGTTAACTTTATTTTCCTCCATGTATTTAATAAGATCAGCTGAAATAGTCTTGACGGGAGCCTGCACGATAAAAAACTGACTACCATTGGTATTAGCCCCACTGTTCGCCATAGAAAGAGCTCCTCTTAAATTATGAACTTTTTCACTGAACTCATCTGGAAAGGGCGTCTTCCAAATGCTCTCTCCACCTGTACCTGTTCCTAGAGGGTCTCCACCCTGTATCATAAAATCATTGATAACCCTGTGAAAAATCAACCCATCATAATAATCGTTCTGAGCATGTGTTATAAAATTTTCAACAGCCTTTGGTGCTTCATTCGGGAAAAATTTAATCTTAACATCTCCCATGCTTGTCTTCATAATTGCAATTGTTTCACCTTTTGCAGGTGGTGCCAATTGATCTGTCTCAGGAATAACAGCTCCATCTTTAGGCCATATTGCCGCATCCTTACTCGAAGAAGAAGGGCCTTTCTGACAGCTTGCAATTGAAAATGGAATTGTAAGTAATAATAATGTAATTAAAAATTTCTTCAGCATCTTAATCCCCCATTTTAAACTTTTTTCGAAAATAGTATAACATATTTTATTTAAATAATACATACAATATTTCAAGTCAACTCAAGTCAAGTCAACCAAATTTAACCTTTCTACCTAATGCAACAACCCTTTCCATCAGCCATACAGCCATATAAACAAACATTAAATCAAAACACACATTAAACAAAAACAAATGTTTGCTCAAATCTGCTTCTCCATCACATATTACAGGAACAATGAATTGAATAATCCCAATGAGCATAACAAGAATAAAAATACCAAAATACAATTTTTCTGTGCTTTTCTTTGCCTTAATGTATTGAACAGAAAGTATAATTGCAAAAGTTATGAAAAAAAGCAAAACAAACAGCAGCGAATGAGGCAGAACTTTTGCCTTAAAGTCGTTCCACATCCTGAAATAGCCCACTTCTTTTTTTATTCCGTAACCTTTAGTTTTTTCGTAGTTTCCAAACCCCTGTATAAGATTAAAAGCCTTGTCTGCTGTAATTTCCAGTTTATCAATGTACCTTTTTGGGTGTCTTAAATAAAACAACCCTACTTTAAAGGGACTTACGCTTTTATTAATTTCCTTAAGAAACATAGGTTCTTTAATGTTTATCGGATATTCTTCCATAAAGAAATTTGTCCCTGCAAGTTCAGCATATTCTTTTCTTAACCCTAATTCATCAAGATCGGCTTCAGGCGATTGGGAATTCTTTAATACTCCGTAAAAAATTGATTGATATTTATTGCACACTCTCATTACACCGGGAATTGAAAAGTAGGACAGTACAGATGTAATTACAAGTAATGAAGCACATACAGCAATTGTTTTTCTCCACTTTATGCTATTTTTAATTCTTAGCAGCAACAAGCTAAATGGGGCTAAAACCAAGCCTATGGGAGCATACTGAGCCTTTGCACCGGTAAGAAGTATTGCTGACAAATAAAATCCAATCAATAGAAAACTGGAAGGATTGTTGCTTTTTGAAATATATACAGTTAGAGCCACAAGTAGCAAAAGGGCTGTAAAAGATAACGCCTCTCCATATAAAGAGTTAAAATACGATATATATCCCAAATCTGTGAATACTAAGATAGTAAGAATCACCGAAATATAGTTAACAAAAGGTATGGGACTTCTATTATATTTTGTGATAATATATATAAATAAAAGAAACAAGCAGCAATATAACACTGCAAGTAATCTTATATCAAAAATCCCCTTGTCAAAAAACACTATACTGCTAATTATTTTTGCAATAAAAACCAGCGGAACCTCTGTAGAAAAGTAGCCTACACCCTTCTTAAAAGGGGTAGTCATAAAAAATTCACGATTAACAAAATTAAAGTATCTCTCCTCATAATCATCTGTCAAATAACTTAAACCTGTTGTACTCATTATTCTTTGGAAATCTCCGTTGTCCGCCACTCCGATGATAGGCCTCAACATTAATACACAGGTTAGAAAAACAGCAACATATAAAACCGCAACTACTTCGAGTTTAAACATCTTATATCTCATTACATACCAACCATTTTTATAATAATTACAATCTTGCACATTTTTATTATTCCCCAAAATAAGATAAATAAGTAACAAACCCAAAAAGTTTTTTTGCTTTTCAGTGGGAAAGTTGAGTAAGTATGTCAATCAATAAGAGCAACCGTCACCCATAGCTTCATTACATCGGACAAGAGAATCTTATCAACTTTTAGTTGATATTCCCTTCCGTCTATTTTAAGTATCCTTTTATCAATTACCCCCGCCGCCAGATCAACATCAATACTCTTTACCTCTTTTCCCAATAAATCCTTGAATTTTTCTTTTATGCTTTTTTCTACAGTTAATTTATCAAATTCATCTTCATTAATTTTTGAGAGTTTGATATTGGTCTCAATACTCCTTAGAATAAACTTTCTGTTATTTATTGAGTCTTCGTACTTTTCAAGTTTAATTGTTTTTTCTTCAATGTCGCTTTCAAGATATCTTATTCTTTCCATATATAAATCTATTCTGTAACTAACTAGTGAACTTATAGCAACGCTTCCTGATACAACTCCACATACAAGACCTGTTATCAGAGCAATTACGAATCTGCTATCCAACTTTTTCATCTGAACATTGACTCCCCACATTTTTGAACCAGCCTGATAAAACCGTAGCCCATGTTTGCACCAACAACAGCTATAACTACGTATACAGCCTGCTTGATTATTGAACGGATTTCTCCCTTAAATATACCTTTTTCAATTATTTCAAAAGATGAAAAAGTGCCGCCCAAAGCAACAGCTACAGCCCATATCTTAATAGATCCTGCTATATTAAACATGCTTTTTAATGGAGCATGGTCATTTATAAGTGCGGCAAGCCCAGCCATTAAACTCGCTCCAACTATCACACCAAAAGCTATCAGAAAAATATAAATTATATTATTTGCAAATGAAGACAAAGCAACCACCACTTTCTATATAAATTAACTCCTATATAAAATTATTGTTCAAAGTCAAAAATTATGTTCTATTCTCTATATTTAATTCCTATTTATTAATAAGGCACGACTAAAATATACATAAAGGAATGCATATATGACAAATACGATAATTATAATTTTAATAAACTTTGTTATTGGTACATTACTCTTAAAATATGGCGTCAGTCTTATGAGCAACGGTCTTGAGAACGCCAATACCCATAGAATGAAAAAGTATCTTCAAACTTTTGCAGGTAAAACCTCAACAGCTTTTTTGACCGGCACATTAGTTACTGCTCTATTGCAAAGCAGCACTGCAATAATTGTAATTACAATTGGGCTCGTTAACTCAGGCCTTATGATGCTTCCACAAGCAGTTGGTATAATTTTAGGTGCCAATCTTGGAACGACACTTACAGCCCAATTAATGTCTTTTAGGCTCACCAATGCTGCATATTTCATTGTTGCCGCCGGTCTTATACTAAAGTTCTTCTCTAAGAAAAGTTCAGTAAAATGCCTTGGAACAGCACTTACAGGTCTTGGTCTGATGTTTGTAGGATTAAACATATTAAGCTTTGGTGCTCCTTTTATTAAAGAAAGTCAGGCGGCTTATTACATTTTTAAGGTATATGGAAGCAATCCCCTGATTGGATTACTTATAGGGCTGATAACCACCATGCTGGTGCAAAGCAGCAGTGCTACAGTAGGTCTGACTATCGTTCTATTCAATGCCGGTCTCATAACTTTTGAAGCTGCACTCGGCTTAACTTTTGGAGACAACATAGGAACATGTATAACAGGCCAGATTGCAAGCATGGGAACCAATTTATCTGCCAGGCGCACTGCATGGGCCCATACCTTATATAACATAATCGGTGTTTTACTTGCCATAATTTTCTTCTCACCGTTCTCAAAATTAGTTCAGGCAATCACTTATTTTGCAGGGCAAGGTGAAAACAGGCTTATAGCAAACGCTCATACCATTTTTAACTTACTTAGTGCAAGTATCTTTCTCCCACTAACATCCTACTATGTAAAATTTATCGAATGGATGGTTAACGACAGCAAATAAGCATATTAAGAAAAAACTGAAATATCACTTCTGATTTTTTATAAACCTATTTTACTTTTCAAATAAGTATTATAAAATAAGAAGTGAACTATAAATGAACAACTATAAATTGGATGAAGCAAATATGAAAAATTATATTGAAACTGAAAAACAAAAAATTTATTATTCAATTGTTAGAAGCAATCGGAAAACGATAGGAATATCCATTTCCCAAAGCCATGGGGTGAAAATATCCGCTCCCCGTATAGTCAGTGATAGACAAATTGCCGAAGTGGTACGGAATAAATCTTCTTGGATAATTGAGAAGCTTTCGCATTTTGAAATTATCAAATCCGAAGTTCCTCAAAGGAAGTTTACCGATGGCGAAATGTTTCTTATACTCGGTAAAGAATACCCTCTTAAAATAGTTACACACCCAGAAATGACTTCGTCAGTGGATATCTCCAATAACTGTCTGGTTGTCTCACTATCCCAAAACATTTGTGAGAATAATTCTGAAAACAAAACCGAACTGATACGAAACCTCATAGTCAATTGGTACAAGAAAATCACAATGGAAGTTGTTTCTCAAAGGATAAATTTCTTTTCTGAAAAATTGGATGTAACACCATCAAATCTGATAATAAAGGAACTCAAATCAATATGGGGAAGTTGTACCGGAAAGAATACAATTAATATAAACTGGAAAATTATTATGGCTCCTATGAGTATTGTAGATTATCTGGTCGTACATGAACTTACCCATATAAAAATAAAAAACCATTCAAAGCACTTCTGGAAATTGGCTGAATCAATACTGCCAAACTACAAGGAATGCTCTAAATGGCTTAAGGACAATGGTCATAAATTGAGTTTATAGCCAAGCCCCATACTTTACCATTTACCTTTTTTCATATGTCCTTCCATTTCAGCCTTTGAACGCTGTTTTATTACCCAAGCCTCATTTTTAGCTCTCTTGAACAATTCAACGCAAGGCGGATCCAGATTTATATTTATACCCTCTTCACATAGCTTTGCAATTTCACCTGAAAGCTTTACAATTTCCATATGAATATCATTTGTTCTGTCTGAATTATATATCTTTTGCACATCTTCAGCACTCAACTCAACAAACTTGTCTTTTGGTGCATCACACTTAGGGCATTTATCAGGAGCCTCATCCCCTTCATGTACAAAACCACATACACTGCATTTCCATAACTTTTTCATTAAATATACCTCCTATTTAAATTATAATTTATTTTAGTACAAGTATAAAATTATTACCACCTTTTTAACCCTTTAAAACAATATTTAAATTTGCAAAACTAGGAACAATGAAAAACAAGTAGAATATTTAATAATTATTTATACATTATTTATATAATTTTAATCATTTTATTATATAATAAATTGTTGTATAATGTATTGAAAAGAATAAGAAAGTTATGGAAAATACTTATGAATATCTTATACCTTGATCCATTAAATGCAATTACTTAGATGCATTCAATGAATAAATTTATTTTGAGTATTCTTAACTTTTGATATTTACATGCATATATTATGCAAATTGTGGTAAGTATAACAAAGACTATTATTTATTAATTTTACTGAGAGGTCATGTTTGATATGTTAAATAGATTGAAGGATTTTATGTGCAAGTATATAAAGCTCACTGAGACGTTATTTATTGGTTTGTTCATAATAAGTATGTTGTTTAAGTGCCTTTATTTCCAATTCTCCACACGGCTTAATAAAGCACCGTATTTTTCACTTGATAATATATTTATGCTGGTTTCTACCGTCTCTGTACTTTTTATTATAGTTTCACTAATTATGTTTATATTTGACAAAAAGAGACTTATAGCTATTTTTGTACTTAACCTTCTTCTCACCATTTTATTAATTGCAGATACAAATTTCTTTAGGTACTACTATAATTTAATTACAATACCCATTATTTTTCAGTTAAATCCAAGAATGCTCAGTTCTGTTGACCAGAGCATCATGAGTCTCTTTCAGGCTAAAGACATAATTTTCATAATTGACCTTCCTTTTATGCTTACAGCACTATTTAAGCTCCATAAGAAAGGAATAACAAGTATATGTTTTTCTAAAAGAGTCCTAAAATCGGTTGGTACCTTATTAGTAGCTTTAGTAGTTGTACTTGGTATATCTTCGATATCCAACATTGCTTCTTTTGCATATAGTAACAACTATTCCGCTAAGAGCTTAGGCGTATTCTATTCTCATATTTACAACACCAAACTCTTTATTGAAAAAAATGTTCTTGAAGATGAAAATCTGTTAGAGAAAGAAAAAACAATGGTTGAAGACCATTATGAATCTATGAAAAAACAAAAAGAAACTAATTCTGTGCAAGCTAAATATCAAGGGATAGCTAAGGATAAGAATCTCATTATAGTTCAAATGGAAGCTATGCAACAATTTGTTATTGGAAAGAAAATTAACGGCAAGGAGATAACTCCAAACCTTAACAAATTTATCAAAGAAAGCCTTTACTTTAATAACATTTATTATCAGGTATCAGGCGGAAATACTTCTGACGCCGAGTTTGTTACTAACAACTCTCTTTATCCGTTAAGCGAAGGTTCTGTTTACCACAGATATCCCGAAAACACCTATCACTCCCTGCCTTCCATATTGAAGCAGAAAGACTATAGCACATATGCACTTCATGCCTTTGATAGGACCTTCTGGAATAGGGAAGAAATGTATAAAGCATTAAAATTTGATACCTTCTTTAGTTCTGATGACTATGTTATGGATGATTTTGCAGGTTGGAACGGGGAAGCACTTAGCGACAAATCATTTTTCAGGCAGTCTTTGGAAAAAATAGACACAACAAAACCTTTTTACAGCTTTTTTATAACCTTATCAAGCCACCATCCCTTTAGTTATTTTGAAAACTTTGATTTTGAAGTCGGAGAATTTCAGGGGACTTACATAGGTAACTACCTAAAAGCTGCCAACTATGCAGATAGCTGCATTGGAAGCTTCATAGACAGCTTGAAAGCCAAAGGTCTATATGATAACAGCCTACTTGTATTTTACGGCGATCATTCTGCAGTCCCTAAACTTGAGAACGAAAGTTTTATGCAGTTTTTGGGTATGGAATACAACGACCTTGACTGGGCTAAGCTTCAGCGAGTTCCTCTAATCATTCATTACCCGGGACAGCAAAATGGAGATTTAATTACAACTACCGGAGGTCAAATTGACATTCTCCCTACAGTTGCAAACCTTATGGGGTTTGATGTGCCTTATGCTTTAGGCAACGATCTTATAAATACACAGGAAAACTATGCTATTTTGAGAAGCGGCTCGATTATCACAGATAAATTTATATATTTTAATGATTTGCGAGAATTGTATGATTATAAAAGCGGTGAACAACTTAACATTGAATTGTATGATGATGAACTTCAGCACTTAATCAACAAGTTAAATATATCTGACATTATAATATCACAAGACTCCTTTGCCAATATGGTAAAAGATTAGTACTTTATACTATACAAAGCTTTTAATACTAAAACTTTTACGCCAACCCGATTTATTTTATAATATTATTATACCAAAAAGGCCACTTATCAAAGTGGTCTTTTTTTGTTCATTGTTTTAGGTTTATTCCCTACTTTATCCTTTTTTATCTAAATAACAGTTTATGCAGTACACTTCTCCATCAGTGCCATCCTCACAAACCTGTTTCATTTCTTTGCCGCAACCTTTACAGTACACTGTCTTTATCACTTCATCCTTATTATCCTCAACGTAATGACAACACTCTGTAATATCACATTCTTCTCCTTCACACTTATTACATTTCTCTGAAGGGTACCCGAATTTGCAGACATATTCACTTTCGCCTGTATCTTCATTTATCTGTTGCTTCAAATTATAACAGCTGTTGCATATACATTCGCTCATAAACAAACTCCTTTATTCCGAAATAGCCTCTGACTAACCGCAGCACTTTTTGTATTTCTTACCGCTTCCACACGGACAAGGATCATTTCTTCCTATCTTATTGCTTACAGCCATTTTGGATCTGTTAAAATCTTTTGTTATCTGGTCTCTCTTATCCTTTGGCAATACACCCTCCCATTGAGGAAGACCATATAACCACGCAGCCTTTGCTTCAAGCATATTGTAAAACAACTTCTCAAACTCGACTTCCAGTTTAATATCAAAATCTTCACTTAAACTATCCAAACTCACCTCATTGACAAGACTTGTGTTTATTCCATCCATAAAACCTGCAAACGTTGGTGCATCCATATCAAACTTCTGAGCCAACTCTGAGAGCTTTCCACTTATAATTTCATTATGCTTTTCCAAAATATACTCGTATACTTTCTTTTCCTTCTCTAAATATGTATTCCAAAACTCATTATACTCTTTTTCGGGTCTCTCCCTATCGGCAACTTCCTTCCACTGCTCAAACAAACTCATACTTTTCCTCTCCTTTATATTATTGCAACTATATCTTTGTGTTATTATTTAATAATCCCTAAAACAATTTTACATAAATTCAGCCATTTGTCAAATACGCGATGTAAAAAGAGTGAATTATATAAATGTGAAGAAAAATATTCCAGAAACTTAAGTTTCGCATTCTAGAGCCTGTAAATACTCCTCGGGGTCGAGCAAAACTCGCTTCGCTCAAACAATGCTCTCCCTTTCCTCGTCGTATTAACAGGCTCTACAACTTGCTTCACAATGTTTCTTACATGTTTTTCTTCACTTAAAAAATATGCACCTATGTAAAAATGGTCTTAAAAATGCACTATAACTGTTTGGAGCCATTAATATTCCACATCATAAAGAATCAAACCACTAGTAGGTGCTGTTGGACCTGCCGTAGTTCTATCCCTTTTTGCCAATATCTCCGGCATACTACTAGATTTTATTCTGCCTACACCCACTTCAATTAACGTCCCTGCCATAATTCTGACCATATTATAGAGAAATCCGTTTCCATAAAATATGATATCCATAAGTTCATTTTTCTTCTCTATATCTACCGAAAACATTTCTCTTTCCTTTGATTTATTTTTGCTTTTTAACGATGAAAAACTCGAAAAATCATGTCTTCCTATAAAGTAGGCTGCTGCTTCCCTCATTAACCTGATATCTAAAGGCTCTGAAATATGGGTACAATGTTTTCTCATAAAAGGATTATGCCTCTTTGAATTCCAAATTCTGTACAAGTATTTTTTTCCTTTCACATGATGCCTCGAATGAAACATCATATCCACTTCATTAGCATTAGTAACAACAATATCTTCAGGCAGATACTTGTACAGGTAATCTAAAATCGCATCCTCCGATAAATCACTTTTTGTGTGAAAGTTGGCGATCTGATTAAAAGCATGGACTCCTGCATCTGTTCTCCCTGACCCTATTAATTCAATTTTTTCATTCGCCATCTGTCCAAGAACCTGCTCCAACTTACCCTGTATGGTTTTTTCAGAATCTCCAAGCCTTTGCCATCCTTTGTACTTGCTTCCATCGTATTGAATAACCAATTTAATATTTCTCATTTTTTCTCCAATCTTTATAAAAAAATTACAGCTCAGTATGGTATTATCCCTACTGAGCCTTTAAATTATGAGTTGAGATACAATATTGTGCAGCATAATGCTGCAATCAATATAGTGTTGCTAGACACAGCAAACATTGGAACAATATCTTCTAAAAATTTTGTAAAAAAACAATTTTTTTAGAAGAACAATCGTTTTACATAGCATCGTAAGTTTTCTTAATTTCCTTTAAGAAATCTTCAGTATTCACTATCTTTTTATTTTGTACTTCAGATAACTGTGCTAAGTCCTTAGTCATAACACCGCTCTCTATTGTGTTAATAGAAGCAATCTCTAGCTTATCCGCAAAAGCTACAAGCTCTTTATTACCATCGAGCTCACCGCGCTTTTTAAGTGCTCCGGTCCATGCAAATAGGGTTGCCATTGAGTTTGTAGAAGTTTCTTCACCCTTAAGGTGTTTGTAGTAGTGTCTTGTAACAGTACCATGTGCAGCTTCATATTCATATTTTCCGTCAGGAGAAACCAGTACTGAAGTCATCATTGCAAGACTTCCAAAAGCTGAGGCAACCATATCGGACATAACATCTCCGTCATAGTTCTTGCATGCCCATACCATACCGCCTTCAGACCTCATTATCCTTGCTACCACGTCATCGATCAATGTATAGAAGTATTCAATCCCGGCTGCTTCAAACTTGTCTTTATAGTCTGCGTCATAAATCTCCTGGAATATATCTTTAAACCTATGATCATAAATCTTTGAAATGGTATCTTTTGTTGAAAACCAGAGATCCTGCTTCTGGTCTAGTGCATAGTTAAAACAAGCCCGTGCAAAGCTCATTATGGATTCATCAGTGTTGTGCATTCCAAGAATCACACCAGGACCCTTAAATTCATGTATAGTATCTCTTGAAACTTCTCCATTCGAAGAAGTAAATACTATTTCTGCCTTACCTGCTTCCTTAACCTGATATTCAACATCCTTATAGATATCACCATAAGCATGCCTTGCAAGAGTTATTGGCTTTTTCCAGCCCGAAACAAAGGGTTTGATACTATCAACCACTATTGGTGCACGGAAAACAGTTCCGTCTAAAAGAGCTCTGATAGTACCATTAGGACTCTTCCACATCTTTTTTAATTTGTATTCTTCCAACCTCTGAGCATTTGGTGTAATTGTAGCACACTTAACACCCACTCCATATTTCTTGATTGCTACCGCTGAATCAATTGTAACCTGATCATCGGTTTTGTCCCTGTTTTCCAGGCCTAAATCGTAGTACTCGGTGTTAAGCTCGACATAAGGCTCAAGTAAAATGTCCTTTATCATTTTCCACATAATTCTGGTCATTTCATCTCCGTCTATTTCAACTAACGGAACTGCCATTTTAATTTTACTCATATTAATTACTCCTTTTTATAATAATTAAGCTACTAGAATTCTCTTTGAATCTTTCAATAAAACTCTCTATTATTTTAAATTAAAACAGCCTTTTAATCAAGAAAGATTGATAAAAAATTATCCAAGTCTTTATTCCTATAAAGGTCCCATATATACTATTTATTATTATGGTTCTTTTGTTCCATGGTAAATCAGCCTTCTCTCTGATAAAATATATTTAGGAGTCGTTTTTTATATTTTTATAATGGTACTACACTTAAAAAAGGTGGTGGCTACCCTGTTTTCAAAATTGTTTCTATTCTTGCGTAATAAAGTTATTCCAAATATAAGATACCTTTTTTTAATATTGACGCCAAAATATTATAAAACCGTGAAAACTTCCACGGTTAGAAAAGTAGCCATATTAATTATTCTCCTTATTGCTATTTTCACACTGTCTGCATCTCGAATACTAGATTATATGGCCGCCTCACAGAATAAAACCGAGATAACCTCCAACATAACCTACAAATCATTTATAGAATATGTAGAGCAAGACGATATATCCGCAATCTTTGATTATAATCAGACTGATAAGAAGATTAAGGGAAAATTTAATAATGGTGAATTCTTTATAACCGACAACCCCGAATCTGAAGACCTGAAAAAATACCTTCTAGAGCGTGGTATATCCCTTAAAGAAAAACCTTTTACCCAAACTCTTTTTCAGTCAATTACAAAAATATTCCTGTCACTCTTTCCTCTTGTGCTGTCCATAGTCTTTATAAGCCTGTTTATGGGTAGGATGATAAAGAAACAATACTCCGGCAATAAGGATTCAAAATTTTCAATAATAAAAAAGTGCGAAATAACTTTTGAGAACGTAGCAGGTAATGAAGAGGCAAAACAAAACATGATGGAGTTGGTGGATTTTCTGGTTTCCCCCGAGAAATTCAAGAAATTTGGAGTTGTTCCGCCAAAAGGTACAGTACTGTTCGGTCCTCCCGGAACCGGCAAAACTCTTCTGGCCAAAGCACTTGCCGGCACTGCTGGCGTGCCGTTTATTGCTGTCTCCGGCTCTGATTTTGTTGAGAAATTTGTAGGAGTCGGTGCCTCTAGGATAAGGCAGTTGTTTGAATTTGCCCGCAAGTCAAGTCCATGTATTATTTTTATAGATGAAATCGATGCCTTAGGCAAGAGAAGCAGCAGTGATGGCTCCGGTTCAGGAGATGAAAGAGACAGAACATTAAACCAGATTCTGGTGGAAATTGATGGTTTTTCCGGAAGTGAAGGTATAATAGTAATTGCAGCAACTAACAGGTTAGATATGCTAGACCCCGCACTTTTACGCTCAGGAAGGTTCGACAGACAGATACAGGTAGCTCTTCCTGATGTAGATGCACGCCTGTCCATTCTTGAACTTCACGCAAAGAATAAACCCATGGGCAACGATATAGATCTGAAGGAAATATCGAGAATGACCGTTTATATGTCTGGTGCAGATCTGGCAAATGTCATGAATGAAGCAGGTATTTATGCAGTAAGGAACAGGCACACCGCTATCACCATGAAGGATATTGATAATGCCATAAGTAAAATACAGGCAGGTGAAGAAAAACGGAATAAAAAGAACATCACCTTGAAGGATAAAGAAATAACCGCCTATCATGAAGCTGGTCATGCACTTATAGCCAAGCTCCTTTCCGGTGTCACCGTTTCAAAGGTAACTATAATTCCTACTACCAAAGGTGCAGGCGGTTACACACTTTATCTTCCCGATGAAAAAATGTTCTCAACTAAAAGAGATCTTCTAAATGACATTGCTATATTTTTGGGCGGAAGAGCTTCTGAAGAAATTATTTTCGGCGAAAATGAAGTTACAAACGGAGCAAGCAATGACCTTAGAAAAGCAACTCAGATAGCCATGGACATGGTCAGAAACTATGGCATGAGTCAAACAGTCGGCTTGGTAAGTTTTCTTGATTCCAACAGTGGACATTCCGACGGCACAAGTATGAATGTTGTAGAAAAAGAAGTCAGAGAAATAATTGAAGAGGTTTTTAAGGAAACAAAGGAACTGTTAAAAAACAATTCCGATTGCCTCAAAAACATAGCCGCTCTTTTATTAGAGCGTGAAACCATTTTCAAAAAAGATATCGATAATATTGTAGAAACAACAATGTTTAAAAGAGATGCTAATATATAGGACTTGCACAAAAGCGAAATATCACCTATCGGCAAACCACACTAGTATTTCCTTCAAGCCAGTCAATAAATTGTCTTGCAGTCCTTGGAGAGCGTCCATTATACCACATTTCCCATTTAAGGGCTTCTCTTACAAGCTTATCCCGGTCATAACAAATTCCCCTTTTAGCGGCTATTCCCTCAACTATCTCCAAAAACCGGTTCTTGTCCGGTGAAGAAAATACTATTGTAATTCCAAATCTATCTGCAAGAGAAAGTTTTTCCTGGATTGTGTCCTGAGATCTGATCTCATCGTCTGCATTTCCCGATTGAAGCCCTAATCTGTCACTGAACTTCTCTTTTATCAGATGCCTCCTGTTGGAAGTAGCATAAATGACAACATTTAAAGGCCTGCTTTGAAGCCCCCCTTCAAGTACTGCTTTAAGGCTTGTATAACTCTCTTCTTCATCTTCAAAAGCAAGGTCATCTATGAAGATTATGAATTTTTGTTTCCTGTCCTTTAGCTGTGCAATTATTTTAGGAAAATCGGCTAAATTATTCTTAGGTACTTCAACAATCCTAAGTCCTTTTTTCCAGTATTCATTTACAAGTGCTTTTACTGTTGATGATTTGCCCGTTCCCCTGTCGCCATATAGAAGCATATTATTGGCGGAATACCCTTTTAAAAACTGCTCGGTATTATTAATAATCTCACTCCGCTCGGTCTCATAACCTATAAAATCTGAAAGCATTACAGGGTCTGGTGTGTCAATCCCTTTCAAGCTCCCAAACTCCCCTTCCTTTTCCCATTTAAAAGCACGATAGCGTGAAAATATACCTGTTCCATTAGTTTTGTAAAAATCAGAAAGCTCCCTTATATATCTGTTCCAGATATCGTTTTCATAAAATAATTCTTTTAACGTACTTGTATGCCCCTCAGGTTGACCATTGTTCCAATCAGGTAATGAATTTACAACTGTGGCCTCATAGCTTGAAGTACAAAGATATTGAAGTGCATATTCCTTGAATATGTCGGAGGATACCTTGGAAATCTCCTCCAAGTTCCTTAAGTCGTTTGAAGCAGCTTTAACAAGCATAATATTTATGCTTTCGTATTCCGTCCTCTCAGCGGCCCATGAAAACGGATTTTCATCGGTTATTATCAAGTCTATGATATATTCCCTTAAAGATACTTGCTGCTTCATGCTTACCAAATCAAAATATATCGAATTATAACGACTTACAAAACAATTTAAATCTATTTTTTCTGAAAATATTCTTTCCAAAAACAACTGCAAGCTTTTTAACAATTTGTCTTCCAATATAGTTCTGTAGACTGATATAGCGTTTAACTTAAGCCTCAATTCTTCCAATCTCATTGCAACTACCTCCAAAATAATTTGTGCACTTGGTTTATACATTTCTTTGCAAGATTTATACCCAAAATAATAACTACCGATTAAAACAAGAATTTCGGTTGCACGCACATTTCATGTCTATTAATTCTATACTAAATCCATAGTTTATGCAATTGCAGCCAATTTTTTAATTTTTTAGGGTACCATGTAATAAATATGAAGGAAGATATGCACCTCAATTTTTTTATTTTGTATTATATTGAAATAACTTATGGTAAAATGGGAATGTAAAAAATACCAAAAATCCTTATGAATGAATTTGGACTTGAAGACTTGATATGCAAACTTGAAAGCATTGGAACCAGTGCGTTTGAACATAATTTGTTTCTAGAAATTAATTATGCAAAATGCACATCCTATGTTTTTTGCTGATTAAATTGGAGGTTGATAAATATATGGGCAATTCATATTGGTTTGATAAATGTATTCTACTAGTGTTTTTGGTTGCAACTCTTTTTAGTATGGTTTCGTGTCAGAAGAACGATAGGGAAATAACAAGCAACGCAACTACTAAAACACCAAATAATATTTCACAAGAGAAAACGGGAAAAGAATTTGACTGGAAACAAGGCGTAAAAGTTAATGACGTTTTAGATTATTTAGATATTCCTAATGAAGAAAGATTGAAAAGCGAAAGTGAAGCTATAAATGCAGTGTTTGACGAGGGAGATACAATATGGTTTCAAACTGAAAAAAGCTGTTATAAAGCATCAATGGGAACCAAACAGCTTGAAGTTTATGATGTTAGTCCTAGATATGTATTTGATAGGCAATTTAGCATGATTCACAGTTTTAAATTTGTTGATACTTCCGTAAATAAAGAAATTCTGGTTACTGAAAAAGTCAACTTAAAGGAATATAATACTCAGAACATAGATGTTCCAATGGTTGACTTTTGCAAGAATAAAGTTTTAATATACCTTTATGCAGGAAGTAATGAAAAGACAAAATGGGGGTCATATTTAGAAAACTCTTTTCCTACCTACTTGGTTTTTGATTTGCAAAGTTATTCTTATGAACTTATAAAATTATCTGAGCTTGTTTATGATGAAAGCAACGTTGATTCAAGTGCTTCAGCAGTTTTAATAGATGTAGATAAAATATTGATAGCTTATAGGTATAAAACAGACAAATGCAAAGCAATGGTTTATAATTTCAACACTAAGGAATTTATTAGTGAGTATGAAATTGATCCTAATTCTAGCCTAGCAAGAGGATCCCACGCAAATAGTATTGTGTCCCCGAATGGTAAGTATATCCTTTATAATGGTGGAGGGCAAACACCAACAGAATTGTATTTGTACAACTTGGATAACAATAACGAATATGCAATAGTAAAGGATACTGAAACAAACTCCCAGCTTTATACTTTTTACAATTGGGATGATGAAGATGATTTTTTCTACGGAGTAATGGGTACTGATATTAAAGAAAATACTTTTTACTCAAAAAAAGCCAGTGAAATTGTTTCAAAATAAATACCATCTATTACAAATATAGCTGATTTTATGACTTTTTAATAAACGATACAACTTTCCCATAACTGCTATGGGAAAGTTGTATCGTTATTTTTAAAAACCCGGATATTACTCTTTTTACTTTTTTGATGTAACTTTCCTATACAGCTCCAGATATTCCTTTGCTGACCTCTCCCAGCTGAAATCTACAGCCATCCCCTTCTTCATAAGCCAGTTCCAAGTTGACCTGTGGTAATAGAAGTGCACTGCCTCTTTTACAGCGTAGAGCATATCATGGGCATTATATCTCGTAAATGTAAACCCGTTACCTTCATGCGTTATATCGTTGTACTGCATAATGGTATCTTTAAGCCCTCCCGTTTCTCTTACAATAGGGATTGTACCGTACCTGAGACTGAACATCTGGCTTAATCCGCAGGGTTCAAACAGCGAAGGCATTAGGAACATATCGGAGCCCGCATAAATTCTTTGCGATAAAAGAGCATCGTACTTAAGATTTACAGATAATTTCCCCTGATATTTTTCCTGATAATGTTTTAGTGCCTGTTCATACCTATGCTCTCCGGCTCCGAGAATTACAAGCTGAATATCCATATTAAGCAAATCATCCATTACATGGTTTATGAGATCAAACCCCTTCTGGTCAACCAACCTTGATATTATACCTATAACCGGTATATCTATCCTTTCCGGAAGGCCAAGGCTCTGTTGAAGCATTTGCTTATTTGTCATCTTACCTTCAAGGTTATCTGCACTGAACCTTGCATAAATCCGGTCATCCTTGGCAGGGTCATTGCTTTCCATATCTATTCCGTTGAGTATTCCGTAGAGATCCTGCGATCTTTTATTGAGAACATCATTGAGCCTCTCCCCGAAAAAATCCGTCTTTATCTCTTCGGCGTACGTTTTGCTCACGGTTGTAATCAGGTCTGAATAGATCAGACCAGCCTTTAAGTAATTTACTGTGTCAAAAAACTCTATTCCATTAGGTGTAAAGTGTTCCCAACCAAGTCCTAATACCTCTCCTAAAACCTCTTTCGGGAAAACCCCCTGATACTTTAAATTATGTATTGTAAACACAGTCTTTATATCTTTATAAAAATCATTGCTTTTGTAATTGGCTTTAAGCAACAAACTAACCGTTCCTGTCTGCCAGTCATTGCAATGTATGATATCAGGTTTAAAATCAATTACTGGAAGCATTGATAGCAAAGCCTTAGAAAAGAAGGCAAACCGTTCCGCCTCGTCATCGTAGCCATAATAGCCGTCTCGTCCGAAGTAATACTCATTGTCAAGAAAATAATAGACTACTCCGTCACTTTCATATTTCATTATCCCACAGAATTGGTGTCTCCACGAAATATCTACATATACATAACCTAAGTACTCCATCTCTTCAACATACTTCTGAGGAATGTTTTTGTACTTTGGCATTACTACTCTGACGTCCTGTCCCAACCCATTCAATGCCTTTGGCAGCGAAGCTGCCACATCGGCAAGTCCACCGGATTTTGCAAAGGGATCTACTTCGGATGAAACAAATAGCACCTTAGTCTTCTTCATAATATCCTCCTGTGTTAAATAATTAGATTTTCCATAAGATGAATAAAACATTGTCATTTATTTTATTATCCTAAGCTACTACCATTATAATAAATATTGCCATAATATTAAAATATTTTTTATATTTTCCCTAAAGGAATTTGGAATACAAGTGTCTAACCTCTGTTCTTATAAAATTTCTTTTATAAAAACGAACTTTTTATCAATATTTCCTGTCTAATAATAGAATTTACAAATATTCGTCAATTCAAACTTGATATATCGAGAATTTATTTTTAGGTGGTGACCACAAACTTGATTGAACTTGTTGAAAAAGCCAAGGCAGGTAATCAAAATGCCTTCATGGAACTGTTTGATACCATTAAGGTGCAATTATATAAAACAGCATTGGTCAGGCTTTGCAACGAACAGGATGCTTTAGATGCCATACAGGAATCCCTTGTCAAGGCTTTTTCAAACATAAAGAACTTAAGGGAAAACCAGTTCTTTAAAACATGGCTGATCAGAATACTGTTAAATGAATGCAATAATATTGAGGCTTACAGAAGAAAAGTCATTCTCCATGACAATGCACTAGACGACAACACCCATCATGATGAACATGACTCAGCCATGTCCATGGATATACGGAATCTGACCGGCAAATTAGACACTATATACAAAGAAGTAATTGACCTTCGATATAACCATGATTTAAAGCTTGAGGACATAGCCGTTTTGCTTGACATACCTTTAGGAACAGTTAAGTCAAGGCTCAACAAGGCTCATAAATTATTAAAGGAACAACTTGAAACCAGCTTTTCCCAAAAGGAGGTATCTTTATGAACTGTAAAGAAATAATTGACAACTTAGAAGCATATATTCAGAACGATCTTGATGAAAGCATTAAATCAGAGCTTGAAAAACATCTTAGTGAGTGTTCTGAATGTAACAAAGAATATATAGAATTGAGAAATTCAATAAAAAGTATTAAGAAAGCCTATTCAGAAGTCGAAATTCCTGCAAAACTCAGCAGTATATCATTGGCAACTGTAAATTTTAAAACTAGAAAACGGATCATTACAATAAAAAAGGCATCACTTGCAATAGCCTGTGTATTTGTACTTTTACTTGGGATATTCTTTATTCCGAATTCTACATTTACTGAAAAAGTAATTGCCGGCGACTACCGGGGTGGTTTTACCCTCACGCCTGTCAGCTCTGACTCAACCGGAATAAAACCGGATAGTGAGTTTATCCTTGACTCAAAGAACAGTATTGATCTAAAAAAACTTGAAGCCAGCTTGTCAATTGACAAGGAGCCTGCTCCGCATATCTCTGAAAATGGTTTGAATTCATTTAAGATTAAGCCTGCACGCGAACTCAAACAAAACAGTCTTTATACCTTCAGAATCAAATCTCCTGATAGAGGTGATATTACCTGGACTTTCCAGACCTGTGCCACTTTTAAAATACTTGGTGCTTTTCCTGGAGATAAAACAACCGATGTGCCAACCAATTCTGGTATAGAAATATACTTCAGTCACGAAGGTTTTGAAGACATCGATAAATACTTTGAGATATCCCCAAAAGCAGAAGGCCGCTTTGAAAGACACAAAAAGGCTGTAGTTTTTGTGCCAAAAGCCCTGAAAGAAGCTACTTTATATACTGTCAAGGTAAAAAAAGGCTTGAAACTTACAGGTACTGATTATACTATAGGTGAGGACTTTTCGTTTCAGTTTGAAACTACATCAACCAGTGAAAATAGTCCATACGAAAAAGGATTTTTCTCATATTTGCAGAGCATCAATGAGTTTGTTCCTGATGAAGCTCCGAACCTTTTAGTTAATTATCACATAAATACCCAAAATCAAAATAATACTATAAAAGTAAAAACAGGTGTTTACGCATATAAAGATGCCGATTCCTTCATTGCAGTGCTTGAAAACATACGTACTACCGCTGCTTCCTCCTGGGCATACAGAAGCACATCTAAAATTCTGATTCCTGTCATCGGTCTTGAGAAAAGACTTGAATTTGAGCAAGAATTCAGTTCAAATCCGGATGAAAAGCAACAACTTATAAAAATTCCCGATTCTCTGCCTCAAGGTTTTTATCTTGTTGACAGCAAGTGGGAGGATTTAAGTTTTCAGACCTTTATCCAGATTACCGAAGTCGGTATGTACCTTATGGATAGCAGCACTAAAACCCTTATTTGGTTAAACGACCTGAGCTTAAAAAAACCTGCTTATAACGCTAAAATATCTATTGCTGGCTCTGATAAAACTTATACCACTGACAAAGACGGCTTGGCTTATTTTGATTCACCTTCAATTCAAAAAACTCGGGCTTCAGAAAATATAACCTATTACAAAATTCAGACTACAGACAACAAGCAAGCTGTATTGGTCCAAAGTGAAAATTACAGGACTTATGAAGACAGTAATAATAGTATGTACTGGAACTTTATTCAGCTTGACAGAAACCTTTACAAGCCCGATGATACTGTAAACTTCTGGGGTCTTGTAAAAAACAGATATTCCAACGAAAAAGCCACTTCCTTAACTATTGAAGTAAATCAAGGCAATAGCTATTTTCAAAGGTATATAGATTATAAAGCTCAAGGCAAAGCAGGTATTGGCTACTTTCCTTTGAGTGAACCTCCACTTGTGAGCAAAGAGTTGACAGTTAAAGATGGCATATTCAGCGGCAACTTTGAACTTCCCAACCTTGACCCAGGAGGCTATCAGCTGGTAGTAAAGAAAAATGATCAGGTTGTTGTAAACTCATACATCAGTATTGAAAACTTTATTAAACCTGCTTATAAACTGGAAATCACAAAGGACAAAAAGGCAGTTTTTCCGGAACAAGCGATAAACTTCAGCATTAAAGGCTCTTTCTTTGAGGGTACTGCTGTTCCTGATCTTCAGGTAGATTATAATATTAATTCTGATAGTTTTGGCGATAATTTTGTACAAAAAACAACTACAACAGATTCCTCCGGCTCTATAGACGTTAAATATGTGCCAAATCCTTCAGCAAATGTGCAAGGGGAACATAGTATTGATATATACGCTCATGCACGTCTGCCGGAAGCTGGCGAAATAACAGGTAATGAACAGGTACGACTTTTTGTAAATGACATTAATGTAAATATAACCTCTGAATTAAAAAATAATAAAGGTACAGTAAATGCTGTTGTAAATAAAGTTGTATTAGAGAGATTAAATAACGGAACAGCTAAAGACAGTATGGACTACCTTGGTGATGCTGTAAGCGGTAAAACACTGACAGGAATAATATACAAAAACACCTGGGTAAAAATTGAAGACGGTGAATACTATGACTATATAAACAAGGTCACAGAAAAGAGGTACAGGTACGAAGACCATAAAGAAGTATTTACGAATATATCCATGACAACCGACAGTACAGGAAAAGCTTCTGCCACTTTTGATGCTCCTAGAATTGAGAACGGCTACTATTCTGCTGAAATTAAATGTACTGACAACTCAGGAAGAAATATGAAATTTGATTCTTATGTAGGAGACTACACCATATTTAACGGCTATGATGAGAACAGATACTTCCTCGATGGAGGTAAAGAAAACTATAAAACAGGCGAGAGAGTCGATCTTACCTACAAAAAAGGTAATAAAACAATGCCGGATGGTTCTTACCTTTTTATCAAATTACAAAATGGAATCCGGAGTTATGAAGTTGGGAGCACACCTGATTTCAGCTTTATCATGGACGAGAAGGATGTACCGAATGTAGTTGTAACAGGTGTATACTTCAATGGAATTACCTATGTTCAATCCGAAGAATTCAACGCTGTTTTCAACTATGATGAGAAAAATCTTGTAATTGATGCAAAACTGGACAAAACCTCCTACAAGCCAGGAGATGAAGTAACTGTAAGCATTAACGCTAAGGATAAAAACGGAAATCCTAAGAAGGCTGTTGTTAATTCCAGCATAGTTGATGAAGCACTGTTCAAATTACATGAACAACAAATTGAAACCCTTCAAACGCTTTATGCTTCTCTTCCTTCAGGGGTTGGCTACAGCTATCAGTCCCATGTAAATTCAGGTATGAGCGGGGGCTCAAAAGGTGCTTGGAGTAGAGGCAGTATTTATACAACATTTTCTGAAGCAGCAAATACAAAGGGTATTTGCACCACAGATATGACAATAACCTACGACGCAGTCAAACTTGAATACATCTCTGGCTCAGGAGCTCCAACCGCTGCAATCAGAGAAGACTTCAAAGACACAGCATACTTCAATACCATCACACTAAATGATAACGGATATGGAGAGCTTAAATTCAAAATACCTGACAATATAACCTCCTGGCGTGTATCACTGACAGGTGTCACTCCGGATTTGCATGCGGGTAGCAATAAAGTCAGCCTGAACGTGACCTTGCCCTTCTTTATAAACTACACCCTAAACAACACCTATCTGGATGGCGATAAGCCGGTTTTAGGTGTTACGGCTTACGGAAATGACCTTAAAGAAAATGAAAAGGTTTTATTTGAAGTGTGTGATTCTCAAAACCAAAAGGTTCTGGCAAGTGCAGAAGGCAAGGCCTTTGACAGGGTAAATATACCTCTGTGGGAGTTGAGCGAAGGTAAATACGATATCTTAATAAAAGCATCCGCCGAAAAGGGTTTAAAGGACTCATTAAAACACACGGTTAGCGTATTAAAAACATACCACCAGATTGATGAAGCCTTGTACTATGATCTTAAGCCAGGCACTAATTTTAAAGGAGGATCTACCGGTAATACCAAACTCATATTTACCGATAAAGGCAGAGGTATGTATTTAGGAGAGCTTAACTACTTAAGATATTTATCCGGCAACCGGATAGATCAAAAACTTGCGGCTCAAATATCAAATGACCTGATAAACACTTATTTTGAGCAAGATGATCCCGAAGCTTCCATATCTCCGGTCAATGTATCAAGTTATCAAAGAGAGGACGGGGGTATTTCCCTACTTCCTTATGGCAACAGTGATATTGACACAAGTGCAAAGCTTTCATCTTTAATTTTATACCAGGTAAATGCCTTCAGGCTGAAGGAATACTTCTATACAAAACTTTATGACGATTTGCCAGGACTTAAAGGTAATGCTTTATATGGCCTTGCTGTATCGAAGGAACCTGTGCTGTTAGAGCTTAATAAAGCCTCAGAGACTGAAAACGCAAGCATAAAGGATCTACTTTATATAGCTCTTGCTTATTGCGAGCTAGGTGAACTCCCTATGGCTGACAGGATTTTTGTTGAAAAAATCGCAACTCGTATGAAGGAATACAAACCCTATTTGAGGATAGAAACCGGCAAAGACAAGGATGATATTCTTGAGTGCACTTCGCTTGCCGCATTACTTGCTTCAAAGCTTGATAAACCTCAAAAATCCGGACTATATGATTATTGTACAAACAATGAAAGCAAAGATATTTTCATAGCAATTGATAAACTGCTTTATATAAAAGAAGAAATTGCAAAAGCCAATGGTGGTACTGTATCCTTTAGTTATACACTGAATGGAAAATCCTACAGTAAAACATTGGAAGCCGGAGAATCATTTGCACTTACATTGCCTTCAAAGGATATCAACAATTTAGAAATCAATAATGTAACCGGAGATATTTCAGCGGTGTCAATGTTTAAAAAACCTCTCGCAGGTACTGAAAAAACCGACAATAACCTGACTGTTAAAAAAGCATATTATCCTAGAAAAGGCAACAATCAGAATAACAGCTTCAAACAGGACGAAATAGTAAAGGTAGTTATCACATGGGATATAAGCAATCAAGCAATTGATGGTTCATATCGGATAACCGATTTCCTTCCATCAGGCTTAAAACCTATCAATAATCCTTCAGCAATGGGTGTAAATCCAAGTAGTAGCGAAATAAGCTATATGGAATCTGATGGGCAAAAAGTAACCTTTTATGTAGGTAAGGATTGGGAAAAGAAAACGCCTCTCACCTACTATGCAAGGGTAATAAGTCCAGGGACCTATAAGGCCGAAAGTACAATAATACAGAGTGTATCCTCTAAGGAAAGCCTCAACTTCAGCGATGTCGGTACTGTAATTATACAATAGAGATAAGTGATATCTACTGTTTTGGTGTCAAACGATTCCATTGCAAGGTCTTCGCAAAAAATCAGTAGGACGCCATTCGGCAGACAGATGAACGATATTTTGCTGTGCAAAAATCGTACCTCGGCTTGATAATTTTTCGCCGCGTCTATGGGACTTCCTGTCCCAAGACGCTAAAAATGCCATCCTTGGCATTTTTACTTCAAAATTATCAAGCCTTCGGCCAATGATTTTAATGCTCAGGCCAAGCAATTACATCATTTGACACCAAAACAGGTTTATGCCGTAATTTGGTTTGGCTAAGTAATTGGAAGTAAATGCAACTACTTAAGGTTAAACCAATTCCAAGGTTCAATTTCAGGGGGATTGCATATGAAATTCAGTTCCTCCTGAGTTGTAGGATGCTTTAGCACAATACGGCAGGACCATAATGCAATTTGTTGACCTACTTTGTTTACACTCTTACCATACCTCTGATCTCCATACAAGGGATGTCCCATATTGCAAAACTGTACTCTGATTTGATGTGAACGTCCTGTATGTAAATTTATCTTTACAAGTGTGTATCCTCTGGATGCATCAATAACTTCATAGTCAAGAATTGCCTTTTTGGCACCTTCAACATCTTGTGAAACAACACTTACCATATTGGTTTTTTCATCCTTTAGCAGATAGTCTTCCAATCTTCCATGTTTATCTTTGACATTGCCGTGTACTACTGCAAAATAAGTCTTGTTCAAGCCTCTTGTACGTACTTGATCCGAAAGTCTTGATGCCGCCTTTGAGGTCTTCGCGAAAACCATTGCTCCACCAACAGGTCTATCTAGCCTGTGTACAAGTCCTAAATATACATTTCCGGGCTTATTATATCTTAATTTGATATCGTCCTTTAAAATTGTAAGCATGTCAATATCATTGGTGCTATCTTTTTGAACCGGAATATTAACAGGCTTTTCTACAATGAGCAGATGGTTGTCTTCGTATAGTATTGTGATCTTCAAGGTCTTGTCGGAATTCATTAACTTTTTGCCTCCCAACGGCCGAATATTCCGCAAGGAAGTATCAAACCTGTAGACGAAACCGGTATACCAACTTCACCTGAAGATATGGCACCCTTATATTTTTTACCTATAGTCATCTTTATGATATTCTCAACTACAGTTGGAGAAAACCCGGTAGTATATGAATTTATAAGGAAGAAAAGAGGTTCTTTTGAAAGTACATCCATGCACAGCTCAACTAAAGGATATATCTCATCCTCAATTTTCCAGATTTCTCCTTTAGGACCACGGCCATAAGATGGAGGGTCCATTATTATTGCGTCATAAATATTTCCCCTCCGCTTTTCCCTTTGAACAAATTTAATAACATCATCGGTTATAAAACGGACAGGCCTGTCCGATAATCCTGACAGGTTAATATTATCTTTAGCCCATTGTACCATACCCTTTGAGGCATCTACATGGCACACGGACGCCCCTGCATAGGCAGCTGCAACCGTAGCTCCCCCTGTATATGCAAAAAGGTTCAATACATTAGGAGGCTTTTTCGCCGAACGTATTTTATCCATCATCCAGCTCCAGTTAACGGCTTGTTCAGGGAAAAGACCTGTATGCTTAAAGCCTGTTGGTTCGATATTAAAGGACATCCCTTTGTAAGATATCTTCCACCTTTCCGGCATTTTTTTCTTAAACTCCCATTTCCCTCCGCCGCTTGAACTTCTATGATAATGTGCATCAGCTTTATCCCACAAGCCTTTCTTATCATTAATTGGCCAGATTATTTGAGGATCGGGTCTTCTTAACACATATGTACCCCATCTTTCAAGCTTCTCTCCATTACCTGTATCAATTAATTCATACTCTTTCCAGTCATCCGCAAGCAACATTATATATTAAACCTCCATTCGTTAATTCAGTAAACAATACCCGAAATATTATATCACAAAAAAGCTATTTTTAAAGATAGCAGCACCAACTTCTTTACAGACCCCCATTTGAAAACCACCTAATTGATTGCTGACATTTTGTAACCAACTTAGCTGGCAATGAATAATATGTAGTATCAAAGAAAAGGAGATGATTTTCTATGTCATGTAACAAAGGTATTTTCGGAGATAACAGTGAAATATTATTCTTCATCCTCGTATTCCTTTTATTGTTCTTCAATGGCAATGGATACGGCTATAGAGACTAGTAATATCTAGTGATATGGAGAATAAAACTTCTGCTTTAAGTTTTTCTTTATACTTATTTAATATAAAACATATCCCAGAAGCAGCTGCAATCAAAACAGTAATGCACTGAGATAATCAATGGACTATTCAATTAAGCAGAAGTACCATTTTTAATGCAAACAATTAATTAAAGGGGCATCATTTAACTGATGCCCTTTTAATACTTTATAACAATTTATTTTTCCACCCTGTTTCGAATTTCATTAGATAAAAATGCTTTAATATTTAGCTCCAACTCATTTATAAGCCTTCTTCTCGCTTCAACACTTGCCCAGGCTATATGAGGCGTTATAAGCAACTTGTCAGGTTTCTTAATTGAGAGGAGAGGGTTAGAAGCTCTTACAGGTTCCGATTCCAGGACATCTAGAGCTGCACCCTTTATCAGTTCTTCATCTAAAGCCGTTGCAAGATCATTTTCATTAACAATACCGCCTCTGCCAAGGTTTAATAGTATTGCACTTTTCTTCATAAGCATAAGACACTTATAGTCTATAAGATTTTTTGTCCTATCGTTTAATGGTGCGTGTATTGAAATTATATCCGATTCCTTAAGCAGTTTATCTATCTCAACTCTCTCATACTCGTTACTATTATTTTTGCCTGTAGTTGAATAATATACAACTCGACACCCAAATGAGCGTGCAACAGCAGCAACTGAGCTTCCAATTGTTCCAAGTCCGATAATTCCCCATGTCTTCCCATATAATTCAACAAATGGTTTGTTGAGGTGCGTGAAAATATCACTTTTGGAGTACTCCATTGATTTTACATAGTCATCATAATACTTTAAGCTTTCAAGCAAATAAAACAACAGGGCATATGTATGCTGTACCACACTCTGCGTCGAATATCCTGCCACATTTGTCACGGCAATTCCCCGGCTTTTAGCATAAGCCAAATCAATATTATTAGTCCCGGTTGCTGCAACGCAAATAAGTTTAAGCTCCTGAGCCAACTTAAGATTGCTTTCATTAAGTACAACTTTATTTGTTATAATTATGTTCTGATTTTTAATTCTATCTACAACCTCATCCGGTTTGGTAGTATCATATTTTGTTAATTCTCCGAATCTGGCTATCCCGGATAAATCCGCGTCACTTCCAAGTGTTTTTGCATCTAAAATACAAAGTTTTACCACCGATGTCCTTCCTCCTTTGAATTGATAATAAAAATATATATTAAGGACAATAAACTCACCTAAAGATCTCTGTCGGCCTTGTCATTTAAGAATACCTGAGCCTGTTTTACAGCCTGCTTACAAAAATACTCCTGACTGTTCATAGCTGCTTTTCCCCTCTTATTTACTCGTCTATAGTTTCCATCTTTATCTAAAACCCTTGTTTTTGCAGTATCTTTCAGGTAAGTCTTCAACATATCTTTTAGAGTTGAAACAATATCTCTGTCCTCAATGGGAAAAAGTATTTCCACTCTCCTGTCGAGATTCCTTCCCATCCAATCAGCACTAGAGAGGTAAATCTGTTCTTCGCCATCGTTATGAAAGTAGTATACCCTACTATGCTCTAAAAATCTCCCCACAATGCTTTTAACTTTGATATTTTCGCTCAACCCACTTATCCCTGGTTTTAGGCAACAAATTCCCCTCACCAGCAAATCTATCTCAACCCCAGCCACGGAGGCCTCATATAGCTCATTAACTATTTCCTCATCTACAAGAGAATTAAGTTTTGCAACAATTCTAGCCTTTTTACCACTTCGAGCGAAATTAGCTTCCTGCCTGATAAGGCTGACAAATTTTTTCCTTAACTCTACTGGTGCCACTGTAAGCTTATACATTTTAGTTAACCGCGAATATCCCGAAAGCATATTAAATACTGTAGAAGCATCTGATCCAAAGTACGGATCTGTGGTCATTACGCCGATATCCGTATAAAACTTTGCCGTAATATCGTTATAGTTACCTGTACTCATATGGACATATCTCTTTATTCCGTCTTCTTCCATCCTGACTATCAATAGAATCTTACAGTGAGTTTTTAACCCCACAAGGCCGTATATAACATGGCATCCTGCCATTTCCAGTCTTTTTGCCCAGAGGATGTTGTTTTGTTCATCAAATCTCGCTTTTAATTCGACAAGCACAGTTACCTGCTTCCCGTTTTCTGCCGCTTGTGCAAGTGCCTCAACGATAGGAGAATTCCCACTAACACGATAAAGTGTTTGTTTAATTGCAAGCACATTAGTGTCATTAGCTGCCTGTTTTACCAATTCTGTCACAGGCTCAAAGGAATGATAGGGATGGTGCAACAGGATATCCTTTTTGGAAATAGCATCAAATAGATCTTCTTCAGCTTCCAACTGAGGTATGGGCTGTGGCTTGTAAACAGGGTACTTTAAGCCTGTAAATCCGGGCAATGAATAGACTTTCATCAGAAAAGTCAGATCTAAAGGACCCTTTATTCCATATATACCCTCTTTAGGTACTTCCAGCTCATCAATAAGAATACCAAGCAATTCACAAGACATATCATGCTCTATTTCGAGCCTTATAACCATTCCCCATTTCCTTTTTTTAATAAATTGCTGGATAGCCTCTAAAAGGTCTTCCGCCTCTTCTTCATCAAGGCCTTGATCTGTATTCCTTGTTATGCGGTAGCATGCCATTGTTATAATGTTGTGTCCGGTAAATAGTGTTTCAATATATATCTTGATTATGTCTTCTAGCAGGATGAAGTGCTTTTCATTCTCCTTTGAAGGCAATTCTACAAGTCTTTCAAGTACAGACGGAACCTGAACCATTCCGAATATCGGTTCCTTTTTATCATCTTTATTTTCTAGAAGCAGTGCAATATTTAAACTCTTATTTAGTATCAGAGGGAAAGGTCTGCTCCTGTCAACCACCATAGGCGTCAATACTGGAAATATCGTCTTATAATATAAATTTTCTATAAAAAGTCTTTGTTTTTCATTTAATTCCTTTGGTTTCACAAATATTACTTTTTCTTTTTTCAAGCACGGAATCAAAGACCGGTTATAGCAATTATACTGGTCATTAACCATTTTATGTGCTCTTGTGGAAATCAGATTGAACTGCTCCTCCGGAGTAAACCCTCCTATATCAGGCTCACTAAATCCGGCAAGGATCTGATCAAACAATGATGCCACCCGAACCATAAAGAATTCATCAAGGTTTGAACTTGAAATAGATATAAATTTAATTCTCTCAAGTATTGGGTTGCTGTTGGTATCACAAGCTTCTTCAAGCACTCTTTCATTAAATTCCAGCCAACTCAACTCACGATTAAAAAAATTGCTGCTCATATTATTCTCATTTTTTTTCATACGCATCATCCCCTATGTCTGATAACAGGTTTGTTTCCCATTACTTCCTCAAAAAAAGTTGCATTACTGTTAAAACTCCATTCTTCCAATAATATATCCTCTTTAGCTGCAATATCAAAATGTAATTCATTTCCGGTTTTACTTATTTTGATATCCTTTATTTTTTGTTTATGTGATATATCCAAGGCTTCAGCAATTCGCAGAATTACTGCAAGTTTTGAAACTATTATCTGCTGTTTAGGGCTTAAGGCTCTGTAATTTTCATGAGATAAGTCAGGGATATCGTCACTGTGGTATCTCACTATGTTTGCAACAAGGTTGAGTTCTGTATCAGAAAACCCCATGATATCCAAAAAGCGTACTATGTTATAAGAATGAATATCGTGGCTATTATGATTGAGATATTTTCCAACATCATGGAGTATAGAAGCCACCCTCAAGTACAGCCTTTCCTTATCGCCAAGCATATGAATTTTTAACATCTGATCAAATATGGACAAGGTAAGTTTCTCTATAAAAGCACTATGAACTTCATCTACGGCATATTTTTTCCCTATATACCACACTGAACTTATTATATTGTCTAAAGCTTCCTTTCTACCGACAGTATCATATCTTTCATCTACCATGTCTGAAAGGAGCCCGTGCCTTAATGATACCATAGGAGTATATATGCCATTGGCCTCCGTCATGTTTAAAAAATTGTTAAACAAAATTATTGAAGGCAGCAATATCTGAGCCTGATTTTTCTTAAGACCGAACTCCTCTTTTATTTGTGCAGCTGTACGCCTGTGAACTTTTGAATATAACTTCTTAAGTTCTTCTTTATCGACGAAATTAGGAGTTTTACTCCCACCATCACTTAAAGACAGGTCAAATATTGTCTTAAGCTCGCCACCAAGACCAATAAAGTTGTTGATTTTAAGTCTCGGCAGTATCTCCTCTAAGAAATCTATTCTGCTGTCAATGAATTCTTCCATTACGCTTGGAAAATCCAGAGTTTTCTTTTCAAGATCAGCCAGTATTTCACTTAGTCTTAGAGAACCCACTTTTATATACTCGGTAAATTTAAGGCTCCCAAGATTATATACGGATATTTCAACGCCCCCTGAACCAATATCCACTATCATTGTACCTTTTTCAGAAAACATCCGCTCGTTGACCATATGATTACGTATCGCCTTATACATCAGAAAGCGTTCCTGAGCGTTATTTACTATTTCAACTTCAAGTCCTGACCTGATTCTAATCTGTTCGAGCACATACTCCCTGTTTTCAGCTTCCCTGATTCCACTTGTAGTTACAGCACGGTAATGTTTGATCTTGTAGTCCTGCATCAACCTGTAGAAGCCTTTTAAGGTATCGCATGTATCATGAATAGATTGAACTTGAATTCTTCCGAACGCAAATGTGTCTTTCCCGATATTTGTTGGTTGATATAAATCTTCCATGGGTACTATTTCTCCATTTGCTTTGACCTGTGCAATCATCATTCTAAGAGCATTAGATCCTACGTCTATAGCCGCCAATACTTTGTACTTGCTTTTATCCATATGAGACCAGACCTCTTCCCCAAGATTTTAGATATGATTCTGTTGTTTGCTTGATTGCAGCTTCCGCTGCGGTATACTATTCTTCTTAAAAAGTTTGTTTTTTAAACAAACTTTTAGAAGATATAGTTCATCTGTTTATCGCAGCGGAACCTACTACCTTGATTGCAGCTTCCGCTGCGATATGTATTTAATTATACCATCTTTTCTTGATTCGGTAAATTGTATCGTTAATGAGGGGTGCATATTTTAATAGTGTACCATATTATGGAAAGAACATTGCGTAGAGGCTGTAGAGAATGTTAACGAAGCGAAGGAAAAGTCGAATCACTGTTTGAGCGAAGCGAGTTTGATTCGACCCGTAGCGAGTATACATTCTCTAAGACTTGGAGCTTCAGTTCTTGGAATAATATGGTGCACGATAATTAAATGCACCCGTTAATGAGTGGATTTTGTAAATATTGTATAGTTCACAATAGAGATTTTTATTATTATGGATATTTAAGGGTCTCTATTTTACATTATTTGGTGAAAACCATGAATTATTCTGTATATTTTTTGCGGACCATTTACAAATTAGAATTATAAAATTATAATAGTCATGGACTATCTTTTAGGAATGAGGGACGCGTTATGGAAATTAAATCCTTAAAAAAATTAAAATTATATGGATTCAATAATTTGACCAAGACACTCAGCTTCAATATTTACGATATTTGCTATGCAAAAACTCTTGAGCATAGAAAAGGCTACATTGATTATATAGATGAGCAATATAATGCAGAAAGGCTGACTAATATACTTACCAATGTTTCAAATATTATTGGAGCAAACATATTGAATATTTCCAGTCAGGATTATGAACCTCAAGGTGCTAGTGTTACAATGCTTATTTCTGAGGAAAAGGTGACTAACATTCCTGATCATGAAGATGATCCGAACCAGACTGAATCTCCAGGTCCGCTTCCTGAAACTGTACTTGCACATCTAGATAAAAGTCACATAACAGTCCATACTTATCCTGAGAGTCATCCTGATGAAGGTATAAGTACTTTCAGGGCAGATATTGACGTATCTACCTGTGGTCGTATATCTCCTCTTAAAGCGTTGAACTATTTGATTCATAGTTTTGATTCGGATATTATAACCATTGACTACAGGGTAAGGGGATTCACCCGTGACGTTGAAGGTAAAAAGTTTTTTATAGATCATAAAATAAACTCTATACAAAACTATATAGCGAGCGAAACAAAAGATCTTTATCATATTGTAGATGTAAATGTTTATCAGGAAAATATTTTTCATACAAAAATGCTGCTCAAAGATTTTGATCTTGACAACTATTTGTTTGGTGCAACAAAAAAAGAATTACAGCCAGGTGAAAAGAAAAAAATTAAACAAAAAGTGAAAAAGGAAATGGCAGAGATATTTTATGGAAGAAATATTCCTAAAGTATAAAGAATCCGTATAAATTTAAAACAAAACTATATATTCTGAAAGCTCTTCTAAGAAAGCTTTTCTAGAATATATAGTTTCTTTATTTTTAAAAAACTTTTCTATACTATTACCATTACCATTACCATTATCATTATCATCAGGCACCACTAGTGCTTTTTAACATTACAAATTTCTATTTTTCATAATGTTAAAAAACACGTCATCTGCTCTAAGCCTCGCATGCTCTAGAAATTAATTCTGTTACGAGGCACTACTAAGATAAAAATTTCCATTCTATTTAATTCTAGTTAAGTTATATGATATAATAGGTTTATAAGTTGGCACTAATTTCTTTATACCAATCTTCTAAGAATTCGTCTTGCATATAAACTTTTCAGGGATATAATCACTGATGATTATAGCTAATATTAATTTTTCTTACGACATGGAGGTAATTTTAGCAAACTCTTATGTCAAAATTTAGTATGGAGGTGGTCAGATACAATATTAATACCAAGTAAACCATTCACTATTTTATAGATTAAATTTTTTCGCTATCACTAAGTATTTTTGTGTATCAGTTAATCAAGCTTTCTACAACAATAGTGACATGGGTTTTGTATTACCAATTTTTTATATTATTAAGGAGGAGCAAATGTATGAAGAAAAAGCTAATGACGATAGTGCTTACAATGTCACTATTACTATCTTCAGTATTTACCGCTGCCAATGTTGCAGCTGCCGGAAGTGATTATAATACAGCCTTGAAGTACTCAATCTATTTTTATGACGCTAACAAATGTGGTCCTGACGCAAAAGTCGATAATGTATTTGACTGGAGGGGAGCGTGTCATACACAAGATGGTTCAGTAGTAGGTCTGGATCTTACAGGAGGTTACCACGATGCCGGTGACCATGTAAAATTCAACTTACCTCAGGCATATGCTGCATCAATTTTAGGATGGTCATTGTATGAATATGAAGATGTTTTTGCTTCAACAGGGAACAAAACCAAGTTACTTTCCACTCTGAAATACTTCACAGATTACCTGTTAAAATGTCATCCAAATGCTAGCACATACTATTATCAGGTTGGAGACGGGCAAGTCGACCATACATACTGGGGTGCTCCAGAAACTCAGCCCGGTCAAAGAGCTATTCCCTACGTTGCCAATTCCTCTAGTGCTGCTTCCGAGGTTTGTGCACTTACTTCATCAGCACTTACGTTAATGTACTTGAATTATAAGGACATAGATTCATCCTATGCGAGCAAATGCCTGAAAGCAGCAAAAGAACTTTACACAATGGCTAAAAGCAATCTTGGCAAATACAAGGAAGGTGCCTTCTACCAATCCCAAAGTTATTGGGATGATTTGTCATGGGCTGCTGCATGGCTCTATGTTGTTGAAGGCAATAGTTCCTATTTCACAGAAATCAATAGCTATTTATCAAACAATACATTCCTTGGCGAATCACCCTTTCAAAACAAATGGACAATGTGCTGGGATGATATGTACATGGCAGTATTCTGTAAAATGGCTGAACTTACAGGAGAACAGAAATACAAGGATGCAATGGAGTATAACCTGGACTATTGGATGAATACTCTTACCAAAACACCAGGCGGTTTAAGGTATTTGAGTAACTGGGGAGTATTAAGATATGCTTCTGCCGAAAGTCTGCTGGCATTACAGTACTACAAACAAACTGGTAATGAAAAATATAAAACTTTTGCCCAATCACAAATAGATTATGCCCTTGGTAATAATCCCAAGAACATGTCATATTTGATAGGGTATGGAAGTAAATATAGCTTACATCCACACCATAGAGCTGCAAACGGTTATACATATGCAGGCGGTGAAAATACAAAACCTGCAAAACACGTACTGACAGGTGCTTTAGTCGGAGGTCCTGATTCAAGTGATAATTTTATGGATGATGTGAACCAGTACCAATACACAGAAGTTGCAATAGATTACAATGCTGCTTTTGTAGGAGCAGTTGCCGGATTAATGGCAGGCAAACCAATTCCAACTCCTACATCTACAAAAATTCCACCTACACCTACACCTTCGTCAGGTAATGTAATTAAAGGTGACTTAAATGGAGACGGCAAAGTAAACTCAATTGATTTCGGCATATTCAGACAACTTATGCTCGGCATGATCAAATCACCTACTCTGGAATCACCTGGCTATGAGTGGCATGTTGCAGCTGATATAAACAACGATGGTTCATATAATTCAATTGACTTCGGATTTTTAAGAAAATTACTACTTGGAATGATTTCTTCATTTTAAGCAAACAGTTTCTTACAGTAATTAAGTACACTACTATTATTGCAAGCAAAGGAGCTTTGATAAGAGCAGGAGCTAAAACAATCCCTGCTCTTTTTATTTTTTGAATATCCTCCTTTTTTCGTGGGTAAATTATTAATACTGGAAAACTGGTGAAAAGCAAAAAGCAGGATGCTATTAATTTATTCTGCACCAAAATAAGCAAATTTATAAAAATAAGCAAATAAGCATTAATTTGTTGACAAATGAGCGTTTTACATATAAAATTAGTAAGATATGGGTACAAGCTAACTTCCATCAATCCGTAACATGCCCTATGATATAAGTTATACTAAAGTATATAATCTCACTGACATAAAGAGAAAAAGAGACACAAAATGATTTTGTAAAAAAAGTATCAAAAATAAATATAAAGGAAAATAATAAATGGATAATGTAATTTTTAAGGACTTAAATCTATCGGAAGAAATTCAAAAGGCTATCGCAGATATGGGGTTTGAAGAAGCAACCCCAATACAGTCTCAGACAATTCCACATATTCTTAAAGGAATTGATCTTATCGGTCAAGCTCAAACAGGTACAGGCAAGACCTGTGCATTCGGCATACCTGCTATAGAAATGCTTGACCTGAATGCTGAAGGGATTCAGGTATTAATCCTGTCCCCTACAAGAGAACTGGCTATTCAGATATCAGAAGAATTAAGAGATGTATCAAAATATAAGGAAGGTGTCAGGATTTTGCCCGTCTATGGCGGACAGCCTATTGACCGTCAGATTGCTGCACTAAAAAAACGCCCCCAAATAATTATAGGAACTCCAGGCCGAATCATGGATCACATGCGCCGACGTACTTTAAAATTGACAGATTTAAAGATGGTCATACTCGATGAAGCTGATGAAATGCTTAATATGGGCTTTAGAGAGGATATCGATATAATACTGGAGAAGGTTCCTGGCGAAAAACAGACCATCCTTTTTTCAGCTACCATGCCTAAGGAAATACTGGATCTTAGTTCGAAATACCTTAAGGATCCTACACATATAAAAACCATACACAAAAAAATGACTGTTCCAAGTATTGAACAATTCTATCTGGAAGTAAGTCAATCATCAAAACTAGAAGTATTATCCAGACTTATTGATGCTAATAACATTGGATTGTCTCTGGTCTTTTGCAATACTAAAAGGCAGGTAGATGAATTAACTTCAAGCCTTCAGTCAAGAGGTTATTCCACTGAGGCTCTTCATGGAGATATGAAACAGGATCAAAGAAACAGGGTTATGTCAAAGTTCAGAAAAGGACTTATTGATATTCTCATTGCTACCGATGTCGCAGCCCGTGGTATTGATGTAGACAATGTAGAGGCCGTTTTCAACTATGATTTACCCAGCGACGAAGAGTACTACGTTCACAGAATCGGAAGAACCGGTAGAGCTGGAAAAACAGGAAAGTCTTATACTTTTGTAGTGGGACGTGAAATTCACAAGCTCAAAGAAATTCAAAGATATACAAAATCTACAATTCATCTTATCAAACCTCCCACTCCAATGGATGTTGAGGAAAGAAAAATCGGATTATTATTGGATAAAGTAAAAGAGATTCTTTCAGATGGCAGTTATTCAAAGTATGTCTCATATATTGAAAAAGTTCTTGATGAGACAAACTCTAAGAATATAGACGCTAACTATGTATCTAATCTTGAAATTGCTGCTGCACTGTTAAAAACAATGTTTGATCAGAATAATGACCAAACTGTAAAATTTGAAGAAGATATTGAAGAAGACACCAGTGCTAAGGAAGGCATGGTACGACTTTTTATTAATGTTGGAAGCAATAATAAAGTCCAACCTAAGCATATAGTCGAAAGTATTGCCTCAAGTACAAGCCTTTCAGGAAAGTTAATCGGTGCTATAGATATTTTTGACAGGTTCACTTTTGTAGAAGTTCCAAAGGAATACTCGGCTGAAGTAATGGAAGCTATGAAAAATTATAACTTGAAGGGTAAAAAGATAGTAATTCAAAGATCAAATAAAAAACGTCCAATGAAAAGAATTCGATAACACTAAAAAATATCAAGCCCTTTCTTTTTATCAGCTCTGATTATTTACATAATAAGACAGACACTGAGATAAAGAAAGGGTATTGTTTTCAAATTTCTCACTTACTTCCCCATATAAATGGTTCAATCTCCTGGTGCAATTACCTTATATTGTATGTTAAGTTCTGTTATTTCCATCCTCTTAATGTTAAAATATAGGTATAGATAAAAAAGTATTGAGTTTACAAAATAAGTTATAACAATTGTAGTTTTCAGAGAGTTACATTATTAATCCTTTCCAACTCTGTGTTAAATCTCCTGTTTTCACTACAGTAATACTCTTTTCTTGTTTGTGTCTCAATTATTTTTATTGTATTAATTTGTAAGGGAGTATTTGTATGAAAGAGCTTATTAAAAGGAATAAAGGCTTTTCATTAATTGAAATGCTTATTGTCATTGCAATTATTGGTGTGATTTCGGTTATTGCCTTTAGTATGTTTGCTGGCGTAATCAGAAATTCAAGAAAGAAGGCAGACGATCGTCAAGCTTCATTAATTGAAAAAGCAGTCTTATCTTATATGCTTGAAAGTGAGGACTTCGAGCTTCAACATTTGAAATACGGCAGTCTGCCTGAAGCAGTTAATATGAAAGATAAACCTTCTATAGACTTGATATATGCACTCCAACACACCATAAATAGTACAAAAGATGGTAAGACAACCGAAATCTACCCTATCTTAAATCCCATCTCTGGTACTACCCCGTCAACCAGAGATTACGCACCCCATTGGAATAATTCGGTTGGTGGTAAGTATGTTGGTTATAAAATTGAAGTGTTTGTAAAAAATGTGAGATGCAATGTAACACCTGTCACCAACCCTCATGATGCTTGTGTTTTTGTAGAAGAGTAAAAGTTAAATAAATTTCCATGCTTCTAAAAAATACAACCAAAGGCTTGTTAGTGCTTTTAACATTACAAATTTCTAGTTTTTATAATGTTAAAAATGTTACTTCATCTGTTCTAAGCCTCGCATGCTCTAGAAACCAATTATGTTACGAGGCACAAGTTTAAGTTTACAAGCTTTTGGTTGTAGTTTTCTATTTTATCATTCTACCGGGTCCGGGTTCATTGATAAAATAATATTCAAATTACCGTTTCTGCATCGGATTTCATCAAGAAATTCCTTTTCCCTTGCATTCTGTCGCATATTTACTATATAAACCAACTCATATAACGTTCCCATATCTGTTGTTTTAACCCTTTTCAATTCATAATTGTATGTATAAGTCTCAAAAATATCGTCAAATGCTCCTTGATAGTCTAGATCTTCCGGTATAACAATTTTAAGCATTTTATCCGACGACTTTCTTGCACCATAATTTACTTTGTTTAATACTACCATAAACATACAAAGTACTACTGTAAAAAGTATTGCATAAGCGTATACTCCTACACCACAAGCCAAACCAGCAGCCATAGCAAAAAAGACGTATCCAATATCTTTAGGGTCTCCTGGTGCACTTCTGAACCGAGCAATAGAAAAAGCTCCTGTAAGCCCAAAAGCTCTTGCAACATTACTTCCTATCAAGAGGATTATAATTGCAATAATACAAGGCATCATAATTAGTGTCAGAATAAAATTCTGTGAGTGCATACCTTTTGAATGTGTTTTTATGTAAGTAAAACTTATAAGCATACCTAGTGCAATTGATGATAAAACAGTTAGTAATGCTATACCAATTGTTAACTGTAACGGCTCAGTTGTGGTACTAAATAGCGTGTCAAACATTGACATTGGTTGCTTCCTCCTTCTATATTATCTAAAATCATATTTTTGTATTCTGTTCCATACTTTGAAAAACTGGTTTTATACAATTTATGCTTACTGAGCATCCTTGAAAGCCATATAGGAATAGTCTTTTCAGCCTTAACTTCCATAAGCCATATATCCTCCGGCAGCAAATAACGACCATAGTCACCCGCTTCAAGTCTCAACTCTTCTCTTCTAGAGCGGATATTTGTATCAAAGGTTACTCTTAAATCCCTGTTATTTATACCGAAAAAAGCCTTTCTGTCATATGCAAGGTAAAGCTTTGGTACAGGATTATATAGCTTTATCAGGTAATCAATTTCATTAAGGACTTGTTTGTTCATATAACTTTTCAGCTCAGGTTTATCTCCTGTTTCAACAAATTCATAAGCTTCATCTAAAACCAGCTTTGTCCTTCTCTTATTCACAATACCATTAAATTTCTTCTTTATTTCCAGATAAACTTTATCCTCTACACTTGGTACACCATATGCACGTAATCTCAGTTTTTCTTTGTATTTCGGCTTTGATAGTGAATTTCTTATAAGATGATTGTCCAGAGTATCATAATATATGTTGCTAATTGTGTAAAAAGGGTGTTTCTTATTATATTCATCCAACTCCATATATTCAATAAGCTGCCGCTGAATTTTTTCAAAGGTATCACTATCCATCAAATACTTAACTTCATATCTGTTAAAAACCTCTATAGCCAAGGTCTTACCTCCTTTCTACAATCAAATTTCACAAAAAAAACATAATCTCAAGATAAAAGGTCTGAGGATTTGTGAATCATGGCAATATCTTTTTAATAAGAGCTAATCTCTAAGGAATTATGCTCAAAATAAAAATCAGATACTCCTTTGATTTCTCAAACCCCCATAAATCCCTAACTTACAAATAGTCTGTTGTAAACAATTTCCAATTTTATATGTAATGTGAGCCTTTATGTTGCAGGTATCGAATTACTTCTCACATGGAAACTTGCTTATTATTCCAAGCAAATGTTGCCTCATGTATGCAAAGTCTATTGCATTAAGAGTTCCATTTCCATCAACATCTCCCGCAACTTTATCAAGGTCCCCATCTTTACTCATTCCAAGCAAGTACAATCTTACAAACCCAAAATCTATCGAGTTAAATGTCCTATCCCTATTTACATCGCCGTATACAATAGAACCTGATGTAGGAGTTGGCGTTGGAGCTATAGTAGGTGTCGGACTCGCTGTACCTTGCCTGAATACAGCAGTAATTTTTCTTTCACCAGTATGTGTAAATGTTACTGTATCCGAATTTCCCGTTACTCCTTCCCAATGATCAAAAACAAATCCATCTGCCGGAACTGCAGTTACAGTTACAGGTATACCCGTAAAATACATACCAGTCCATGCACTTGGATTTTGAACGCTTGGCGTAGTAGGTTTTATATCAATTGTATTTATTCTGACATAACCTTTTTGGGAATCAGTATTTAGAGTTATATTTGCTGTTCCTGTTATGCCATTGCTACCATTGAATTTATTTCTTAAAAACCTAACTACATTTGATGGACGGTTTTTGGCGTAATCCTTCATAACTTGCACGTTCTGACTCCAGGTTGTATCCCTCATAGTTTCAGCAGTCATTTTAATATACTGCCAACGATTTGTGTGCTCAAGTATTTCAGGTGAAAGAACAGATTCAAAGTCATTTATAACCTGAAGTACTCTTTCAGAAACAAAAGATGTGTTTAAATGGTCTGCAAAACAGTTTATAAATTGGTTTCTAAACTCAGTATTCTGCAACAGGGTTTTAAATAGGAATGTAGACCATGATTCATTAGCATATCCCTCTGATGTATCTCCCGCTGCAAACCTCAATGTATCATGCGAAACAGATTTATTATACAATCCGAACCCAAAATCAGTGTCCTTTAAGAGCCATCTCCATCTGCCATCCTGACCGTATGGAGCTTCGGGATGATACTTTCCATCTTCCGTCTTATACTTCCATATGGCAACATTGTTTCCTGGCCAGTCTGTATTACCAAAGAAAATTTCAGCTACATAATAATTAATATAGTTTTCTATATCAATTTTTGTTTTGATATATTCATAGGTTCCAGCCTTAGTTATAGAATTTGAATAAAGATAATTTATTACATCATTTGTATACGCGGTGGCATCTTCTGATGTACCTTCCTGAACTTCGATGTTTTTCTGAACTTCAAGTATTGCAACGTTATCATCATCAAGATTATAGTGATCTTCAAGGTATTCTTTGTCATAGCGTTCACGAATATGGTATACGCCCCAGTACTCTCCGTTTAAGAATAGTATTGCAGGTCTTTCAGCCTGAGTATCCAGTCCTTTTACATGGGAGACAAGACTCTGCATCATTTCATCCCTCATGTAGGCATAAGACCAGTCATTTCCTGATTGCCTGAGAAGCAATCTCTCATAGCTCTTCATCTTTTTCCCGTTTCCTTTTTTAGTATAACCCGGAAAGACTTCGTATTTAAATTCTGTCGAATCATCGTATCCAGCATCTGCGTATATCCTGAAGGACTTCTGAGGATACTTCCTGGAAAACCCTCCATGTATTCTAAGTCCAATATTTTGTGCAAATCCCATCGTGCCGTTATCCTCATAAAACTCAATATGTGCGGGTCTCTCCCACTCACTACCAGTCTTCTCGGAATTTCCTCTCATGTAGATACCCGTAGCAGGATCAAATAAGTTATCATAGTCTGTTACTATAGATATTACAGGTAAAGAATATCTTGAGTTCATATTTTGATCTACAAAATATGAACGGGTAACAACCTTACTCTTTATTCCATCATTACGTACAACAACTGCCTTTAATGTCGTACATTTAAAAACCTCACCTTTTGGGGCTTTCCATGAATTCCATGTATCACTGGATATATTCTGAACCATGCAAAGAACGTTTGGATCTCCAAGACGGCTTTTAATTTTAATGCTGCTGTTGTATTCTTTTGTTCCCGAAGCCCCGGGAACAGGGTCAGAACCATCTGTTGTATAATATATTTTTGCACCGGAAGTGTCTGTAGTAAGCTCTAAATCAAACGACTCGGTATAAAATCCTCCATTCTTGGAAAACACCGGAACTTTTACAAGAACTGAACCGTTTGAATTTGCTTTACGTGGTGAAGCTTTTGAAAACACCTCAAATTTAGAAGCACCATCTGTCATTCGTCCATATGACTGATCATCGGCAAGACTTATAAATGTAACAGAATCAACAATAGTACCATTAGGTGACTTCAGCACAACTTCCTCACCTGATGCACTCAATTTAAAGTTTGCATGCAACTGTCCGTCTTTTGCAACTTTATTTTTGTCTGAAGCCCATACCAATAAATAACCCCTTGCTTGTACAATTCCCTGTGGAAAAGTCCAGGTTGCACCTGAATCAGATAAGGTGTAGCCGGTCAGGTCAATAGGTTGTGTACTGGCATTGTAGATTTCTATCCAATCAGAATATGCTCCACCATTACTCCCTTCATCAGGATCTTCTACGTCTCCATCTCTTATAGTTTGAGCATTAGAAGCCATAATCTCATTGATAAACATGGTCTGTCCGTTTTCTGCTGAAACAATAAACACTCCCGATGGTGTTATTATTAACGAAAGCATAATAACAGCCAGAAAAACTGATAAAATTTTTCTCACTTTGATCGCCCCTTTTTAATTTATATATATTATAAATAAATATAATACTTACGTATCGGATATCACGAAACTCAATAAACACAAGTACGATAATCCACGCTGTATAAACTTTAATACACACGTCAATAGTATGATTATCTTTACCATTGTTATCTACAATATGGGAATGAAACAGCGACTTGAAATTCTTTCTATATTGATGGTATATGTATAGAAAACTAATTTCAATATTATATATTGTGCTAAGAATTATATATTGAATATTACGACATCCTTCTACAAGCATACAGTATTCTTAATTTAATTCATTATAAGTCAAAATCATAAACGTATTTATAAATTCCATCGTTATTTTATTTTTTATCTTATATAGTATATTCGTATATCTTGCGTATTTTGGCAGTACTTTTTTTACTTTTCTATAAAAACTTTTATACATTATCGAAAGGCTACCATTATTCTTAAACCACAAATACTCCCATAATAAACCAATGTATTATGAGAGTACCTGTAATTAACAAAATAAGTAAGTATTGTTATGTAATATCAGGGTTACACTCCCCATTTATAGTCCGCAAAAATCAAACCCGCACCCAATATTGCTAGAATTACTGCAACTACCGGAGTTGCCCCGCCAAAAAGTGAAAGCAGTCTAAACTGCCGTCCAAATAGAGGAAGAATAAATGAACCAATACCCAAAATCAATAAAGTAATACCAAATCTCCTCACTAAATAACCCCCTAAATAAAAAATACCATTTGATTTTAACACAAAATCAGACAGAATTCAACATTCTGTAAACAGTAGTAGATGGCTCTTCACCATATTCCTGAAGGGGGCTCTCCTTTATTCTAACTGTTTATAGCATAAATACCAATCCATGCATTGTAATCCCTGAGGACATTTTAATCTTTCCAACAACTCGTTATAAGTCTTTGGGGGGCGAACTACCACTGGTTGACCCGGGCACCAGTTTGCAGGTGTTACAACATTTTCTCTGTCGGATGTTTGTATTGCGTCTACAAGCCTCAATATCTCTGGAATATTCCTTCCATTTGTAAGAGGATAATTAAGTATTGACCGGATTACCTGTTTATCATCAATTATAAATACAGTCCTGACCGTCTCTGTAGCACTGACTTCTGCTGCTATCATACCGTATAACCTTGATATGTATCCATCCCGGTCTGCAACAATGGGAAAAGGAATTGTAATGCCTGTATTTTTATATATGTTGTACACCCATGCAAGATGTGAAGGATTACTGTCTATACTTAGTCCTAAAAGTTGAACATTCCTTTGTGCAAAATATGGTGCCATCTGTGCAAATGCTATAAATTCTGTTGTACAAACAGGCGTAAAATCCCCTGGGTGCGAAAAGAAAACAACCCATTTCCCTGCCAGATCTGAAAATTTCAATTCCCCAAATGTAGTCTGCACTTTGAATTCTGGAGCCTTCATACCCAATTGAAGATTTTGAGTTCTATAAAGTTGATATTGTTCCAATGTGTACCACCTGTCTTCAAATAATATTTCCGTCATACATAATATGCTTTAGTTCTCCTATAATGTGAAGCATTTAGGAAATTAAAAATAAATTAGTGTGCTGATTAACAAAATAAAATTCTAGAATTTAATTTTTGTTAACCACCAAAAAACATAGGATGTGCATTTTGCATAATTCATTTCTAGAAATGAATTATGTTCAAAAGCATTAGCACAGAATAAAAATTACTAAAACTCTGTTTTTTCACAACTATCATTCTACATTTCCCAGGAAATATCTACAAGATTCGAATTAATTTCGCATAATTTTCAGCATTCCTAAATTTTTCATTTGTCTAAAAAACACCTGAATGATAACATAATTTTAGAACCCTTGGGATATTTAAATCTAAACAATAATAATGCGAGGAGTGTCATATGTGAATACAAAAATGTTGAGGTTCTCCGTTGTAATTGCTTTAATCGCTCTTTTTATAACTATGCTTCCAGTGAACGTATATGCAGAATTTGAATCATCTGCCGGCTCAGCTATCCTGATTGAAGCCTCAACCGGTCAGGTTCTTTATGAAAAAAATTCTGAAGTTGACATGCCCCCAGCCAGTATTACCAAAGTAATGACCTTACTTCTTGGCTTTGAAGCTATCAGCAAAGGTACTACAAAATGGGATGATCTTGTAAGTGTTTCGGAAAAAGCGTGGAGAATGGAAGGCTCAAAAATGTTTCTTGAATTAGGAAGTAAAGTATCATACAGAGATATTATTATGGGCATCTCTATTGCTTCAGCCAATGACGGGTGTATTGCATTAGCTGAACATCTTTACGGAAGTGAAAGTGCTTTTGTTTCAGCCATGAACCAGAGGGCAAAAGAATTAGGCTTGACAAACAGTACCTTTAAAAACAGTACGGGACTTCCTGAGGAAGGGCATAGGTTAACCGCAAAGGATATAGCAACACTATCACGCTACCTGATACAAAAATATCCTGAAATATTAGAAATTGAGTCAAAAAAGGAATTTACCTTTAACAACATTCGTCAATTTAACCGCAATCCGCTTCTTGGTGTTTTTGAAGGAGCTGATGGTCTTAAAACAGGCTGGACTGAAGAAGCGGGTTATTGCCTTGCAGCTACTGCAAAACAAAATGGCATAAGGTTGATTTCTGTTGTTTTAAACACAAAGAATGAAAAAGAAAGACAAACTGCATCACAAGAATTGCTCACATACGGGTTTAAAAACTTTAAGTTGTTAGAGTATAAGAAGGCTGGCGATATTGTTGATAGTTTAAATGTCAAAAATGGCAAGAAAGCGTCAGTTCCAATCAAACTAGATTCTGACATTAAAGTATTTGTTCCGGTTTCAAGAGAAAAGGATCTGCAAACAGTAATATCCAAAGATTCCCAAAACATAAATGCACCGGTTAGTGCTGATGTATCTGCAGGCAAACTGGAAGTTAAATTAGATGGTATAACATTGGGAAGTAGTATTTTATCTACAACAGAAAACATTGAAAAATCCGGGTTTTTCCATTGGCTTTTTGGTGGATTTCGTAACCTTTTCAGTTTTCTGTGGAAATAAAAGTTAATCCTCTTGAGTTTATTTTGATTGAGTACGCATCTCTAACCAATTAACCTTAGGGATAACAAGAAATATATAACAACCATAATTTCCTTAACATCAAATAAATAGCCATACAGGTTTAAACCTGTATGGCTACCAAAACTAAATACTTATTAATATTTCCTTAAGAGTTATCTAAAATCCTTTTTTTATCCCAAGCAGAACCATCCTCATGTTTGCAAAGTCAATTGAATTAACTACTCCGTTACCGTCAACATCTGCTGCTTTTAGTTGTGACTCCGTTAAGGCCCTTGAACCGAGTAAGTGCATTCTCAACAGACCAAAATCTATTGAATTAAAGCTTCCATTTCCATCAACGTCACCCTTGATAACTATAGTTCCAGTTGGTGTAGGAGTAACAGCCTTTGTAGGTGTAGCTGTCTTTGTTGGAGTTACTGAAGATTCCCCCGGTTCCTTACCATAGATCTTCACACCGTTATCATAAACTGGTATATACTCTGTTTTCACGCCATCTTGTCCTGAAACACCAGTCAGACCTTTGTAGGAGAAATCGTTTGTGTTGTCCCAGCCTGTGAATCCATTAGGAGCATTAAGAGTAAAATACACATCTCTCTTGTAATCATTTATTCCCCCTGGATAAATTTTGGTTCCGGTAAAGTCTATGTTTACATAATATATATTCTTTGAAGCATCCCATTCTATTAGTCCCGGAGAAACCTTTCCGCCATTTGAAGTACTTGCCGATACAGTAACATCACTTGCTTTAAGCCCAGCATTGATTACTTCAGAAATATCAACGAAATATCTGTATGAAAGCTTATCGCTCACCCTTGGAGGCCATCCTGTCTTATTGGCAATAGTAGCTTTCATGTTAGTAAAAGTAGCTCCTGAAGCATTCACTAATGCATAAATACCATACTCTTCTCCAACAGGCTCAATTGCATTAAAGTTTTCTATAGGTGTTCCACCATATTCGCCATACATTTTTGCAAGAATACCAACAAATCCTGCATTATAGTCACAGGCAACCTCATTTGCCTGAAAATCACCTATCGAATCGGTATATCCATCACTTGAATTTGGTCCGCCAACCAATGCTCCGTATAGTATATGCCTGTGTTCTTTTGGAGAATCCATACTTGCCTCCCATCCACCATGAGCATTTCTGTGATGAGGATGTTTAGGAGGGTTGGTTCCAAAACCCACAACATAGCTTCTTCCTGCACTACCAAGAGCATAATCAACCTGGTTTTTTGCAAATGTCTTGTAAGTTGCGGCTTTTGATGAATTACATCCGCTCCAGTCTGCATAAACACTTGCCAAAAATGCAGCAGTAGTTGCATATCTTAGTGTTCCCCACATATCGCAGATTGCAAGGCCTTTAGGAGAGTATGTAATCCTTTCTCCATTTAGTCCTGTTGTCCACCAGTCAAGGTTGTTTTCGATACACTGCTTATAGAACGAATCACCTGTTGCCCTTGCAAGCAATAAGAAGGAACCAAAAAGTTTGTTATCCCAGCAGTGACCCCATTTATATTTCACTGTCTTAGTCCCATTTTCCACTTCCCAGTTTGGTACATATGAAGCAGCCTTGTCCAAATAAGCAGAATCATCAGTAGCCAGATATAACCATGTCGAAGCCCATGTCAGTTCATCATAAAAACCACTCCATGAACTATAATACCCATTAGCTTCCGTATATCCCGCATCACTTTTTGTGCTGTCTGCAAATGCAAACAATTCTTTCGCATGTTTAAGACATGTTGCAGCATACTCAGGATCAGTTTCCTTAAATATCAACGAAGCTACTGCCATTGTTGCTGCTGTCTCACCAACTACTGTTGAACCAGGACTGGCAGTAGTTACTTTTGCCGAAGGTCTTTTCATCTGCATAACTTCAGCAGGTCCCCACCATGCATGATCGAGAGCACCATCTCCAACCTGGTAATAATATACATTTGGACTTGGATGGCATTTTATAAAATAGTCAGTAGCCCACTTTATATTATCCAATATTTCATCAAGCTGACCGCTCTTTTCAAAAGCATCACGGTATTCGTAAACAGACCAGCAGAGCATAGTAGCAGTATATGCCATTGGCAAATTGAATTTTGCATTATCACCAGCATCATACCATCCACCAGTTAAATCCAAACCAGCGTCTGAGCCATCAAGCAAACCTGAATCTCCACGCCAGTTTACCCTGTTATTGTCAGGTAGCTCACCTGATCTTTGCATTTCATAAAAAATGATCGCTTTTTGAAGAGCCTCTCCATAGTTGTAAGATGGTGCTGCAGAAACTGAAAACTGTGGTACTAAAAATGCAGCAATTAGTGATAACACTGTAATAAATGCTATCGGTTTCTTCATTAATAACCCCTCCCAATAAACTTTTTTGGTTTTATAGATAATTTATTACTAAATTATTTAACTACTGTTATGCTCGAAACTTGATTTAATAATACTTTCAAAATTTAAGAATGGGATGTTATTTTCTCGTTATCCCTTATCAATCATCTCAAATAACAAACCTTTTTAAAGCATATTTATGTTATTTAAAGCATATTTATATTATAATAAACCTTTTATAATAGTTCGAGTTATAAAGTATTTTTCAGTTCCTCACAAGACTATAATATTTTAGCTAAAATAATGTCATATAATAGCACTAGAAACCGTAAGGATTTTAGTTAATTAACTGCCTTCATCGCGTTTAATATATATAAATCACGAAAATGATTATACATTGGAAAATTTGATTTTCGTGATCTTATATTAAGTAAATTGAAGCGCAATGTAAAATCTTTATCGCGTTCAATATAGAAATCAATTATGTTACAGTGTAATTATTCAAGACCATAATATCTTGCTGTAAAACGTTAATAGTAACAATCATATATTTTCATGTAATTGCCTGAGTTTTATATAACCCCCCAAAAATTTCATTTAAGTACGAACTTGTATAAAGAAATAAGGAAAAAAGAAATAATTTAATTATGTCCTCTTTTTTAGTGCTGGTTTGTATGCTATAATCATCAGTATACACTTCTAATATACTATACTGATTCTTTGCAGCACTTCAAATTTGAGGGGTGAAATTTTTGACAGATATATTTTTCCCTAAGAGGAAAAAAAGCATTTTTAAGGATAATGATAACGAATATACAGAAGATGTTATCCTTATTATAAATAGAATAAAGGCCGGAGATAAAACGCTCAGAAACGATTTCATCAATAAGTATAAACCCTTTATCCTAAAAACTATTTCAGGCGTAACCGGCAAGTACATTGACACTGAAAACAGTGACGAGTATAGTATTGGTCTATCCGCTTTCAATGAAGCTATCGATTGCTTTGATGAAGGTAAAGGCGTGATGTTTTTTAAGTTCTGCTCTTTGGTAATAAACAGGAGAGTATCAGATCATATGCGCCATAATAGGAAACATAATAAGGTTTATCCTTTTACATATTTTGAAGAACCTGATAATAGCATTTTTGAACAAACTCATCTGAAAACTGAGAATGATGAGTTGAGCAATTTTGAATTTACTGATGAAACAAAAAGCTTTGAAAAGAAACTTAATGATCTTGGAATAGAATTTGAAGACCTTGTTAGATTAGCACCTAAGCATAAAGATTCAAAGTTGCTTTGCATAAATATTGCAAAAGTAATTGCCAATGACAAGGAAAGTTTTAGTAAACTTGAAAAATCAGGAACTATACCAAAAACTGAATTGGTTAGAACATTAAAAATCAATAAAAAGACTATAGAAAGAAATAGGGTTTTTATTATCGCAGCAGCACTTATTATTGGTAATGGTTTCCACTTATTGAGAGACTTTTTGGATATCCCAGATGTTGGAGGGAAACATATTGAACAAATTACAAAATGATGGGTCGACTAGTTTGGGTGTCATCCTCAAGCTAAAAAAGAATAGAGCTATCGTAATGACTGACAAACTTGATTTTATTGAGCTTAATCGCAAACCTGAAATGCTTCGTGGTCAGAAAGTTTGCTTTAATGAGTTTGATTTGTGTAGTTCAGATTTCCGTTCATCAGGTTATAAGAATATTTTAAAGACTGTATCTATTGTTGCTTCAGTTGCTGCTATTTTTGTCATGCTGTTCACCGGATATAGGTTTTTATTTACAGCAAATGAATATGCTTATATAGATCTTGACATAAATCCTAGCATTGAAATGGCTATAGATAAGGAAAAGAATGTGCTGGAAACAAAAGCTCTTAATAATGACGGTCAAACTCTTTTAGACTCTGTTAATGTCAAAGACAAGTTATTAGTCGATGCTATTACAATACTATTAAGTAAATCAAAGGAAATCGGTTTCCTGAATTCAGATAATAATAAAGTTATTCTTGCTACTTCTTTTGTTTCTAAAACAAGGTCCAACTCTGATAAAGAGAATATAGATGTTATTATATCTTCTCTTAAAGAAATTGCGGAAAAATCGGGAGTAGAATCACAAGTTATAGAATTGTCAAAGGAAGATAGAAAAAAAGCGTCGGAAATCGGACTTTCAATGGGTAAATACTATATCTTTAATAAAGCTAAAGATGAAGGACTTAATTTGAGTGTTGATGAGGTTAAAAATTCCAGTGTAGAAAATTTAATAGACAGAGTCAATATTTTTAGTTCAGCCAATCTTCAAACAAGTGCACCAGACACTACATCAACACCAGAGCCAACTGCCACACCATCAATGACTCCATCTACCATAACACCAGCAGCTACTTCAACAAATAGTAATATAGCAAACTCTCAAAATACGCCTGCAACTTCGACACTATCTACATTTAAGACGCCATCGACATTAAATCCCAGGAAAACCAGTGCCATTAAAACGCCTCTTCCACCATTGAGAACGTTTACTTCAATACGTACTTCCACTCCTGCAATATCTACGCCTACTACAACACACATAATTCCAGATCACACATTGCCTACCACTAAAACTACATCTACCAATACACCAAGTACAACACCTACACCTCGGGTTTTAAATACACCTACTATTACAACTACGCCTTTATTAACAAATACTATACCTACAAAAGCTCCTACTACACCGCGGTCAACAATTGCGCCTACATCTACTCCTACTCCTACTCCTACTCCTACTCCTACATCTACACCTACACCTACACCTACACCTACACCTACACCTACTCCTACTCCTACTCCTACGCCTACATCTACTCCTACTCCTACATCTACTCCTACATCTACTCCTACACCTACTCCAACATCTACTCCTACGCCTACTCCTACACCTACATCTACTCCTACATCTACATCTACTCCTACACCTACATCTACTCCTACATCTACACCTACACCTACACCTACATCTACTCCTACATCTACTCCTACATCTACTCCTACGCCTACATCTACAT
>JAEWSG010000244.1 GCA_023398495.1 Bacillota bacterium
TATTAATCGCTGGTCAGGCAGATTGAGAAGTCTTCCCTCTTATCACCTCTGCTGACTAAGACTATCATTTTTTATACGGTCATGCAATCTGATAAAAACACCCGCAGGTTATTAGAGCGAAAACAGCAGTAGCAATCTTTGTTCCGTAGGGGAATATTTCATTTGCAAATTCGCAAATATCTCTGTTAAATCTTCTACTATTACATATATAATTTATAGATAGTTTTTTTTGTTTTGATAAAATTTCAAAACAATTAACGACATTGATTCCTGACAATTTTTTATTTTTTTTTGTATTATGAGTTGTGTATGTAGCCTGCTTATAATCACCTACAAAACATACTGTTATACTTGAGTGGATGAGTAATTCTAAAATATTCAAATCATCACCAGCTAAATCCTGTACCTCATCAATAAATATGTGAGAATAAACTTCCGATAATCTTCGTATTACTTTACCTCCGGACTTTCTATTACATTCAATTACAAGTTCACTTATAAAATTTGAATAAACATCATTATGTGAATTTATATATCGTTCTTTTGTTCCTTTTTTCGTGTAATTTACAAATTTATATGTTTTAGAAAAATCAATAGATTCAACTTGATTATAATCTTTCAGAATATAACTTTGATAAGGTTTTACCATATCTGACAACAAAAATTGAAACCATGTTTTTATAGAAACATTTTTATCGATTACTCCGAAATTCTGCTTCTTATATTCATTTATAATAGCGTCTATACCTTTATTCGTATATGTAGTAATCAGGATTTTCTTATCTGTTGAGATATTTATTACATTATTGCAGATACCCCATGTCTTTCCCGCACCTGCTGCAGCCATTATTACTTTATTTTTTGATTGCATTTTTAATATACTCCGGATACTTTATTTTTTTTTCATGGTCAAAAACTCTTAGACTCCATTCTGTCTTATTATTTAGCATAAATGATAGAACCTCATCTTTTGAGTTAGTCATCATTGATTTATTTTTCGAAATAACTTCCTTAAATATCTCAAAATCATGTTGACTTTGACTATTAGCATTCACTACACTAGGCTCTAATGTTTTAAAATTCTCATTTTTCTCATAAAAGAGATAAATAATCTTTTTTTCAAGATAATCTTTATACTTATCCTCAATATTTTTTTTAATATTGCTATCGTTATCTGTAACAATCTTAATTTTTTTATTTATTAACAGAGCTATATCACAGTACCTTTTAAATGCTAGAGAATCAACAACAATAACATCTATACCATCTTCAATAGGCAATTTACTGTATTCATCATAATATGCTCGTTCAGTAATTAAATCATCAGCAGGTCCTTCGACAAGAATCACTTCATTTGCAAGAACTAGTCGTAAAGTATCATATCCAGGGAGTTTTTTGAAATAATTCATTGTATCATCATCTAAATTCTTTAGTGGGCTAACCTGGCCTTTTGACATTAAGATGAGACTTTTTAGTCCTAATTTGTTGGCAACAAAACTACTGTGAGTCGAAACAAAGATTTGTTTATTATTGTTTTCTTGAACTTTTGCTATAAGCTTAGCCATATTTCCATAAGAAAGATTATTTTCAGGTTCTTCCATTAATATAACATTAGTTTCATTACTGTCATTCTTTAAAGAAAGTTCAAGTTTTATAATATTTTGACTACCAAAACCTATATTCTCAAAAGGTATTTCATCAACTGAAAGTGACATCTCATTTTTCCACTCATCTATAATACCTTCCTTTAAATCAATACTGATTTCTTTATCAGAAAGTTTTATATTTTCTTTCATAGAGTTATTAAGTTTTTTTACAGATTGATTTAACCTAAACTCATTTTTATTTTTTCTATATGCTACACTAAGGTCTATTCTCTCTTTATCACTTAAATATGAACTGATATTATCTGAGACGAATCTATTAACAGTGTTTGAATAGTCCTTTCTTGTTGCATCAATAAATGAGGTTTTAAATGGGCAATATTTAAAGTGGACTTTGTCACCCTTAAAGTATTTATATTGAACCGTATAAAATTCAACAGGAATATCATACACTTCGCCTTTTGATACTAACACTTTATATTCTTTTGCATATTCTTGATCTAATTCAACTAAAACACTTATACCCGGGCAGTCTTCCCCAAGTGAATTATTTGTTCCTTTGTATTCAGCGAATCTCTCATCATTATCACAATATGCTTCAATCCTAATAATTGGTGGGACTGATTCCTTGGGAGTCTCTTTTACTGACTTAATAAAATTATTTCTGATGTTTACATTAAACATACTAGCTTTTAACTGTTTTTCAAAAGCATAATTATTGAGCTTTCCCGTTGTTAGTATACAGATTAATTCAAGAATAGTACTTTTCCCAGAATCATTTTCTCCAATAAAAATATTCATGTTCTTATTTAGTACTATTGTTTTATTTGTAAATATTTTATAGTTTTCAATCTTTAATTTATTAATTATCATTAGGCACCTCAAGTAAATAAATCCTTTAGTAATAATTCTTAAACTATCAAAAAACCCAACCTATTAGTATAATTGTTGCTATCAGTCTTAATTTCACTAAATACCGATTTTGTAATATGTTCCTTTAGACCCCAATTATTAGAATAGGTTTATAAAAAAATTTTACATCAAAAATATACAAATAACAATCTTTTAAATGAAATGATAATTTTATGTAATAAATTCATTTTTTATTTATCCAGACTAACATGGGAAACGCTGTCGGTTTTAGCATATATATAAAAATACTGCGTTTTGCTGCCAGCACCCTATCCGCACTATTTTCTAAATTCTTGTACAAAATAAATCCCACCAACTATTATGGCAAATGGAACTGCAACATAAAGATATAATCGCCAATTTAGCTCAACATTATAGTGGTATCTTCCGCCCCCCTGAAGCCAAGTCAATATAATACTAACTGAAAAGTATGTTATAAATATGTATTTTAAGCTTTCCTTAAACTTTTTTACATAACACCCCACCGCTTATGAATCTTCAACTGATAGTCAAACATCTAAAATATGACTTTATAAAAAACTCCTTCTTAATTCTTTGAAGTAATTCCAACAATAACTTCCCCAAGACACCGTGCTCCATAGAAGCTCCGCTATAATCTTATCATCCACACAAATAAGTCTATTGTACTAATTTTTACTCTTTATCAAATCCTCTGTATCTTTTTTCCAATAAACACAACCAAGGTTTATAGCATAAAAAATCGATAAATTAATTGATCTCCTAAATTGATCCCAATACATAGGGAAACAACCTTCTAAGGCATGCTGCGAAAAATTATTCATATTACAATCTAAGAGATATTCAGGATAGTACTGTTTCAATTTTTCAAACAGCCAATTGTCACTGTATACTTTATTATCAATCTTTTCGATGCAAATTTGTCTAATAAATCCGGGAAATTTTGAATAGTATAAAAAATTCCTATAGTCTCCAGAAAATTTATAGTTTTTAAAATTTTCCTTATATGATCGATCCATAATAATAAATGAAACCTTAGATATGTCTTCAACTTCTTTTATACTTAATCTATATTTTTCATCAAATGTAGTAAAACGCAATACTGGTAGTCGTGAAAAAAAATAATCAAAAAAACTAAAAATTATATTTTCAAACCTTCTCTCTTGAATTCGGACATAAAATTCATTTGAATAAAACATTTTCAATTTAACAATAAAATCCTTTTCAGCAATATTATTTTGAACTTCATTTATATAATCTGATACATCTTTTGAATAAAAAGAATTTCTTACAACATCCCAAAGTCCTATGATGCTGTAAGCAGAATTTATTGCATAAACACTTGTTACCTCTCCGTAACTTTCTATAAACTGTTTGTAGTATCGTTCTTTAAACATATTTGCTCCTATTCAGGCTAACAACCGCCTTTAAATGGCCTAATGAGAGCATAGCTGCTCTGTACTGAAAAGTAAAGTTTATATTTTAATAATGTTATCACTAGTCCCAAGTTTATATTGTTCTATAATATCTGAAGGAATATTTATAACAAAAACCTGTGGATAGAATTGAATTTTATTTAAATCCTTCGTTGATATAACTTCTTGTATTTTTTCAATATTTAAATTGAGAGTTTCTATAAAGTTGCATATTTTATATATAGCTAAAACCTTATCAGTTTTATTATCAAATACAACTATTACCAAAAAACTATTTTCTTTCAGTTTTAGCATTGCTCTGATTTCATTGTTTGTAAGATGAATTCTATTTACACTTTTAATCCTTGTTGCCTTGATTTCAATCCCAAACACAGAATTATCAAACATTCTAACTTCTAAATCATACCCAGGGGATTTATTCCTTTGTGTTATTGATACTCTTTCAACGTCAGATATTTTACTGCTTTTCTCTTTTTGGGTTAAGAGCATTTTTTCAATATATTCCTCCCCTAGATTCCCCAGATTTTCATCAGGTGAGTAATTACAATTATGTAAATCATCAGTATATTCACTCTGATTATCATCTGATTTTTCTTCAGAAACAATCACCTTTATTTCTTCCAAAATTACTTCATCATTTTCCGTTTTACTTTCAGCAAAGGCTTTATAACCGGACCCATCACTTTTAAGTATAAAATGTGGAAGAATGCTATTGATGTCAATAACATCAATTTTATAACTCTTCATTGCATGACACTCCCTTACACTTGGTACATACTATTTGTCTAACATCAGAATAGTCAAATTTCACAAGAACCCAGTTATCCGAAGTATTTTCAGATAGCTTCCCGCAACAAGGACATTTTAAAAAATACTTTTCTCGTGTTTTCCTTATGTCATCGAATGTAAATGAATGACCTTCTTCATAATATCCCTGTTCTTGCAAGAAATTTGTTAAATAATCAAAATAGTGTGTAAGCATATATATTGTAAGTTTTTTCATTTTTTTTGCTTTAATAAGGGGTTGTCTCATTTCAGAAGTAATTTCAACCTTAGAGTTTCCTTTCTCAAAAAAGCCACTATCCATATTAGCATATTTGGGGTCAAAAATTGCTAATTCAGATTTCTTTACATCGGAATAATATATTATTGAAAAAATATATTCCATTTTATAATTTTCATCATTTCTCAAAAACTCTTTTAAATGATTCAACTCATTAATTTTCAAGGCTCTCGAAGGAAACCTAGAATTGTCATCTTTCATTCTTTTAATATTTTTCAAGAAGTTTCTTTCAAACACTTCAGGGTAATTCTCAACAAAATAACTACTCATCTTATTTAAAGCAGCAGTTATAGTATTTATTCTATTCTGACCAATTCCATTTTCCATTAAATCTTGTCTAAAATCTTCATATGTACTATTTTTATAATCTTTAAAATCTATATTCCAATTTTCTTTATACCTAAAAATCCTTTCTAGTGCTTGACAATAATCAAACTGGGTTTTAGGTGCTAATTCTTGCCCCTTAAGTATAGGCAAATATTCATTTAGATATTTTTCATTTATTGGGTTTATCTTTTTTTCCAATATTTGATTTGGAAATTCACCTTTTTTGCCCATAAGTTTGCCCCCCATCTACTGTCTATGAATTTCTGATTATGATTCTTATTATATATTACCACCAATTGAAGTTTTTTTCATGAATATTCTTGTATGAAAAAGGCAAAACACCTTGGAATGATTACTATTCCAAGGTCATCTGCTTTCAATATGTAAGTAACTTAATCTCTTAATTTCTTGGCCCCATAAACTTATCACCATTCAGATGCAACATATGGTCTGGCATAGCTGCTATCCAAACCTCTGTTTCCCAAGCCAAAGACTCTGAGAACTGTTTATATGTTTTGAAATCCAAGAAGGCTGTGACATATATTTTGCCACTCCTTACCCCACTTGTCATTTCCTCTATTTCTCTTATTCTTTTGGGGTCCATTGGGCCTACTGATGTTACTGACTCTATAAAGTAAACCCAATTTTTATCTTCTCTGAACAATACTACATCAGGCATCTTATCATGTAAAGTAATCTCAAAACCCAATTCCTTCAGCTTATCTACATCCTTTACAAGATCTTTCGCTATGGTATCACCTACATACAAGCACTCACTATGTGGAGCAAAGCGGGGTGCAAATTCTTCTATAATAAGCTTTTGGAGTAAATTATGACTACCCGGTGAGAATGTGAAGTCTGCACCATTTATTTTTACAGGCATCTTCTCCATAATCTTCTTAGAAGTATACTGGTCTACAAGGCTTGAATGGTTCTGTTTGAACTCAGCCAACTTATCTTCCCAAGCTTCACTACCTATACACTTTATCAACTCTAAGGTTTCCTCGGTTATTCTGTACCTGTAATTTGGAGAATTTGTTGCCTTACCATTATCTTCTGTCAGAGCTGCATTTCTAAAATGGTGCATTGCTTGTTTACGAAAGGTTTCTCTGCTGTTCTCAGCATAAGTTACATTATAACTCTGACTGGTGAATTGCAGTATATCATGTATCCTAATCCACTTATTTGTTGCGTCTTCCCACGCGGTATCAGGTGTTACCCCACACATTGCCAATAACGAATAGCAGCAAAGGTCTGCCTGTTGAGCCTTTGGCATACCAATTGATTCTAAAAATGCTCTTGCGTCATCCATTTTACTCATTTATAACTACCCCCAATATTTTATCGCAAGTATCTACTCCTAAATTATTCGCTTTAATAAGCTCTTTACCCAATTGCTCTATCTGATTTAATGGTGGAACAGGCATTGAATTAACCTCTGTTGAGTTCACCTGTGTACTTCCATTCAAAATTCGATAATATAGGTCATATATAGTTGAATTGAAAAGCACATACAACCCATAAACCACCTCTTTCGACATATCTTCCCGAATACCTTCTATGAAATTGACTTTATTTTGAGTACTTACATACTCAAACTCCGGTAAATCTGAATCCAAATAAATCCCACATTGCAATCTTCGCTTTTCTTCCTTGGCTGTAAATCTCTTTACCAAGAGATAATTCTTATTCCGCTGAATCAAGCCGCTACGCTCAGTGATGATATACTCATCTTCCTTTTGAATCGGAAAAACTACCCTTCCACCTTGAATATGCTGAGAATAGAACAATGGCGCTATCCCTTCACCCGGCACATTTCTTAGATATTCACGACTACGAAAATCAACTGTTAAACCTGTTTTCATCTTCAATCCCACTGTGGGTAAGGTATCCTCCCATTTTTCTAAGGTTTGCAATACCCTTAATTCATCCTCAGTAGTTACAAGATACACATATCTATCTGCACCAAATACAATAACATCATAAGGTACTTCAATAGTATTAATGTTGTGGAAATCTCGGCTTGACCTTGTTGAGGTTATTTTTATACTCTCTCGACAATTTGACTTATTTACCTTGAGTATCATTGTTTCTTGAAGAACACTCTCATTGTTAAATACCTTGTCCCGGCTTACAAATAAATGGACTTGGTTTATAGTACCTTCATTTAAGAAATACTCTCTGAACTTCTTGAAATAAGCACCCGAAGTCCAAGAACGGGGTATGATATAAACCATTTCACCCTGCTTATCAAGATTAAATAAGCTCATAGCCGCAAACAAGAAATACAGATTAGGCGCACCATAACACACAGCAGGCATAGACAAGGCTTCAACTGCATCTTTTCCTATCTTCATATAAGGAGGATTTCCTATTATCCAGTCATACTTTACGGGATTAACAGAGGCTTCCAACCCTTGATTAAAGTCGGCATCTTGTGATGTTATGTAGTTTTCTTCCATGATTTTATATTGTAAAGGTTTCTTTGAATTGTCTTTCATAAATTGCAAATTAGTCTTTAGGATAGGCAAAATGTCCTCACTTGTTTCATAGCAAGTTAGGCTTATACTACACACACTATCTTCATCTTGTAATCTATCTATTACTGCTGCGGACAGAATACCAGAACCAGCACCGGGGTCTAATATACTCAGCTCTTTCTTTTTAGGTTTCTCAAACATTATCGCCATAAACTGCGCTGTTTCTACCGAAGTGAAGAACTGCCCTATCAGTTTTCTCTTTTCTTTTGGCATACCCTCAAGATATTTTAGAGTAGCACATAACACGTTATCTATCAGTAAATTTTCCATATATATTATCATTGCTCCATTTGATTTAATTCACAATATTTTAACATAAATTTGAGCCTTATTTAATAGGCAAAATCGATATTAAATCTTACCATAATGCATCCAGTTCAACTTTCCTTATTTGGTATAGAGAAGTGTTATAGGTCAGAATAGTTGGCAGTAAAATCACTCTTGACATGATATTTTGCAGTAGGTAAGACAAGATAATTTTTAGCTATAGACACATGAAAAATAATGAAACCGGTTGTTTTTTATGTGTCTTCCAGGGGTTTTGGTGGGTGAAAGCCCCCCCAAGGCCTTAATGTCAACTATCAAGTCTAAAATATGCTCAATCCTGCAATTTTATTGTACAAATGCCTGCCAAAAAGACTGTCTGATAACAAAAGAAGTTAAAAGCTACACTTGATCTATTTATCTCTACTTCTTTTTCCTTATTGGCTCTCGCTATATTTTGCAAATAGAACTGAACACCTTTTAATACCTTTACATAGTGAATATATAATTGTTTACAATGTCATTATTCACATTTTTAGTCTTCTTATCTTTAAAATATGCGTCTAAAATAGTATTTACACAAGGTGTTTCATATCCATTAAAGAATTCTTCACATAACAACGCTTTCTTCTCCGTCCTGATATATCCTTCAACTGAAACATTTCTAAATCTTGAATTCGGATATTCCCCAATGCGCTTATAAACAAGTTTTGGAATAATATAACTATCAAGCAGTGTCACATTTTCCCTTATGCACAAAGCACTTGAGCGGCAATTACAAGAATAACGCCTAAATTTAGGATTAACACACGCCTAACTTGACGAGGATATAGATGTATCAGACTCATACATAGGCTATATAGAACAGGGAGAATGAAAACTAAGCCTCCTAGTATCCCTCTATGATAAGACGATTTATTATTCACTATATGCCCATGATACTCACCTCTAACGTAAATATCTCAATCTTCTAAATAGCAATCTGACTCTTTATTTTGTGTTCCATCGCCCTATCTTGCTTTTCTTCATAATCCAGTCTATCAGCTGCCTTTGAGTCTAGATAATATTCATTTTTTACGTACTCAACTAAATCATCTGTTAAGCAATCTAGCAATAAAAATACAAAATCTTTAAGTTTTTTTACTTCCTCAATATTAAGATCAAAGGTGATAAATCTATCTTCCATCAACTTACTTCCATGCCCTATTGCATTCCTACTGCTTATCAGTGCAACATTTAAATAATTTTCTCTTGCTTTAAAGGCATTCTTATATTCAATACCGAGGATATTCATCAAACTTCTAAACACCTTTGGCGTTAACTTTGATCTTGTATCAATAAAAGTTTTTTCTTGATCATTATCAAGATTTATAGTTATTTTAAACTTCTTATCTTCATTTTTAATATAAGATTCTATAAACTTTATCTCATTCGCTAGTGTAAACGAATTCTTATTATCAATACATATACCGATTTGATTTTTTAAAGCTAGTGCATGGAAATTCGTAGTTAAATCCTTAATTTTCTTTTTTGCCTCAGTAACATACTTTAAATACAATTTGCAACTTTTTTTTATGTACCCCTCCCAGTGAGCATATATTAGGAGTACCAACGATTTTAGAACAACTTCGTTCTCTTGCATATTATAAATCATAAACAAATCGCTAATTTCCTTTTTCCTCCATACCAAATCAGCATCAAGGTAATCGATAAACTGGTCATTACTCATTGAACCACCTCAAAGATAATTCACTTAACTTTTTAAATCGGTTAATGACTCTAGCACCTCGATTTGTTGCTTCTAGAAAATCCTCCTCTTTATAGATAGATATAATTTTACTCTTAAAAATATGATCGTCCATACATTCATATCTTTCAATATTTGATGCCAACCCAGGCAATATTGCCTCAAAACATGAAAGTGAAAATCCTCCACTAAATAACCCTAATTCATCATCATATTTTTTGAAAGCATTATCTCCCAGTTTACTATAAAGAACATCAATAGTTCTTTCAAATATTTTGATTTCAGCATCCAAATCAATTTCTTCGCTTTGAATCAAATTTGTAACCTCTGCATCAATGAAGTAATCAATATTTATCTTAGATAACTGATACTTGCTATAATCAGTTATGTTTATTTTGGCAATTAAGTATCTTACAATTAACTCCATATGATATTCGATTTCAAGTTTACTCTCTGTCAAATTAATACACTTAATAAACTCATCCTTTTTCTTAGATTTATTGAGTGCATTGAAAAAACCTTCATCAAGCATAATAATCAAGCAATTTCTTATTTCTTGGGGCTCTAGATGAATTCCACCAGTATTTAATCTTTGAAATAGTTCATACTGCGATTGTATACTATTTTCTGTCAATATGATATTAATGTTTAACTTAGATCGTCTAATGATTCGTTTAATATCTACAGGTAGTGTCTCCCAAGTTTCACCTTCAAGCGACGGTAAGTACCTTGTTGCAGTTAATACTAAAGGTTCTTTTCCCGGTAAATCGCCAGTCAACTGCAGAAGTGTTGAAAGTCTCTGTACACCATCTACTACGCTCCATTTTCCATCTTGCTTCTGAGCAACAAAAACTTCTGGAATAGGTATACCAATCAAAATTGATTCAATGAATTTGGATTTTTGTTCATCATCCCATCTAAAAAGTCTCTGATATGCAGGATCAAGCTTTAAATCACCTTCATTATATAAGTTTATAATTTCTCCAAATGACATACTATAACTATCAGTTTTAATATTTTTACGTTCTGTCTCTAATTCATGCACAAGACTCATTATCATACACCTCATAGCTTAATAATATTTTCCAATAAATTATATCACTTATTGAATACCTACTGAAATATGTTCCAATAAGCAAGAAATTGATCAAAGGTATTTAGTGATATTTTCCCTTTAGAATACCAGCCGATTGCCCTTAAAAGTTTTGGTTGCTCAAGTTCAAATCGTCTTGCCATTTTAAAGGCACTAATAATATCTGATTTACTCAACAGTCTACGGCTCACAAAGTTCTTCTGATTAGTGAAGACCCCCCTCATGCTTATATAACTGTATTGGTATATCGTTCCCCAGAGATAGTACATCCCTCATATGGCCAAAATATACATACGCCACAGTTTCTGCAATGCTGATATTATCTGCATAGGCAGTAATTGTTGCCGCAATTCCAAAAGGCTTTTTTCTGAGATTTATCCCTGTAGAATTGGTGTTGATCAAATCCTTTTTCTTGCCGAAAAGTAATTTCGTTTGCAATCAAGATTGGCCCAACAACATCAAAATCTACTTCCCATATTCTTCTGTTAATTACCTTTCTTTATAAAATTTATCCCCTCTTACTATAATTTCATGGGCGCCTAAAATTGTAATGTTTTTTCAATCAACAATCTATATTACTATTAATGCTATCACATATATATCGTTCCAACAACTCATGAGCCTTTCTAGCACATTTGGATATCGAACGCGCTGTCACGGTACACATGGACCATGCTGCAACGTTTAGCCGCATAGCTAAGAAAAATTCATCATTCGCTATTGCTGCTTTGGATAATTGTAGCATTTCATCTGGCATGTTAGTAAACGAGCATTGCATAGCATAAGTTATCGGCTCAATAATTCCAGTTTTGCTACAAATGCATTCTCCACCTTGATATTCATGGACATGAAAACCTGCCATATCGTGAAAGGGCATGTCCTCTGGCTTTATCAGAATATTATTGAACGAACCGACAGCCTTAAATATTTCTAACTGTACGTCTCTTGAGCCATTCTCCCTAGCCATTGGAACAGTAGAAAGATTCGACAAAAGAAGCCAAGGATTACAATTTGAAATTAATGTACCTCCAAGTTCACCATGCAATTTGATATGGCCAATATCTGAAAAATACAAACCAAAAACACCATAATCATTATTTTGCTTCACTGATGGCGAATCCTTTATAAGTAGACAAATCAGTTCCCAAAGAACCTCCCTCTCCGTGCAGACGCTAACCACTGCCTTTGCAGCAGCCACATCGCCATATGGAATACAATTTACATTATCCATTATAAAATTATATGCATCTTCGACATTGCTCCTATCGATAATCTCAATAATTTTATCTCTAAGTACATACGCTGCGGCCGTTGCAATTGCCTCGGGAAATCTAGGATATAAATATGCTTTGCCATCATCGAAGACTAACTGGTGTATATGTCCGTCGCTCTTCATTCTATTTATGCGATCAGTTCTCATGAATTGCTCTGCAGTTTTTAGCGATATAACTCCTCTTGTTGCAGAAAGGATTGCTAAACGAGGATCAGCCGTTCTACTATTCATATCACTAAATATGGCTTCCGCAAATAGACGATAATCACTTCGTGTTTCTGCATTGGTCACTATTTTGGACCATACTGATTCTAATACAGAGTAATTCGTATAACTAGGCAGAAAAAAAATCGTCTTTGTATCGGAATTGTCATCTATACTGTCGTTATGTTCAGGTAGGCAGGACGCTAACACCCTTAAAACACGGGGATTTCTGTATTGTACATTACATTGTGCTCCTTGATAAAATGCTGCACCATTATTATCCATAAAAAATTCCATGGCGTTATAAAACTCTTCATCTGATAAAGCATCGAGTTTTACCATGGGGGCTTTACCAATTGCGTTTTTAGCTGGTCCGCTATTGATTCTTCCTATGCAATCATAAATATGTTCATTCATAACGAGAAGTAACGAATATGTGTTTTCTCGATTAATATCATTGAGTTGGTTGATTTCGCGCCAGAATAGCTTATCATCAACAGAACAAATGTTATCAATGATAAATACTACTCTGCTTTTTTTCTCTCTTTCTCTAAACCCGTTGATTAGCCAATGCTTTACCTCATTTGTCCTAAAACTTCTGAATACTTCTCTGCAAAACCAATTGGATATCTTCTCAAGCGGATCATAGCTTACGTTAGCATCAATATAAACTGGAATAAGATTATCGGGACACTTCTTGCTCATCTGGTATATGACGTTTGTCTTTCCCGCTAAAATTGGACCAACGAAGCTAATTAAAGGACAATCTTTTGCTTTTTCTATCAGTTGATTTACAGCTGTACGCTCCAGTTGAAAATTTCTTGTAACTTGGTATGTGAAGTCATTAATATCACCTTCAATTTCTTCATGCGCCTTTTTAGTATATCTCGCCAATACACCTCTCCACATGTCATTATCACGGCCAAGAAGTACGGTGATAGCTTCATCCATATCTGCACTTGCGCATTTCGTAGCAGCTTGAAAGAGAGATTGCACCATATGCTCATTTACATTTTCTACTTTCCACGGCTTGCGGTCATAAGTATTAAAAAACTGAGTGTTTTCACCATTACTGATAATCGTAAGTGGGGGCATCGGATCTAAAAGTCTAGCATATGAGATCCCTTGAATAGCATCATCATATGAAAGTGTTATACCCGGCGCCTTTAATTCAAGAATCGCCAGATTGACTCCTTTATGTTTAATCAGAACATCTGATCGTGCAAATGCCTTATCCTTTTTCGTTCCATCATATAAATATGTATTATGTCCTAGTATAAGCTGAAACTGCTGTTGATGGGTAATATCCCCATTATTAATCATTGGAAATATTCGTTTGATTTCTTCGTTTACTCTAGCTTCAAAGGTTGCCTCATTCATCACAAATCCTCCAATAATTAATTATATAAAACTCGGTCTACAGCCCGATGAAATTATCATCACTATCCGTTTATATGTTATCGGAAAACATATAACCTTATTACTTCCTTAATCAAGGATCTTCTTTCGAATACATACTCTCTGGCAGTTCATTCCAAAATGCGATAAGTGCATTATAATAATCGATAAAATCTTTATCCTTTATTTGTTACAAGTTTTCTTCTCGTGATTTCTGCTCAACCTTTATATTCAAATCCTCATCTTGAATTTTATTAACAACTTCTTTTGCATTTCTAACCATTTTAATACGCTTTTCTATAGCATTAAAAGTGTCTGATAAATCATTCACTTGAAGCTTATACTCATCTACTAATGAAACAATCTTACTTAAAGGAGTATCAGTTTTAATATTCAGCTGTTTCAGCCTCTCCAAAGAATGTTCATATGACAATATATCACCTTCAAACTTGTTATAGAATTGCTTTTTATTAAAGGCATTGCACTTCTTATATTTCTGATATACTTCTTTATTCTTATTAATTGTCGCAAGATATTTTGCAACACCTCTATATTTGTCAATCTCATTGTTGAGTTTCTTTATATCTTCTTTAGCAGCTACAGATTGAATCTTCAAATCGTCAATCCTTCTGACAAAATCCTTCCAACTATTTATATTCTCATTTCTGACTATCACTAAAGTATTTGCCAATAACTTAACATCAGAAATCCTCTGTTTTCTTTTAGCATACAAAAGCTGTTTGTCGATAGTAAAAGGAAACCTTCTAACTGATCTAAGATCAACACACTTACTTTTATTAACCGATTTATTTTCAATCCTTGCTGCTATATTTTCCTGGGTATAATCATCTCCCAAAGTCTTTGCCCTAGTAAACCGTTCCTGCCCTTTTGCCCTAAATGCAATATACTTACCTTCTTTTGTCTCATAACCGTGACCCTGCATAGCCTTCTTAAACTCTTCAAAATCACCAGAGCACTCAATACATTTATCAATATTCCTTTTAAGTTTTGATTTCCAGCTTTCACCCTTTTTATCTTCCTGCCATTCTTTATAATGCTTACCTTTTTCATTATTTGAAACAATAACAGATAAATTATTCTCCCGGCAAAGCCTGTCACTTATTTTCATTAGTTCAGAAGACGAGTTGTAATAGTTATTGAACTTCCGATTACAATCAATTGTAGTTGAATTAAAGATAATGTGATTATGAATATGCTTTTTATCTATATGTGTTGCAATTACATACTCATGTTTTCCTTTTGTAAATTCATCTGCAAGTTTTTTCCCGATCTCATGAGCCTGCTCTGGAGAAATTTTATCATCAGGACTAAAAGCCTGCCTGATATGATATGCTAACACATCATCTTTCTTTTTGGTTTTATATCCATTAACTTTTTCATATAAAGTCTTTGATGCAACAAAATCCAAATGCGCCGATTCAGGAAGACACTTGAAAGCTGAAACAAATTCTTTACAATTTGTCTTTTTATCATCTTCAATATATTCAGTCCGATCCATTAAGATATGACTTATAGATTTTGTACTGTTTGATTTAATTCTTAATAGAGTTGTTGCTGCCATATCCCAATTCACCCCTTACGACAATTCTCCAAGCAACAAAGCCATTGTATCTCTTTGCATTAAGTTTATTGTCTTCAGCATTTCCTTCAAACTTTCAACGTCTTTTTTGCTAATGTTTTGCATTTCATTTAGATGCTTTGTTACCTGATTTATGTTAGTTCCTATTTTGTTTATTTCATATGATAAATCTTTTAGAATCTTTAAATCTGTATTTATAATTACACCGTCAATAGACATTTTTCTTATATAGGCACTTCTATTTTTAATACCGGCTTTCTCCATATTTTTTTTCAATAGATACATTTCATACTCCGAAAAATATAAAGTAACCTGATTTTGTCTTTCCCTATTTGCCATCTGATATGCCCCCTGTCCAGTACTACTTTGTATTTCATAACGATTAATTATTTTGTTCTTTTGGGGATTGGGGGAACCCCAAAAATCAAAAATTTATAAAAATAGCATTGGGCTATTTTTGAATTTTTGAGGAAGTGTATATACACTTCCATTGCTTGCTAATCTTAAATCTTTCTATCATTATACTACTTTGATTTGGCAAAATACAACCCATAATAAGTATACTTTTGTAAACTTCTTATAACCAGCTTCCGATTTTGTTCTTTAATTCCCCCATACTCTTTCCCAGGTTCATTAATCGAATTTCAATAATTAACAAAAGTTATATTGAATAAAATCATCCGTATAAAGATGCCATATCATAAAAATAGTTAAAACAATGTTGAAAGGTATGATAAAATTACAAGTGAGTTAAAAAAATCTCACTTCCGAGTTTTGGTTCATTGCAAATGCAACCAGACAGGATCATAAAATAATATATAGAGGAAGTATACAAGGGAGGTTTAATATGTTTTTTAGAAAAAACAAGAGTGAAAAATCAAAAGATAGACCCGAGAATATTTATAAACCAGGTCTTCTCTTTGTTGAACTAATGTTTGAAGATGCTCCAAATTTTCAAATCGAAAAAATCTTGAGTGATTTAAAAAATGTTATCGGGGATACGGACATAATGACGAGTTCAAAGGATATGACAGCATTTATACTTAAGGAACATCCTGTTAAGTATAAAGATGCAGAAATCCCTTCCCAGTGTATACTTTTTTCAACTCTTAATAAGATTGAGTATGAAAAACTTATACCTTCATTACAACAAACAAGAGAACGAGAAAATATGAATGAGACTGTTAAAAATTGCAGATATAAGATAGCCTTTTCTGATTTCATGCCAAACCATAATGACGGATATGCTAGATTAAGTTTATTTAATAATGCATTAAAAGTCATAATTAATAATGTTGATTGCAAAGTACTGCATTTTTTAAATAGCCAAATATTAATAAGTCCAATTGACTTTATAGATAGGATTAGTCAGGGAGATCATCTTGCCGGAGCCTTAAATGTCCGTTTATTTAATATTCAAAATTCTGAAGATATGTTAATGGATACTTTAGGACTTCATACATTTGGATTACCTGATATTCAATGTCACTTTAAAGAACTAGATCCAAACGAGATTGCCAGAGTTATTTACAACGCCGGATACTATATCTTTGATAAGGGTGATATTATCGATGACGGCAATACAATCCAAGGCATAAAAGAAAACGATAAGTGGAAATGTCAACATGAAGAATCATTAGTTGAACCTAATAGAATTGTATTAGATATTAACCCAGGTTCACAGTATGCAGCAGGTGGAAGGTAATATCAATTATTGAGATTGAATTCAGCAAATATAATTTGCTAAACAATTCATTTATAATGTATAATATCCTTAGCAAAACAGCAAAGGAGTTAGAATGTGAACAGGATATTATGCAAGATAATTGATTATTATGCCATGTGCAATATACATAGAGTAAAAAGTAGAAAACCTCACTTTTTTGACGATCATAATATCGAATTGGACTTTAATGGCTTTTGGACTACCCCAAAATTACCGGATACAAGGTTTACAGCAAGTTCTACGTCCGGAAACTATGAAATCGGGAAGTATACATTCAGAAGCTTAATAAATGATAAGTATGAAAAAAACAATGTATGCTTTGGTGAATATTACAATACAAAAAAGAACAGTAAATCCGTTAGCGTAATTTTAGTACACGGATGGCGTTCTGATAATAACAGCTACATGCGAGACATTTATTTAAAATCATTCATGGAAAAAGGATATAATTTTTATACATATACTTTGCCTTACCACTTTGAGCGATCACCAGAGAATTCATATAATGGTGAGTATATGATCAGTGCTAATGTTAAAAGAACATTGGCATCTATAAACCAATCCGTTACAGATTTGAGGGCTTTAATCATTTATCTAAAGCATCACCAAAAAGATAAAGTAATTGTTATAGGAAATAGTCTTGGTGGATTAGTAACGAATATGACAGCGACCTTGGAAAAAAATATAGATATTTTAATTTCAATATTTTATGCAAACAGCTTACCCTTTTCAGTCTGGAACACAATTGTTGGTAAGTATGTCAAAAAGGATTTTGTGGAAAATAGCACTATGCAGTACGAAGAACTTGAAAAGAAGTGGAGTTTAATTACTCCAAGTAATTTTAAACCTGCGATTTCAAAAGAAAATATATTACTCATTTCCGGTGAACATGATTTATTTGTTCTGGAAGAAGACACTAAGAGTTTATGGGAAGCATGGAATAAACCAAAAAGATTATTATACAAATGTGGCCATGCAGGTATAGTATTCAACAAAAAAGATATTTTGAATGATTCGATGGATTTTATTGATAAGAGGTTATAATTTATGCAATTTTTATTGCCAGGTTTGGCTTTATGGTTAGTTGGTATAATACTTTTATGTACAGATTATCGAAGAGAATTACTTCGATGGGCTGCTGCATTGTCAATCTCATCTGGATTTGGCTATATGGCAATTTTATATAAAATCAGTATCCATACAAATATTATTATCTGCGGCTATGAGCTAGATCTGTTAGTTCAAGGAATAATGTATACTTTTTCTCATCATATACCTCCAATTTCTTTATTGATGCTTGGAATAACATACTCAAGGGTCTTTAATGAAAAATGGGATAAGTACAGAAAACCATTAACAATGCTGCTATCAATACCGGTTTTATTGATGTACTTTCTCATTCCAATATATCCTGATTTTGCACACAGCAGACAACCTGAATCTTGGAAATATTATCTTATCCTTTCTTTATGGGTCGTACCTTACGCAACAATAGGTAATTATCTCCTGTGGTACGGATATAGAAAAGAAAAAAATTTATCAATAAAGAAACAAATGCTGCTTACTTTTATAGTTATATCTCCAGTAACAACATATGGTTTATTTTCTAATTATGTTGTCCGCATTTTCGCTATGCATGACTTTTGGAGATATAACTTATTTTTTGTTATTCCCTCGGTAGCTCTAATTATATTTTTTGGAGCAAGATATGGAGTTTTAGGATACAGGCTAAAATATGAAAAACACTATGTGCCTATTGAAAGGGTCTTTGACAGTTCATCTGATAGCTTCATCATTATTAACGATAAGAACGATATTGTTGAAATCAATAAAACTTTCATAAGCAATTTTGGTAGCATAAGTAAAGATAATAATCTAAACTTTATATTAGATACTAATGAATTGTTAAGTAAATGCAAAGACAAAATAAATAAAAGTTTGTATGAAGCAAAAAGTACGTTAAAGGTTATTACCTTTGAGGAGTATTTTTATGAAATTGATAAGTACTTCCAATTTGAAATCACCCCCGTTACATTTGACAATGCATATGCTTCCACACTAATATTACTTAAGGATATAACTGAACATAAAAAAAACATAAAACTTATTGAGGAGAATCAATCCCAAATCATTGAAAATGCCCGACTTGAATCCCTTGGCAACCTTATTGGCTCTATTGCTCATAATCTAAAAACACCTTTGATGTCAAGTTCCTTAGCACTAAACCTTATTGATAAATATGTCGATAAGCTTCAAAATGTACAAATTAGTAGCCAATGTTCACCGACAGAATCAGAAGCAATAGTTGCTGAAATTAAGCAATGGGAAGGCCATATAAAAGATTATCTGATCTACATGAATGATGTAATTGGAACAGTTAAAGGCCAAATCAACGTAGAAGGTAAGGCTGGAGATAAGTTCAGTATATCCGAACTGACAAACCGTATTGATATCCTTATGAAAGATGAATTAAAAAAGAATAATTGTATTCTTAATTACAATGTTTTGGTTTATAATAAGAGTATTAAAATAAGTGGTTCTATTAGTTATATGCTTCAAGTACTTAATATACTTATTTCCAATGCTATTGATTCTTATGAAGGAAATAGAGGCATTATAGAATTAATTATAGAAGAACTTAAAGACAATATTACTATTAAAGTTAAAGATTTCGGTAAAGGTATTCCTGAAATTATTAAGGATAAGATTTTTAGCCAAATGGTAACAACAAAAGGAAAAGATGGTTCCGGCCTTGGTTTGTATATATCGAAATCTATAATTAAAACAAAATTCAAAGGAAGCATTAGTTTTGAAAGTACTCAATCTGGAAGTGAGTTTATTATAATAATACCTATGGAGGCTTAATCGTGGATGCAAAAACAAGGATATTAATAGTAGATGATGATGAGGTATTTGTAAAAATGCTTAAAGCATACTTAAATGAATACCCTATTGATGGTATAAACCTAGCTGTAGATGGTATAACATCATCTTCAGAAGCTATTGAGCATATTAAAGAGCAAAAATATGACCTGCTCATATTAGACTATCTTATAGATGATATGAATGGAAAACAAGTTGTAGAAAACATTCGAAAATTTGACAGTAACATAAATATAATTATACTAACAGGTCACAGTGATCAGCTTCCAGGAAAAGAAGCACTAAAGTACATGGATATACAATCCTATATAGAAAAAACTCCACTTATCGAAGATAAAATCTTTATACAAATCATGAGCATAATAAAGTCTATACAACATACAAAAAACTCAAATAAGCCAATTGAATTTGCTTCAATGTTAAAACATTTAAGGGAATTACATAATGTATCCCAAGGTGAGTTAGCCGAGTATTGCGGCGTAAAGAGGCAGCAAATCAGCAATTATGAGATAGGTCAGAGCAAACCATCTATTGATATCGCTGAGAAAATAGCTGATTATTTTGATATTAGCTTAGATTTTTTAATGTGTAGAACCAAAAAGAAAAAGTAAAAAAAAGTGTAAAATAAGATTTGCTAATTTTTTATAACATTGCTTAGATATTAAACGAGAGTTGTCGATATCAATAGATATTTCGGTATATTCTCTTTTTTTATCTAGTTCCTAAAATTGACCACGCAATTAAAATTGGCATATACTAATAGCAACTTAGCAAGTATAACTTGCTAAGTTGTATACAACTAAATAGCGAAGTGCTTTGGATACGTTGATCCAAACAAAAGGGAACACGCCATGACCTCATATGAGTGAGCGGTGCTATAATAAAATGTAAAGTCACCTCAAGTTTTATCAGATACTTCTCGCTGGGTTAGGCATGGCACAAGTTGCGGAGCTAATTCAGATTTCTACGAGCCGGCATGAGAAACCGGAGGAATAAATCCCTATGAGCAATTACAAATTGCTGTCCAAAGCATTCCTGGGGGTGGGACGTGAAAAGAGCATACCTGACGCGGCGGCCGAATGAACGCAGAACTAATCTTAAATCTGAAAATTCACTGTATGCCCGGTTGGGGAACCGGGCGTACAGTTATATATAAAATACTATTGAAAGTGAGGTACCTTCAATGGAAAAACTAGTTTACACAGTTAATGAAACAGCACAAATTTTAAATATTGGAATGAACAAGGCATATGAACTAATTCAGCAAAAACAAATACCCAATGTAAGAGTGGGAAGAAAAATCTTAATCCCTAAGCAGGCACTGGAAAAATGGCTAATATCTGCTGGTGACAAAGTATGAAAGGTTGTATCTTTAAAAGAGGCAAAAAGTATTCCGTTGTTGTAGAACTTGGAAGAGATAATAATGGGAAAAGAATTCAGAAATGGTTTGCAGGATATAAAACAAAGAAAGAGGCAGAAAAAGCCTTAGTTTCAATACTAAACCAAATAGAAACAAACACATTTATAAATCCTGAAAAAATAACTTTAGCTGAATACTTAAGACAATGGATGAGTGATTATGTTGAACCAAATTTAGCTCCAAAAACTATTGATGGTTATAAAGTTAATATTGACGGACATATAATTCCCTCAATCGGAAATATACCTCTTCAAAAACTACAACCTATACATATACAGCAGTTTTATAAGTCTAAGCTTGAAAATGGAAGATTAGACGGTAAAGGTGGCCTTTCTGCAAAATCAGTTTTATATATTCATAGAGTTTTAAGGAAGGCGTTATCAAATGCTTTAAAAATACAACTTGTACCTAGAAATGTCGCTGATGCGGTAGAACTACCTAAGGCAAAAAACTATTATGCCAAGTTTCTAAACGAAAAAGAGGTAAAAAAACTCCTGGACGCATTTAAAGGCACTGAAATTTACATTCCTGTTCTGCTCGCTGCATGTTTGGGGCTTAGGCGTGGTGAAGCTTTAGGTCTACAGTGGAAAGATATTGACTTTGAAAATAAAACAATAAGTGTTGTTCGGTCGCTTCTTCCATCAAAAGGCAATCCAATATTCCATGAACCAAAAACTAAAACCAGCCGAAGGAATGTTGTTGTATCAGATTCAATTATCTGTGAATTGGAAAAGCATAAAAATGAGCAGTATAGATTTCGAAAGCTTCTTGGTAATGCTTATAAGGATTTTGACCTTATAACATGTTTAAATGATGGCACTCCAATTAATCCCGCCTCATTTAGCCATACGTTTTCTAGAACTCTAAAAAAACACAATTTAACCCATATTAGATTCCATGACCTGAGACATTCGAATGCAACTTTAATGCTAAAACACAATATATCTCCAAAAGTTGCTGCTGAAAGATTAGGACATTCAAAGATAAATATAACTTTAGATTTATACTCTCACGTTTTAAAAGAAATGCAGGAAGAAGCAGCAAATAAAATTGATAATGCTATTTTTAATTTTGATAAAGAAAAGGAAAACAAAGACGATAATGATTAAAAATTTCGAGTGTTTGCAAAATGTTTGCAAAATGGCTACCATAAAAAATTAAGACCTTTACTCAAACTCGTAAAAGCCTTAATTTTGGCGGAGAGAGAGGGATTCGAACCCTCGGACGCTTTAACACGTCACACGATTTCCAGTCGTGCGCCTTAGACCAGCTCAGCCATCTCTCCATAAAAATATATTAAATTTGAACCGCTTTAATATTGTACAACAGATACTACCGCTTGTCAACGATATAAATCACTTAATTGAAGGGATATTTTCCCACATTTATTGTGAAATATCCGGGTCCATAGTTATGGCTTTTCGATATTCCTCAATTTCCCCATTGAGAGTGTTACTGTTTCTCTCAATTATTGCGATATACTCCTTTAAAAGCAATGCTGTTTCACTTTGCTGATTATCTGCAACAAACTTCCTGTAACTGTTCAGTAGTTCTTCATCAATCTTGTTTGTACCGTAATCAAAGGCAGGTTTATTATCATAGCCAAAGAGATATGCATGCAGGCAAAACTGGTATTCGCTCATCATCTCAGCTTCCTTAATAGAACTAGGATACTTACCGAAGTAGCTTTCTATTGTGCTTAAATTTTCTGCAAGTTCGTTCCATGATATTGAATAATCAGTGTCTGAAGCAGTAATACGTTTTGATTCAGCAGCCTTATAAACAATAAAATCTTTTATTTCACCCTGTAAGTATTGCGAGTACTTCTCTAGCACTTGATAATTTTGTACAGGTATAAATGATCCTTCCACACATATAATACTGTAGCCCCCGTCCAAAATCTCCCTGACAAGAGACCTGGCTTTTTCATCTTTAATGTCTTCAACTCTGTTTTGATCAAAGTTATATTCAAAAACTTTAATCAGTTCACTTTGAATACCTTCCTCCATTAAACTTTCCTCATAAATGTCTAAAAATCTGGCTTGTATTTCTTCAAAGTTCAAAATCATTGTCGTAGCTTCTTCACTATTGACGTTCGCAATCTTTTCATCAATAAAAGACAAGGCCTCGAGAGGCCTTGTATCTTCATCTATAATGTTATTATATTCATTCATTGATGTACTTGCAGGTTCCTTTTCCCAGATCTTTTTGTCCTTCACATTATCTTTTATTTCATCATAAGGTATTTCAAATTCTAAAGGACCGATATCAGCTGTAGTATAAGGTATCGTCTGGAAATATAATACCAGGCTGTTTTCCCTGATGTAAAAACCTTGTGTCTCTTCTAAAGCTGTTATTTCTTTTACAAGTGTCTTCCCAGAATCTTTAACCTTTTTTGTAAGAATTGGATTGAGCTTGTCCTTTTTCTTAACCAAATCTGTCAAATCATACTGAGTTCCATTTCTCAAGTTAAAGTTTATTGATTCAAAATATTCATCCGGTTCTTCCAGTTGTAAAATGTAGTTTTCAAGAATGAGCTTAATACTAAGTGTGTATTTTGACCTGAATGCAACTTCATAGGAAACATTCATAACTTGCTCTACCTCTACTTTACCTGCATCACCTGTTGTTCCCTCTGTCATATCTCCCATCAACAAAGCAACTTCTTTATATTTTGCGATTCTTCCGGTTATTGCCTCGTTTATTCTTTTTTCAAGCTCCTGATCAAACATACCTGAGACTTTAGGATACTTAATAATTGATTCCAACCCTTCTTTGGTATTGTCTTCCATCACTTCATCAATAACATAATTGTTATTAAGTTTTGACTCATCAATTACTAAAGGTGATGGTGCGGGTGTCGCATTAGGATCTTTGTTTTCCTTCTTTGTGTCTGAGCAGCCACTAAATACAAATGTCAACAATAATAAAGCAATTACAAGTCTTTTCATTAATCTACCTCCTAATTAAAATAAGCTTTCTAAATGGTCAAAAAAATACTTTTCAACCACCTCCCTGTTGAAATAGTTATAATAAAGCACAGGATTCACTTTTTACATATAATAATATTATGCCATAATATTGCCCCTGTGGCAAAACAATTCTTAAGTCTTTTAGTGCAATAATATGTAATATTTTTCGTGATTTTCCGTTAAGCTTTGAAATTTAAGCAATCTTATAACCGTTAAGCGTACAAATCACAAAAATAATATTACACACCTTTTTAAAGTTATGATATAATTTTATATTATGACCTTATCTTAATTGGAGGAAATTATGGCAAAAAAAGTTACAATGGAGGATATCGCAAAGGAAATAGGAATGTCAAAAAATACAGTTTCTCTTGCTTTACGCAATATGCCGGGTATTAACGACCAGACCCGTAGGCTTATACATGATACTGCCAAACATTTAGGCTACGAATACAAAAAGAGTTTTACTGAGTATCACTCTAATGAGACATCCTATAAGAATATATGCCTGATTTTTTCCATGGGCACACATAAATCGGAGGGTTTCTTTTCTTATATACAATACGGGGTAGAATCAGAGGCCAAAAAAAACAACTTGAACACTATTATATATTGTTATGATGAAAGTAAAGAAGAGTTTGAAACTCCTCTCAGCGTAAAAGAAGGTATTATTTCTGGAATTATTACTCTAGGAAGGATTTCAAGAAATACACTCAACTCAATTATAAAGTTTAATCTTCCACTTGTAATAATTGACCAATATTTCGACGATTTGGTGTGCGATTATGTGCTCACAGATAACATATCTGGGTCCTATACGGCAACAGAACATCTTATAAAACAAGGTCATAAAAAAATTGGTTTTGTTGGCGATATTTCTGCATCCAGCAGCTTCTACGACAGATATCAGGGATTTATTAAAGCTCTGAACCAATATTCCATTCCTTATAATAGTACTTTATCTATAACCGATAAGTCGCCATCAGAATATATAAGTGCGGATTACAGTCTTGGAAAAGTTGTCGAAATACTAAAAAAACTCCCAGAATTACCATCGGCATTTGTTTGTTGTAACGATAATGAAGCCATTACTGTCATAAATGCTTTAAAATTAATAAATATATCTGTTCCGGAGGATATTTCGATTGTCGGGTTTGACAATATCGAGTCTTCAAAAAATATCACTCCGGAATTGACTACCATGCACATTTGTAAAGAAATAATGGGACAACGTGCAGTACGAAGTTTATTAGCAAAAACAAGTAATTTAAATGAGCTTTCAGAAAAAATACTTTTACCACCAACTTTCATTGAAAGAAATTCTACTAAGAAGTTGGATTAATTATTTGTTTTGTAACACTTAATTCTGAGCTGTTTATAGTATTGTCAGAATTGACGTTGCTTATATAGCTTGATAGACAACATGTAGGAAGCTGATAGTATTATCATTGACAGGGCTACTATAGCAAAACCAATCATTGTACCGGATTGGTTTTTTATTACATCTAAAACTTCTGAAAATAAGGTGCTATTATTATTTATTAGCATAGGAACCCCGAAGAAAAATGCAAAGAGTAGCAACATATTGGCAAACTTAGCCTTTGTGTACCCTAATTTAAACATTAATGGGAAGAGAATAGAATTAATAAAACTTATACTAAAAAATGCCGCAATAATTGCTTCAATAGTAATAGGATATGTTTTTAACGGTAAATCCAATATCATAATTATATACGAAATAATAGAGAATGCTATTGTACCTAGTATCATATAAACCAGTAGTGAAATATATTTTGCCATTACTATGTCCCTTCTTTTTATTGGCAAACTATTTAGCATAATGTCCGATTTGCTTTTATCATCGTAAGCAAAAGTCCCAGAAACCAACAAATAAACAAAAGCAACAATTGCAACAGTAAACATTGACCCTTCCATGCTTTGAAATACAAAAACAAAAAACACTAAATATAACATAGCCATTATAAAGATTTTCTTTTGTATTAGAATATCTTTCATTATCAGGTTAAACATATTTTTCCCTCCTTGTATAATACACCATTATATCCTCTAGTGTCGGTTTTTCTATTACAACCTTTTCCCTGCAAGACTTTCTGAACTCCTCTTTATTTTGTACAAGACCTTCAAAACCAAACTGGCTTTCTCTTATGCCGATAAAATCATTCGTGTTATTGCCGCAAACAAGTTCCTTTGGCCCTTTTACCAGTCCATAATTCTCCAGAATATCGTCTTTAGTTGTACTGAATACGATTTGACCCTTATCGATAAATGTTATATAATCAGCAATTTTATCAAGATCCGAGGTTATGTGTGTCGAGAAAAATACTCCCTTGTTTTCATCCTGCATCAAATCGGACAAAATATCCAATAACTCACTCCTAACCACAGGATCTAGGCCGGACGTAGGTTCATCCATAATCAGAAGCTCCGCATGGTGTGACAGGGCAACTGCCAACGAAAATTTCATTTTCATCCCCTTCGATAACTCCTTTATTTTTTTCTTAGGGGAAATTTCAAAATCTTTTGAGTATTTATTGAATACAGCTTCGTCCCAATTTTTATAAAACGAAGAAATTATCCTTTTCATATCAAGCACCGTAATTTCTTCATAATAATAACTCTCATCCAGTACAAATCCTATTTTGTTCTTAACTTCTATTTCATGTTTTACGTTGTCTTTGCCAAATATTTTTATTTCTCCCCTGTCCCTATTCATAAGGTTCAAAATGAGCTTAATAGTTGTGCTTTTCCCTGCACCGTTCGGCCCAATAAAGCCCATGATAAATCCTCTATCTAAGGTTAGGTTGATATCCTTTAAAGCAAAATCTTTAAATTGCTTTCCTAAGTTTTGTATTTGTAAAATCGGCTCCATACTAAACATCCTCCTCGTAAAACAGTCTTAACATTTCTACAATTTCATCAAAGGTTAAATCAATAGATTTTGATGCATTAACAGCTTCTAAAAGCTTTTCTTCGACAATTCTAATTCTTGACTCTCTAAGCAAATCTTTATTTTGAGCGGCTACATAGGTACCTTTTCCCGGCACAATAGTTATAAAACCGTCCCGTTCTAATTCTTCGTATGCTCTTTTTGTTGTTATGACACTTATTTTTAATTCCTTTGCAAGATTTCTTATCGATGGCAGAATCTCTGCTTCCTTAAGCGTGCCCTTAATAATGCTATCCTTTATCTGTGAAGTTATCTGCTCATATATAGGTTGCTCGGAAGAATTCGATAAAATTATATCCATCATCTGCTCCTTTCAGAGTTAATACTGTATATACTGTATATATACAGTATATATTATATGTTCTACTTTTGTCAATAATGACTCAAATAAAAACAGGAGATTATAATTAATCTCCTAAAAATTTTTATTGGCTTAAACTAAGGAAAATGCGTTTAGACTATTAGTGAAAAGTTGGATATCTAAACAAAGAGTATACCTTCATTTATGGTACGTCTCTCCGTTCAATATTTTGAACGCCCGGTATATCTGTTCAAGCAATATCAGCCTGACCAACTGGTGCGGAAATGTCATATCGGATAAACACATTCTGTAATCTGCCTTTTGAACCAGTTCATCATCTAGCCCAAGGGAACCTCCAATTATGAATGTAATATTTGATTTACCTGAAATAAAAAAAGAATTCAACTTATCTGCAAATCCTTCGGAGTTTAGCTTTTTTCCCTTTAAATCTAATACTATTAATAGCGAACTATCTTTTACTTTCTTTAAAATACGTTCAGCTTCCTTCTTCTTTACATTAACTTCCTGAGATTGGCTTAAGTTTTCAGGTGCCTGCTCATCCTCCACTTCAACAATTTGAAGCTCGCAAAATCTAGACAACCTTTTACTATATTCCTTTATACCTTCCTTAAGGTAATTTTCCCTAAGCCTTCCAACTGCAACTAATGTCAGTTTCATACTCCCCCCTATACCTCTACCACTGCCCCAACTCTATCACGTAAAGCTACCGAAAGCATTATATCCTTCTTTGCACAAATGTCATTTTCGCTAAGCACATTACAAACGGTTTGGTATGCTAGCTCTGGAAAATTATTTTCCCTGCTCAAATGCCCCAACAAGAACTTTTTCGTTCCATTCTTAGCCAGATATGCCACTACCTTTCCCGCCATTTCATTTGACAGATGCCCCCTATCACCCAGTATTCTCTTTTTGAGAGGCCAAGGATACGGGCCTACTTTAACCATTTCTATATCATGATTTGACTCTAGCAATAAAAGATCACTGCCCATTAAATATTTCAGCAGCCCATTAGTCATATGTCCAATATCTGTAGCCGTGGTTACTTTCTTATTGTCTAAGAAAAAGTTAAAACCTACGGGATCACTTGCATCATGAGGAATTGGAAAGGCTTTGACAAAAACATTACCAATTTCAAACTCCTTACAATTTTCAAAACACCTTTTATTCTTGATGCTTACAGGTCCAAGCTCGTGTTCCATAGCATTCCAAGTATTTTCGTTAGCATAAACCGGTATGTCAAATTTACGGGAAAGTATACCCGCTCCTCTTATATGGTCACTGTGCTCATGAGAAACTAAAACAGCACTTAGCTCCGAGGGTTTTTCCCCTATGGCAACAAGTGCTTCTATAATCCTTTTACCGCTTAGACCGGAATCAACCAGTATATTGGTTTTTCCATCTGATACAAAAAGGCAATTTCCACTACTACCACTATATAAACTACAAAATTTCATCATTTGTTATTTCTCCTGACTATTTAGGAAGCTAGAGGTTTATAAATTATTAAGATAACTACTTTCCGTCTCTGACAATATCAGCCCCAAGACTTCTCAGCTTCTCTTCAATACATTCATACCCTCTATCTATGTAGTTTATATTATATACTTCAGTTTCACCCTCTGCAACCAGCCCTGCAATGATCATTGCCGCTCCGGCCCTCAAATCAGTGGCTTTAACCGGTGCACCGGAAAGTTTTGGTATTCCTTCAAATACAGCCATTCTGCTCTCAACCTTAATTTGTGCCCCCATACGTTTCAATTCATCAACATACTGGAATCTGGAATCCCATATACCTTCAGTAACTGTGCTGGTACCGTCCGCCAAACAAAGCAAAACCGAAGCAGGAGGATGCAAATCAGTAGGAAACCCCGGATATGGAAGAGTTTTGATATTCACTTTTAATATTTCGTCAGGTCCTATAACTCTTATCCAATCTCCGTTCTCCTCAACTTTTGCTCCCATTTCAATGAGTTTGGCACTAAGCGATTCCAGATGCTTTGGTATCACATTCCTTATTGTAACATCACCTTTTGTTGCAGCAGCAGCAATCATAAAAGTCCCCGCTTCAATCTGATCGGGAATAACAGAATGGGTAGCTCCGCCAGATAACGTTGTTACACCTTTTATTTTAATTACATCGGTACCTGCTCCTTTAATATTTGCTCCCATTGCATTTAAAAAGTTAGCTACATCAACGACATGTGGCTCTTTAGCAGCATTCTCAATTATAGTTGTGCCTTCAGCCTTTACAGCTGCAATCATAACATTAATAGTTGCTCCAACACTAACCACATCCATATAAATCTGGCTTCCTACAAGCTTTTGTGCTTCAAGCTTAATTACTCCATGATCTATTTCAACAGTTGCTCCTAATTTTTCAAAACCTTTCATATGCTGATCTATAGGCCTATAACCAAAATCACATCCACCAGGAAAAGCAACTTCCGCCTTACCAAATCTTCCAAGTAATGCACCCAATAAATAGTAGGACGCTCTAAGACTTTTTACCATATCATATGTAGCAGCAGTTGATCTGACATACTGGGAATTGATCATTATACTGTCTTTTCCGTTGAATTCAACTTCACACCCCAACTCTTGCAAAATATCTATTAAAATTCTTACATCACTTATCTCAGGAATATTTTCAATTATACAGGGTCCATCAACTAACAACGCAGCAGGTATGACAGCTACTACTGAATTCTTGGCTCCGCTTATGGTTACTTCTCCAATAAGCGGCCTGCCGCCTTTAATAACAAACTTCTCCAAAAACAACGCCCCCACTCATCTTCTTTTAACCGGCAAAACATTCCATAGTAATTATATTACTATATATCAATAAGTTACACATCTAAAATTCATTAATTAACCTGTTTATTTAACATTTAATTTTACTTCCTCACCATTATAAACTTTGTAGTACCTTTCCTCTATTTTTGCATCCTTTCGAAGCGTTATCCTCCATACAGGCAAATCGTCCAGTACTTTTGTATCTTCACCCATGAATTGTTCACCAAAACCAACATCTATTTTTTCCAATACTGTACCTTTATCGTGAATCAGATTTTTTATCAGAACTTGATAAGCAGGCATTATCTTTTGTCCCTTAGTAAATTCATCCACATTCCTCATATTATATTTCAGATAAATAATTCCAGATTTCGATATTGTTATATACACATAATTGCTGTACAACCAAAACCCATCTTTTTTTTGCCTGAAAATATAATTCTTTTGCCCATCTGGTAATTCCTCCACCCTATCTATATGGAATTTCTCAAATGATACATCCAACCCCTTAAATAAGTCTGTGAGATAGCTATGAACTGCTTTTACGTTATTAAGATCAATTGGCTCCTTTGGAGCTTTATTTTTATAAACAAACGTATTTGCCTTATCTATCATCAATTCTTTATTTCCACAAACAGCCATTATACCTGTACCAAGATCATCTTCAATATACTTCTCATCTCCAAAAAAACACTTAATTATTAAATCTTTGTCAAACATTGTATCAGAACTGATCAATGTACCTATTGGTTTATTATATACGGGAATTTCACAATTTACAATAATCCCACGATCTTTAAGTACCTTAAGTGTACTATCAATTGCCTCACCTGATATATTGTCGAAATTAAAAAGGTCTGTCATCATTGACAGAAGAAAAAGGTTTAAAAGAACAAAGATTAAAATCAATATATTTTTAGCCCTCGCCCAGTCCATAGTCAGTCCCCTTTTTTCTCTTTCATTTCAACTACATAGTATTTATTATCAATCGATTCTATTAACCAAACCGGCCTCAAATGCTTATCAACAGTACTGTACTTCATTTCATACGACATGCTCACGTCTTTTACAGAAAAATTGTTAAAGTTTAAATACTCATATTTCTTAAAGACCTCGTCAAGGATATCATAGGGGTAAGTCCTTATTTTTAAACTATTGCTTCCAACTGAAAACTCCTTTAGTATCCAGAAGCAACTGAGCACCTTTTTCTTATTTACTCTGATTGTTATGGCATTGTTTACATACTGTTCATCCTTTGAGCCTACTGGATACTTATAAAAACAAATATATCTTTGATTGACTTTATAATCAAAGGTAAAAGTATAGTATCCCTCATAATTTTCTTTGACGCCTGTAAAATAAATTTCGGCTCCTTTTACCAGCTTTACCTTATCGCCGATAAACTTGAGGGCAACTTCCAAAGCTTCTATCTGGCTCCCTTTATCCGACTTGTCAAATTGGTGTAAATATCTGTATTCCAACATTCCATCTCTATAAAGTTTATAAGTTTTACTTGGATTTCTAAATACTATGGAATTATCCATCTCAATTCCCCAGGTTAATCTGTCTTTATCGTTTCCCAAAACATCAGTTGCAATCTTTTCCAGATCATCTTTCTTGTCAGGATCAAGATTTTGTATATCCTGCGGCACCATACTTATTATATCATCAAAATCTTCTGTTTCACTTCCCTGTGGAATTAAAACATCCGGCTTTACACTATAGGGAGTTTTGTTGATACCCAACCACTCTCCCATTACTACATAGCTATAAGAATCATCGCCTTCTTCAAGCGTTGCAAGCATAGTGTTATAATCCTCTCTGCTTAATCCCTTGGGCTTGAATTTCAGAACAAAACCATAGGTCCTAGTCCCATCATAAACATAAAAACCAATATTGTTATTTGAGTCTATTCTTGGCAACAAAGCCATTTTATATATACCGTCAAATTCGTGGCTTGAAGCAATTTCAACATTTAACAATGAAGCAAGTATGCTTGTACTGATCTTTGCCTTGAACTCGTACACAAAACTCTTTTTTACAACAACATCTCCCCAATAATCTTCAGAATATGTCTGCTTCTCAACGATATTTTTACCGCTTAATAAAACTGACATGTAATATTCTACTTCATTCCAAAGCTTATCAAAATAAGAGTGATTTTCATCAATTACAAAATGCGCCTCACCATAACCTTCTGTAGCAGTAATTCTATATGGTTTAACATAATCACCCACATCAATGGAAACCTTATTTTTGCTGTTGGCAAAAATACTCCATAAAAAATTAGTAGGTAACCCTTCATTTTGATAACTCCAAAGGATTCCTACCTGTATAAAACTCGTAATAACCAATACCATTAATATGTACAATTTAAATCTTTCAAATCTAAACCGTCTCATCTTTTTTATTCCAGACACCTTCTTAGTAATGGTAAATTATAGCCTTCCACTGTACTCTCCGTTCGAAACTTATTTGATGCATGATAGCCTCGAAAAATCAGTAGAAGCATTCATTATTTCCTATTTATTAAATAAACCGTTAAGCATATCCGTAATTTTCAAAAATCCATTCTTTATGGCTTCTTTTATTCCATTGTCTAATAAAGAAACCTTAAAACTGTTAATCTGAAGATTTGTTTTACTGACTAATTTATCGGTCTCGTTCTTCTTGTAAGCTATAACTCTTATATCATTTGCACCTTTGTTCGGAAGAATTACTTCTTTCATAAATATACCAGAAGCACCAATATCCCATATGTAATCTCCATCTGTATTTGCAAAAGGCTTGTATTTGCGTGTCTCATTGTCATATATAAGGAGCATAACACTAATTTCTTCCTTAACTGAATTACCGCACACAACATAAGATTTTTTAAAAGTAGATTCGTCACCCTCGGGACGAGTTATGGTAACTAAAAACTGATTAGTATCGTTAGTATCCCTTTCAGTCAAAACTGAATATTCACTGAGCAGCTTCTGGTTTTCTACTCCCTGTGCAAAGGATGTTACACTTAAACTGGTTATCAATAAAACCAGCGTGAATATGTAAATAATTTTCTTGTACATCTCCCAACCACCTTTAATGGGTACATGCTTTAACATATATTATACCCGAATCATTTATACTTATATTATATAATATATATGTTACAAAATTGTTACATGACATTTAAGATTCAATTACATATTAAGCTTTAAGCTGTAATAAACAGACGAACTATAGATCTATATATCTTACTCCCCGCCATTATATACCGGCAATTTTACTGTCACTTCAGTCCCCTTGCCAAGCTGGCTTGAAATCGAAATACTCCCATTGTGTGCTTCAATTATCTCCTTTGCTATGGAAAGACCAAGCCCTGTCCCCCCCATTTCCCTGGAACGAGCTTTATCAACCCTGTAGAACCTTTCAAAAACTCTTTTCATATCTTCCTCAGGTATTCCTATGCCGGAGTCAGCTACTTTTACATACGCCTCACTGTACATTTTACCTATATATACAATAATTTTTCCTTCCTCAGGTGTATATTTGATTGCATTAGTAAGCACATTGAGGATAACTTGCTCAATTCTATCCTTATCCGCTAAAACCTGCGGTTTATCTCCTATTGAAAAGCACTCAATTATTTGTCTCTTTTCCTTTACGGACAGTTCAATCTTTTCAACTGAGTCTCTGACAAGATTTTCAAAGGAAAACACCTGCATATTCCACTGTGTTTGCTCATTTTCAAGCCTTGAAAGTTGAAGCAGATCCTTAACCAACCTCGTCATCCTGTCTGCTTCAGAGTTTATTACATTCAGAAATCTGTAAGCTGTCTCCTTATCATCAAGGGCACCATCCATAAGTGTCTCTGAGTAGCTTTTAATTGATGTCAATGGCGTTCTTAGTTCGTGGGAAACATTTGCAACAAATTCCCTTCTCATATTATCCAGTTTCTGTTGAACAGTTATATCATGTAAAACTGCAATAATACCTTCTGCTTTTTCCTGATCATCTGTTGACAAAGCAAAATATGCCTGAATAAATTTATTATCAAAGCTAAGGCTGGCCTCTTTGGTACTAAATGTGTCAAGGTAGAGCATCTCTTCTATGGTTATTCCTAAATTGTACTTATTTGAAAATTCGTTAAAATTTATATTAAATTCATCTACACCCAGCAATAGCTTTGATACCGGATTTGCATGGACTACTTCACCGTCTAAGTTAAAAGCAATGACGCCATCTGTCATATAGTTTAAGATTGTCTCAATCTTGTTTTTCTCACGTGATATTTCATTTAAAGTCTTTTTCAGCTCTTTTGCCATATAATTAAAGGTTCTAGTAAGCTTTCCTATTTCGTCATCGGACTTAACTTCTGCCACTTGTGTAAAGTCACCTTCCGCTATATTTCTGGCTTTTTGCATCAAATTTACTATCGGTATGGTAATGGTCTTAGAAAGCATATACCCAAATAGTAAAGACAGAATAATGGCAATTAAAAATGCATTTTGAATAATACTGTTAAACTTGTTCAGTACAACTCCCCATTCATCTTTGTAAAACCTGAAATATAAAATGAAATTCCCTTTTTCTCTGGCATAGTCAAAAAACACTCTGTCACTGCTGTGAATAGCTCTTCCCTCATTTCCATTTTTACCTGCAAGGGCGGATAAAAAGTTTTTTGAGTTAATAATTTCTTCTATAAATTTGTCACCATCTTCTTCAAACAGGTTGTCACTTGAATGTACAATCTTATTTGAATTTTTCTCGATTACAGTGTATGTTACATAGTCTCTAACCATAAAGAGAACAGTTGCACTATAATTATCTTTTAGGTCCAGAACTATTTCACTCTCAGTAGGATTATCACTTATTCCCCAACTCTCAAATCCTTTATCTATTCTGCCTTTAAAATCTTCATAGTAGGCAGATTCCATAAAATAGTTTAATGCAACACTCACTGTAATCATCAAAGCAACTGTTACAAGTATAAATATAATAACAAGTCTCCATTGCAAACTTCTTAGAAACTGCAAATTCCTAAAAAACATATCAGCCCTCGCAATTCACTCTTTCTTTAGGTATGGCTATTCCTTAGCTAACCTTGTTGAAATAATATCCAACCCCTCTTTTAGTCATAATGTAATTCGGGTTACTTGGATCTGCCTCTACCTTCTCCCTAAGTCTCCTAACTGTAACATCTACAGTACGCACATCACCGTAATACTCATAACCCCATACTTTTTCCAGCAAGCTTTCTCTGGAAAATATCTGACCCTGCTGAAGTGCTAGGAACTTTACCAGTTCAAATTCCCTAAGAGTAAGCTCAACTACATGATTATTCCGTTTAACTTCATAGCGGTCTATGTCAATTTCGAGCTCTCCACATCTTAGCGCATTAGTCGCTTGGGTGACAGTATTATCAATTGATACCCTTCTTAGATTTGCTTTTACTCTAGCCATTAACTCTCTGGTACCGAAAGGTTTGGTAATATAATCATCTGCACCCAACTCAAGACCTAAAACCTTGTCAACCTCTTCCTCTTTGGCCGTTATCATTATGATAGGTATAGAACTAGTCTGTCTAATCTTGCGGCACACCGTAAAACCGTCCATCTTCGGTAACATAATGTCCAACAAAATAAGATCAGGTTTTTCCCTTAAAGCACATTCTAAAGCCTGTTCTCCATCATTGGCTTCAATAGTTTGAAATCCTTCTTTGACCAAATTAAATTTTAAAATATCCACAATGTTTTTCTCATCATCAACAATTAATACCTTCGCGTTCACAAAATACCCCCTTGTTTATGGAAGTTATAATTCAAACATTTTTACATTCAAGAAAATGCCCTTCTAAAATCGCAGAATAGGAATTTACAAAATTAGCCTGACAAAAAAGTGAAGCGTTTTTCCCTTATGCTTATATAATTATAACATTTATATTACAAAATAGAATATATATTTTAAGACAACCCAACCAATTTATAGAATTATGACCAAAAAAGAATTAAAGAAAAAGAATTAAGTTATTAAAATATTATGTATTATGTTGATTTGATTCCAAAATGTGTTATAATAGGGTAAGAAGTTTTTCATAAATTAACTACATCTATTTCTGCATAAGCTTTCTTGCATTTCATTATCCTAGTTCAGGGGGGCTGCAAATGTCAAACGAATTAATGTATTATCTTATTACCGGAATGCACCTCAAGTTAAACAGACTAATTGAAATCAAGGGTTTTAATCTTTTAGACGAAGAAGTTCAGCATTATAGCAGGAGATTAGATAGAGTTTTAGATCATTATAATAAAATAAGTTATAAGGACAAGCTATTTAAGCTAAATATTCGAGCCTCATAACAGAAATATCAATAAATCTATAAAATGTATAACTTTAATTGTAACGTTTATATTTACGGGCGGTCATTGACCGCCCTATTTCAATTCTCAATTGCCATTTTCCGCTTTTTTATATGTCGGTACTATAAGTTTTATATATTCTGATATACCATCAGAATCTTTCATAATGATTTCCTTAAGACAATCCAATTCTCTCTTAAGAAGAGCCAAATCAGTGTGAATTGGCTTTGCCACGTATATCTTGTTGTTTTTTGTAGATTCTAGTCCCTCTTCTTTAAGAAGGAGTTCTTCATAAAGCTTTTCTCCAGGCCTTAATCCCGTGTATTCTATGTTAATATCAACATCCGGCTCAAATCCGGACAATTTTATCAAGTTTTTGGCCAGGTCACAAATTTTAACCGGTTCACCCATATCAAGAACAAAGATTTCTCCGCCTTTTGCCATAGCCCCTGCCTGTATTACCAACTGAACAGCCTCAGGTATAGTCATAAAGAACCTGGTAACCTCCGGATGCGTTACGGTAACCGGCCCACCCTGTTCAATCTGCTTTTTGAATAGAGGTATTACACTTCCATTACTTCCAAGAACGTTTCCAAACCTTACTGCAACAAACTCTGTTTTGCTGATGCGGTTAATTGCCTGAATAACCATCTCAGCAATCCTCTTTGTAGCCCCCATTATATTGGTTGGGTTAACAGCCTTGTCCGTAGATATAAGTACAAAACGTTTTACGCCAAACTTGTCCGCACATTCAGCAACATTAAGCGTTCCAAACACGTTATTCTTAATGGCCTCAGTAGGGTTAGCCTCCATAAGCGGAACATGTTTATGTGCTGCTGCATGAAACACAACATCAGGTTTGTACATTTCAAATATACTTTCAAGCCTTTGTTTTTCTCTTATATTAGCAATTATTGTATGAAGCTCAAATTGAGGATTGTTATATAACAACTCATTTTGTATTTCATAGGCATTATTTTCATAGTTATCTAGTATAATCAGCTTTTTGGGTGAAAACCCTGAAATCTGCCTGCAAAGCTCTGAACCTATAGATCCTCCTCCACCAGTTACGAGAACCACTTGACCCTTAATGTAGGATGAGACCTCATTCACATCAAGGTTTATCGGATCCCTTCCAAGCAAGTCCTCAATATTGACGTCCCTTACTTTTTGCATCACAACCGTCTCGTCAATAAGCTGTGATACCGAAGGCAGTATCTTAACCTTGCATTGGGCTTTGGAGCATTCGGCAAATATTTCGTTTATGTCCTTATTACTTGCAGAAGGTGTTGCAATTATTATTTCATCTATTTGATATTTTTCAACTACATTTAGAATATCCTTTCTTTGGCCCTTAATAGGTACACCGTTAATTTTTTTCCCCTGCTTAAACAAATCATCGTCAATTATAGCCACCGGGGTGCTTTTTAATTCTGGATGCATCTTCATTTCCTTCACAATTATTGCTCCTGCATCACCACCACCAAATATCAGAACCCTTCTTGAATTTTTGGTGCGTATTATTTCACCCTTAATTACTCTCCTGAAAATACGGTACGCAAATCTAATACCTGCTATAAGGAATGCGTCTGTAAGCATACATATTGGGAATATACTTCTTGGAACAGGTGTCCGGGACAGGAATATATAACTTATCATTATAGAATTGCTTACAAAAGATGCTGCTACTATTAAACCCATTTCATATATTCCTGCGTACTTCCAAAGGCTGTTGTAAAGTCTGAATACAATATAGGTAATAATCTTAACGCAGGTAGCTATTAATGCCAGCTTTAGTATAGGCTGAGTAAAGCGTTCAGGTATACTTGTGTAGCTGAAATCAAATTTTAAGAGATATGAAGAAATTAACGATATATTAAATAGTATTACGTCAAAGAAAATTAATGCGTTTGCCCTTATTCTTCGTTTCATATCTGACCCCCTGACAACACTTATTGATCTTCCCTATATGAATTATAATTCATTTTGAACCTAAAATACAAGCATTCCTTAAGATTAACATTACTAGTAAAATTAGTTACCAAACCAATATCAGAAATTACATTTAATGGAATACATTTGTTTAATATACAATATTTAAGCTTAGTAACTTTTTATTTTTTTGGCTGGATTACCTGCAATCAAACAATGTCCTTCAGGGAAACTCTTAGTTACAACCGCACCTGCACCAACTATATTTCCTTCTCCAAGTTCTACACCTGGTAAAATTACACTATTCATTCCTATCCAACAATTATCACCAAGAGTTACATTCTTTCCTTCAGTATGTCTTTCTGGGTTGTAAACATCGTGATTTGATGTTATAATCCCAACATTAGGTGCTATTTGACAATGCTTTCCGATAGTAATAATCCCTCAATTTAGTGCCTGATAGTAATTACCAATACCTTCAAAATTATCTAAGTCATCAATGTGTAATACAATATTTTTTGGGTTCATAACGATAACTCTTGGCGAAACCGGAAACGGTACTCCCCTGTTAACACCTAATAAAACTCTAGACATAAAATCAGTATAAACCCCTCTCCAACCAGCTGCAGTAATCCCACCCTTAAAATATCTACTCTTTAGATATTTTCTATCATAAATAATCAGTGCAAAAATATTACCTATTATAAAGATTATTATTGCAGATATTTTTTTATAATATAATTAATTTTACTCATAAGTCATCTCTCCAAACCTTACTTATACTATATATTCCGCGGATAACATTTTAATTTATTAATTTAACTTTTTCGCGAAATCATATACCTTGATCCATTGAACCCAGATTTTAACAGTCGTTTAAACAAAGTTAAATACAGCTTCCCAATAGTTCAGTAATTACTGTATAGAAAATAATTCTTGCCCGTAAAAGACTAAGGAAACAGTTACCAACCTATCAATTAAATCATCAGGTAATTCATCAATATTACATTGCTTATTCAATATATTTAACTCCATGCATTTTTGTATTGCAGTTTTATATATTTTCAATTTTTTAACTGCATCGTAAATTTGCGTCTTATTTTCGTTTAAAGTTTGGCTCTTGGCACCCAACAGTCTTCTAAGTCCTATCTTGAACAAAAATACGTACGAACTGATTGCCTCCTTTATAATAGTACTTTTTTTGTCAATTAAGGATATCCCTCTCTCCGTTCTGATTGCTGAGATTTTGGGGTAATATTTTGATATTTCTCTTCTTTGCCATTTATTTAATTCCAATTTCCATGGATTTACACTGTAAGTCAAATTCATTACATCAATTTCTGAAAATGGTGATATTGAAGGTATGGATAAGTTGTTTGAGTTAGACAATGTAATCATTCTATGCCTAAGTATTTCAGCCCCAACCTTGTAATACAACCTGCTTTTTTTATTGTCTTGCTCGTCAAACAGATTGTTTATAACTTTATTTTTCATCTCTTGCTGCTTATGAATAAACATATCTGTAAAAAATTTTTGATTAAAGCAGGAGGGATTAATTTTCATTTTATAAAACTTATCTTGGTTAACCTTCCCAGAATTATAGAACGGAAAATCCTGGTTAATAAAACTATTTTTATATAACTCCCCTGCCACACCTCCTAATTCCAGATCAATATCCATCTGTTCAAGCATTTTACTTTTCTTATGCAATCTATATCTTGATAAAACCCCATATACACCATCACTTCTTTCAAACAAACTTTTAAATTGCTCGATATCAAATTTCTCAATGTTTTCATCACTGATATATATTTCCTTGTTTAGTACCTTCGCAATTTCTTTGGCAATTAAAACATCTTGTGATTTGTCACTTCCCGATATTACAAGTTTAAATGCCATATTTAATGCACATAAATGTGCCAATACCGTCCTGCTATCGGTACCTCCAGTAATTACATCCGCTATATTTAAACCTTCTATTGCATTTGACAAATCCTTCATAAATTCGCCGAAATTATTATACTTTATATCTTCCCCTAATTTGGGTAATATCTTTTTATGGGGTTGAATACCATTATTAGCTAAAATATAATATTCCATAGAATTAGTTCTGTTTATTTCTTTACAAATAGTTTCATAACTGTAAATACAATTGAAACTCAAGAACTGCACTATGGCATCATGGTTCGGGGTAATGGATTTAAGTTTATTAGTAATTTCAAGAAAACTATCGCATATTACCTTTTCATTTTGACTATAGTAAAAACAACAATTTCCAGCATTATCACCAAAAAACAGAACCTCATTACGTACTGTGTCAATAATAATAATATGATAAGCACCATAGAAGTTTTTTAAATTTAATACTCTATCTTTACTGTATTCGCATAATAAACTATCAACACTATCTTCGCCCGCTTTTTTCCCTGAGCAAAATACAAATCCCCTATAGAAACATTTTAGACCATCAAAAGAGGCCGTATGATATTTATCTAATTCTTGACTTTCTATAATTTTCTTGTCAAAGACCATTATACCATCCCCTTGTAGTTAGAATTTGAATATAGGTTTAACTGTCATATAAGTTTTCTTGATAAATTTATACCATGTAGATTTTTCATATGATGGATAGTCCTCAAATGATTTTATAGGCAGCTTCATAATTTTATCAAATTCCTCATTTGTAAGATTTAATTTTTCCAAAAATTCTGCCTTGTCTTTTTCAAGCAAACCTCTAGGGTATGGATTATTTTTTAATTCTTCTATAGCCTCTTTTCTCTCCATTTGCTTAGACATAATTAGTGATGAATAATGAGCCTTTCGCTTATCGATATTGAATTTTTCGGGAAGTATATATGCTTGAAAAAATCTTGTATATACAGACTCATAATGCTTTCCTCCATAGTACTCCCAGCCGTATTCCGATTTTAAAAATTCCATAACTTTTTCTTTGTCATAATCTATATAATCTAGTATATTAATTGTTTTTTGTTTTTTAAATACCTTGTAATAAGTCATCTTTAGCATTGTAAAATGTGGATAACTTTTTAATTTCTGCTTTCCATACAATTTATGAACTCTTTTTATATACTTCCAATCACGCTGCCCAACTGATCCTACTGAAACACCAATACCTTCAGTGCTGACATTGCTACCACTTATTATATATTCTATATTATTTTCAGCTGCCAATTTATATATCAGCCCTAGAATAGCATGGTCAGTAGGATGTTCACAATGGGGAGTTGATGAATATAAAAATGATCTCTGTAAGTCAGAGAATTCATCCCAGTCAAGTTTAAAACTATGCATTTTTAAATTTAATTTGCTAATAATATTTTGGATATTCCGTTCTGATATTTCTGTATTCCAACCATTGTCCAAATGCACTACCAAGGGCCTAAGTCCGTTTTTGACAACCAAATGCATTACATATGAACTATCTATACCACCGCTTAATCCAACAACACAATCATAGTTATTGTTTTTTCCTTTTTCTTTTATTTCTGCCAACAATTTTGACAATTTTTCTGAACCATTACCCACGTAGTACGGCGCCGCTTTTAACTTATCAAAATACTTTGTGCATTCACTACATATACCCTTGCTGTCAAATGTAATATTAGGTATTGTACTGTCCATAACACACCTATTGCAGATTATGTTTTCCTTCTTCATAATAACGCCTCCTGATTTATACGTTTTATTGTTTGCATTATCCTTTTGTAAGCCTTATTGCCTGACTCTGCTATAAATATTTTTATATTAACCCATTCTCAATTTTTTCTTAAAAATGGTATATAATGTATTAATTTCTTTCACTTTTAAAACCCAACAAATAGCTGCATATAATATCCCTCCTAAAAAAACAGAAAAAACTAAGGAAATCGTTTCATTAATTTTAAGCATATTGGAGTATATACATAAATAATTATACATTTTATTCACTATAACTCCCATAAGAAAAGATGCAATACTTATTTTTAAAAAATAAGTTCCATTCTTTTTTAATCCTAAGCTTCCTATTTTTTTGTTAAGCATATAATATAGTACCAGAAAAGCTATACCATGGCCAATTGTTGTTGATAACGCAAATCCCCTATGAGACATACTCTTAACAAGTAAAAAATTAAACAGAATATTTGTACCAACCTGTAAAATTCCACATACCATTGGAGTTTTAGTATCTTCAAGCGAGTAATATACACTTTGTAATAATCTTTCAAAACCAATAAATAAAGTTGCAACGCTATAGAGCATAAACGCTTGTGAAGTCATTGAAGTAGCACTGCTATCAAACGCACCTCTTTCAAAAATAAGCCTGATAATCGGACCTGACAATACTACCATACCTACTGATGCAGGAATCGTAATTAGTGCGATTAGTTTAGATCCATCAATCATAACTTTCTTCAAAGCTTCTATTCCATTTTTATTAAATGATTCAGTGAGTATCGGAAATATTACAGTTGTAATTGATACTACAAATATTTCTGTAAAAATAAGGCTTGTCTTTGCTGCATAGCTTAATGCAGCAATACTTCCTTCAACTAATGTTGATGACATAGTCTTCTCAGTAATAACATTAATCTGTTGAGCAGCTAGTGCAATCATTACAGGAATTGAGAGCCTAATTGTTTTATTGACATATTGATCTTTTAAATTAAATATCGGCTTATACTTATATCCATTTTTTATTAAGGACGGTATCTGCACAAATACTTGGGATAAATACGCTATAATAGTTGCTACAACCAGGCCCACTAGTCCAAACTTATTACCCATAAATATAAAGTAAAATATAAATACTAAATTAAGAGAAATCCCTATAGACGATGGTGCAGCAAACTTTTTTTCACTCTGTAGAAAACCAGAAAAAATAGAGGTTAATATAATAAACATTATAATTGGTAGTGCCATTCTATTCAACCTTACAGCCAATTGAAATTGTTCCCCTACAAAACCTTGAGCAAACAATTTTATTATTAAAGGTGAAAAGCACCAACTAATAGCAATAATTACCAAAGAGAATACCACTAAGATATTCGTAATATTGTTTATATATTCTATTTTTCTTTTTTTGCCACATGCCTCTTCTATACTTGATAATACAGGTATCAGAGTACTATTTAAAGAATGACTTATCATGCTTACTACAAATGCTGTAGCTGTAATAGCAATTATATAGGTATCAGCCTCAAGGCTAACTCCAAATTTAGAGGCCATTAATGCTTCCCTAAGAAAACCACTAACTTTACCAATCAATGACAGCCCAACTATCAGACTTGCAGACTTTGCCACCTTTCTCAATCCTGACATTTTGACTTCACCATCTTTTGCATTTTGCATACCCCTCAATAATTTCGATTTCTTTATCTACCCTTTCATTCCATGATAGCATCTTATTCCGGGAAACTTTTATAGCATTTTCACGGATACTTCTTTCATAATCCTTATCCCTGATTAGTTGTTCTAAATAATCAGGTGCCTCCTCAATATTATCAAGCAAAAAACCATTCTCTTTGTGGTTAATGAAATTATCCAGTGAGCCATCGTTTTTTGACATAATTACCGCACCAGATGACAGCATCTCATGGAATACATTTCCTAAGTTACACATATCATATAAGCTGAATGAGCATATAGCTAACTTACACATCATATTTATTTGCTCCCTGTTAATTACTCCCATATAAATCACGTTATCTTCTAGTCCTAATTTTTGAATCAATTTTTTCAATTCTTCATAATAATCCTTATTAATAATCTGTCCAGCTAAATATAATTTTAAATTATATCCTCTTTTATTAATTAAGTTTAAAATCATAATTGCATCTTCTTGTCTTTTCCATTTATCTATACGTGCAACATAAAACAAAAACGGTGTCGCACCAAGACTTAAAAATCTTTCTTTTAGAATATTTTCACTGACTTCTTCTGAATGATCTATACCATTGTATAAAAAATAGAATTTTGACGGTTCTTTGTTTTTATTAATAAGTGAAAATGCTTTATCACCATTTGACCCGTCATTTGTTATCAATAAGAAGTCCTTCTTTGATGAAAATACTTTATATTCCAAGTAATGAATAATACTTGCTTTAAATTTGCCGTTTTTACAAATATAATCATATAAGAAAGTTCCATATAACCTGTGCCCAAAAGGTATATTTAACTTTTTAGCAGCTATTCGACTAGGCTCCGCTGACTCCCCATGTGCGTATACAAAATCATATTTATTTTCTTTCAAGAGTTTAAACGTCATAGCATATAGCTTTATAGCACTAATTGGTTTCTTTATTAAGCTAAGTTCCCATCTGATATCCCCAATAATTTGTTCTTTCCTCAACCAATTTACATTAATCTTATATTCAGGTAACTTTTCAAAGTTGTGGATTAACAAAAATTTGACTTCATGGCCTCTTTCAATCAATCTTTTTAAGGGCTTTATAAATGCAGGCATACCCCTTGGTTCTTCAACACCATTAAATAGAACATCATTTAAGCCAGTCCATGCTGTTGTAACATATAGAATTTTCATTATATACCTCCCGGGCTATAAGTAATTATGTCCAGCCCTATACGGTCTTAGTTAATTTTGGGCTAATTGCTTTATTTAATAAAATACCTAAAAAAGTCCAAAATTTAAAATCTATTAAATAAGAACTACTAACCATTAAGTGAACAAAACCTATTGAAAACCAAATTAGCACTAACTTTAGCATATAAGTATTCTTGCTGCTTAAACCTTTTATTAGCAAAAACAAAATTAGACTAATCAAGATAGGGCCCATAATAAGCCCATAATTAATAAATATCTCAATAATGAAATTATGTGAAAACCCTTTCCCATCAAGTATTACAACATCACCGCGAATTCCATGTCCAATTATAGGCCTGTCTAATATTTTCCCAATGAGTACATTGTATATATCTTCTCTGCCACTCATATGAAGTTTAGTTCTCATAAATAATAATAAAGTTCTACTTTCAATCCCATATTTCTTAAATAAATTGTAAAGAAATAGTATTAGCTGTTCCCAATTAATAAATAATAGTAGACCTGTAACAAAACCCGAAATATAGATTAATATACTTTTAAAAGTAATTTTCCTATTAAATATAAAAAATTTTACAGCTGAATATCCAATCAAACATAAAATCGGCCCTCTTGAACCTAGGGTAAGTATAAAAACAAATGATATAACGGAAATAAAAATACTAGTCAGCTTTTTATTATCAAAATAATCATCAATAAAAACTATCGTTGGTAATAATAAATAATAAGACAAGGTCATGCTGTAAAAACCAACTACTGCTTTGCCAGTAAAAATCATCACACTTAATAGCCCCGCAAAAGCAAATACAATAATGCTTGCCTTCTTCATAATATCAATAAATACCCTTAAGTCGTAAATACTTTGACTATATATAAATGCAGGTAAGCAGACCACAAAAAATACGCTTGAAACTTCAAAAAGATACACCCTATTATTAGGAAAAATCAAATATTGAAATAAAAATATGAAAATTGCAATAAAGTAAAAATATAAGATTTTAAATTTTATCCGTTTTATTACGCCTGGTAAAGCAATAATATACGTCAACCCTACAAATATCTTGGAAATCGCTTGTATTGTGCCTCCAATAGATGTGCCCAGCAAGTTAAAATATATTAATATAAAATACTGGATTGTCAACAATATATACGACGCCATCAATGCTATACTTATTAATTGATCCGTTTTTGGTTTTGTAAATGTATCTTTGTTTTCTTTCATAGTTCCATCCTCAAGTAGTAGTTATTGTTTTAATACAATAAAATAGATCGAAACTTTATAATTTGAAAATACCCACTTTTTTACCAACCAACTTAATTTAAAATAATAGATTAATTTTTTTGTAAAGTCAAGATATATTATTGGTTTGATTAATAATATTACTGACACTCTTATTACTTAACGTTTCTTGCTTTCCTAAACATACCCAATCTATCTACATGTCCCATTTTCTCGGTCTATCTCTCTATATATATCCATGTACCTCTCATTAATATATTTCCACCTAAAGTTTTGAGCACCCGTTATACAATTAGCTGATAAATCATTGTAATTCTTAATAGTATCTTTAATTTTGTTTGCAATATCATATGAATCAAAACAATCCACGCCATACCCGACCATACCATCTTGAAAATGTCCATCGAACCCTTGATTGCTTGAATATATAACCGGTAAGCCCTGACTCATAGCCTCTGCATATACTAAACCAAATGTTTCTGTGATTGATGGCATTACAAAAATATCATTTTCAGAGTATATCCCAAGCAAATTTTCTTTTGGTTTATAATCTATATACTTAGTAAACTCTGAGGATTTTACACTTTTAAATACCTCTTTATCTTCTACCTTTCCTACAACAGTAAATTCCACATTATATCCTTCACTTATCAGTTTATCCAAGGCTTCTATAGTAGTTGTAATATTTTTATTCTTGTTAATTGCTCCAACATACAATACCTTTATTTTTTTTTGACTATTCAGTTTCTTTGGTGTACTTAAGTTATCAAGCCAGAATTGGTCTATTCCATTTGGAATAATGACAGATTTATTCAAAACTCCACTTCTTAACCTAGTTGGAACATAAGTTTTTATAACCTGATCTCTATACGATTTTGATAAAAATACTACTCGGTATGCTTCATTTAGAATATCTATTCCTGTCTTTCTCATATGCATCACGTACTTAAAAAATATATTTACGTCAGTATTTCTAACTGCAACAACATAGGGTATATTAAAATACCTTTTGAGCTTGAGTGCAATATAACCATTTGAAAACAATGAATGTGCATGGACTAAAGAAAACGAAGCAATATTATACCTTTGGAGCAAGTCCTTGTATATTTTTGAATGCTTTAAATGAAAAATTAAACGCTCATAATTTGAATAAACTCTACTTATTGCAGTATAGCTACCAAATTCAAATTTATTGTCGAGAAAACTTTTACAAACAGGAACATAAACAGAAATGTCTAGACCATTTTCTATTTGTGCTTCATATAAATTTTTGTAGAACTTTCCCACCGAATAATAGGAATTAACGTGTAGAATTTCCATTATCTTTTCCTCTCAATAAATTTACTTATCATTTGTGCAATATAATCTATTTCGTGTGCTTCTAAATATGGGTGCATAGGCAATGATAGAACAGTATCACATAATTGGTTAGTCACTTTATAATCATTATCATCATATTCCAGATTAGAAAAAGCTTCTTGCTTATGCATTGGCTTAACGTAATATATCATGCTTGGAATATCATTTTCTTTTAAATCAAGTTGCAAAGCATCTCTTTCTTCTTTACTTTTTAGTTTAATTGTATATTGAGCAAAACTTGATACATATCCCTCCGGTATAACAGGTGTTTCAACTATTCCAGCAAGCTTTAAATTGTATAATCCGTAGAACCGGTTTACATCGTCAAGTTCATGATCAATAAAAGCCTTCAATTTTACATTCAACACAGCAGCTTGAATTGTATCAAGCCTTGAATTGACTCCAATCCGAACGTTATCGTATTTGTTATCGCCCTTTCCATGTACTTTAAAAGAGTTTAATAGATGAGCTAACTGATCATCATTTGTGAAAATAGCTCCGCCATCCCCATAGCACCCAAGCGGTTTAGCCGGAAAGAAAGAAGTAGTTGAAGCATGTCCAAAACTACAAGCCTTTTTACCCTTAATACTTCCACCAAATCCTTGTGCACCATCTTCAAGAACTCTAAGACTATATTTATTTGCAATCCTTTCAATCTCTGTATAGTCTGCCGGAAGCCCAAACAGGTCTACTGGAATAACAACTTTTGGATTAAGTTTTCCATCTCTAAGAACCCTTTTGATGGCCTCTTCAAGTTTACCAGAATCAATATTAAAAGTTTTTTTATCCACATCTACAAAAATAGGGGTTGCTCCTCTAAATGAAACAATTTCCCCTGTTGAAAAAAACGTAAAGTCAGGCACAAACACCGCATCGCCTTCTTTTATATCCCAAGCCATCATAACAAGCGTCATAGCCTCTGTTCCATTGGCACAAGAAATACAATGCTTAACTCCAACGTACTCAGCTAATCTACTTTCTAATATCTGAATTTCATTTCCTCCGATAAAGTTTGTATTCTCAAGTACTTTTTGAATTGCAGAATCTATCTCTTCTTTATATTTATAATATTGAGTTTTCAAATCTCTAAATTCCATATCCAAGGCTCCCATCTTGTTTACTTCTGCTTTTCTTTTAACTCATTATTTTCAACTATATATTCTCTTCCACACTCGTTACAAACATGACTTTTTTCAAATGGTATACCACATTCACATACCCACCCAATCTGTTTAGCTGGAACACCTGCCATAAGTGCATAAGCCGGAACATCTCTGGTTACAACCGCTCCTGCAGCAATCATAGCCCATTTACCAATGCTATTTCCGCATACTATTGTAGCATTTGCTCCAATTGATGCTCCGTACTTTACTAAAGTTTTTTTATAGCCAGTTGATCCCTTAGGGTATTTACTTCTAGGTGTCAAATCATTAGTAAATACCATTGAGGGCCCACAGAATACATAGTCTTCCAACTCTACGCCTTCATATACCGATACGTTGTTTTGGATTTTCACACCGTTTCCGATCTTAACATTATTTGACACATTAACATTTTGACCTAGTGAACACTTTTCACCAATACGTGCACCTTTATGAATATGGCAAAAAAACCATATCTTTGTACCTTCCCCTATTGAAACATCTTCATCAACATAGCTGCTTTCGTGTACAAAATAACTCATCTATTGAACCTCCCTTTAAAGTCCATTGTACTGCATTTTTTAAGTGGAAGCTTTACACTTTTTCCTTCAGCAGCTGATTTATAAACGGCTAGTACGAGTTCAAGTGCATTTCTACCATCTACAGCAGTAACATACGGAGCTCTGTCATTTTTTATTGCATCAATAACATCTGCATATAGTGGTTGATGCCCAAATCCATAAATATTTGGTGGATTTTCATTGTACTTCTCTCTAATTTCTTCCGGGTTATCAAGATTATCTGCAAATTGCCATTCTTCAATAAGATTCACTGATTTACCACCAGCTTTAACTGTTCCTTTATCTCCAAAAATATAAAGAGTTTCTTCTAGGTTTGATGGATAAATGTTGGTAGTCCCTTCTACGATACCATAGCTACCATTTGCAAACTTTATCAATGCCATTCCCAAGTCTTCAGCTTCAATAAAATCATGTATCATATTATCGGTCATGCCAACGACTTCTATGATCTCGTCACCCATCATCCATCTCAGAAGATCAATGTTATGAATACACTGGTTCATAAGTGCTCCACCATCTTGCTCCCAAGTCCCTCTCCAATTTGCTTGTTTATAGTAATCCTCGCCGCGATTCCATCTAATATGGGCTGTGCCATGAAGCAGTCTTCCAAAACGCTTTTCCTCAATTGCTTCTCTAATTTTCTGGATAGATTTGTTGAATCTATTCTGATGGCACGAACTTACCTTGATATTCTTTTCCTTGGCTCTTAAGATAATTTGATCCGCTTCTTCAAGTGATAAAGCTATTGGTTTCTCAATTATTAAATTACTTCCAGCTTCAATACAATCCAATGCAATCTTCCCATGCTTCCCGCTTTCTGTGCAAATAGCTACAAGTTCTGGCTTTTCATTTTGAAGCATTTCTTTGTAATCCGAATACTTTTTTGTATTGCCTGGAAGATTGAAATTCTCAATGGTTTTATTCATTTTAGCGTCAACAATATCACATAATGCCACAATTTCCAAGTTATTTCCCAGAGCGGCAGCTATATGGTTTGGTGAGATTCTTCCGCATCCTATTAAAGCATATTTTAGACTCACTTCAAGCCCTCCCTATAACAACTCTATATTTTCTCTTAACTCGATATGTTTCATGGCATTCTTAGTATCAAACACTACCTTAGCATGTTTCTGAACAAAATTATAATCAACATTTGTATGAGCTGCTGTAACAATAACAAGATCAGAACTCTCTATCAGCTCCTCTGTTAACAAAGGTTGTCCCTTTTTAACTTTGCCATGCTCATGATATTCTGAAACAAACGGGTCAAAGTAAACAACTTCGGCACCTTGTTTTTCAAGCTCTTCGATTACTCGTATTGCTGGGCTTTCCCTATAATCTTCAATATCTTGTTTATATGCTACACCGAGTACAAGAATTCTAGATCCGTTCATTGCTTTCTTAAATCTATTAAGGATTTTACTACACCTTTCAGCACAATACTCAGGCATTCTGTCATTTACCATCATTGAGGATTCAATCATTGAAGTATGAAAGCCATACTCCCTAGCCTTCCAAGAGAGATAATACGGGTCAAGAGGAATGCAATGTCCACCAAGACCTGGTCCAGGATAAAATGCCTGAAATCCATAAGGTTTCGACTTTGCTGCATCTACAACTTCCCAGAAGTTAATGCCCATCTTGTTACATAAAATAGCTAATTCGTTTACAAGACCGATATTAACATTTCTATAGGTGTTCTCAAGAATTTTTTCCATCTCAGCAACTGCCGGAGATGACACTTTATGAATTGGTGCTTCTAAAATTGCTTCATAAAGTGCTGAAGCAACTTCTGTACAGGTAGTTGTAACTCCTCCGACAACTTTTGGTGTATTTTTTGTTTTATATATTAGATTGCCCGGGTCAACTCTTTCAGGTGAAAATGCAAGATAAAAATCTTCACCACATTTCAACCCCGATTTCTCCAAAATCGGCTTCAACAGCTCCTCTGTAGTACCAGGATATGTTGTTGATTCTAAAACAACCAGCATATCCTTATGCATATACGGAACTATGCTTTCTGCTGAAGATTTTACATAGCTAATATCTGGTTGCTGGTGATCGTCAAGTGGCGTAGGTACACAGATACAAACACAATCAGCTGATGCAACCTTTGCAAAATCAGTTGTTGCAGATAATAAACCAGACCTCACAATCCCTTCCAAGTCTTCATTAACAACATCTCCAATATAATTTTTCCCGGAGTTAACCATTTCGACTTTTGATTCCTGTATATCAAATCCAATTGTTTTAAAACCAGCTTTTGCCTTCTCAACAGCGAGCGGAAGTCCTACATATCCTAATCCAACGACCCCCAGCGTTGCTGTCTTTTTCAGCAGTTTTTCTTTAACATTATTCATAGATTTAACCTCCAGTAATAATTGCTTCGCAAATTTTTATTGCAGCATTTCCATCCCCAAAAGAGTTTAGCTGGGGATGCAATAAACATGTTAATCTCCGTTCTACATTCATTTTGATTTCCTTAACATCAATTCGGCTCAATACATTCCATTCATTTCCTAAAGTCTCATTCCATTCTGTTTGATCTCTTAATGTAGTACAAGGCTTTTTTAAAAAATATGCTTCTTTTTGCAATCCACCCGAATCTGTAATTATCATATACGCATTAGCTGTTAAATAAAGCATTAATAGAAAACCGACAGGTTTTGCAATAACGATATTGTCCAAATCAACATCAATACCCTCAATCAACTTCCTTGTTCTTGGATGAATAGGAAGTAATACTGGTTTATCCAACCCACTAAGTGCCTTAAAAATCTTGTATAACTTGTCTGGGTCATCAGTGTTTTCTGCTCTATGAATAGTAGCCAAATAGTATCCTTTATCAAAAACTTTTAATGATTTCCCATTTTCAATTTCTAATTCATCCATCCACTTATCATCAGAATATTTGTTGTTAGCTACCTCAATATTCCTAAGCACACTATCATACATTATATCACCAGTATTTATAACTCCCGATACTATACCTTCTCTTTCCAAATTATAAACAGCTGTTTGTGTTGGGCAAAGAAGCAAGTCTGAAATATGATCCGTGAGAATCCTATTTTGTTCTTCAGGCATAAACTTATTATAACTACGTAAACCTGCCTCAATATGATACACAGGTATATGCAACTTGCTAGCTGCTAAAGCACCAGCCAAAGTAGAGTTAGTATCTCCATAAACAAGCAGTCCATCTGGCTTTTCTTTGAGCAATATTTCTTCTATCCCGTCAAGCATCCTTCCAGTTTGCTTTCCATGGCTTCCTGAACCCACACCTAAATTATAATCAGGTTTTGGAATGCCTAATTCTTCAAAAAAAACATCCGACATATTAGCATCATAATGTTGGCCTGTATGAACGAGAACCTCTCTGTGATTTTTTCTAAACTCTTCCGAAAATGGCGCAGCCTTAATAAATTGTGGTCGAGCACCTATGATAGTTACTAATTTCATTTCAAATCCCTCATTCTTAAACTATATTTGTTTGAACTATTAATCTCCTTCAATAATACTTATTAACTTTTGGCTTAAAACTTTAAAGTCATAATCCTCAGCTGCTTTTCTTGCATTTCTTGACATTCTTTCATACTCTTCATTACTCAGTTTCGAGATAAATATAACTGCCTTTCCAATATTTTCAGGGCTTTGACTGCTAAGTGTTATTCCTGCCTCATACTTTTTTATAATGTCATAACCCATGGTAATTGTGCTTAATATTGGCTTTCCTGACGCAAGGTATTCAAAGTTTTTGTTTTGGCTACCGCCATACTTCCAAATTTCATTATTTGAGTAATTTAAAATATTTAAGTTGGACTTAGACAGTATGCTTGGCACAAATTTTTTATTTACTCTTCCTTTAAATATTACATTATTGATATTCTCTTTTTTGCATTTGTCCTCCAACTCTGCTTTTTCATCACCATCCCCAAATATCAGAAACTTGATTTTTGAACTTGAGTTATTTCTTACATATTTTGCAGCTTCAATAATCAAATTTAGATTATTGGCTTTTCTAATCGATCCCGCATAAACAACTTTAAATATTCCCGGATTATCTAAATCCTCATCAATATAAGTATTGTTTTTTATGTTTTCTTCAAATTCAATAAGGTTAACCCCATTATTTATGTGATGGACTTTAGATATATCAATTGGACCACCATTACTTTCATCCCATTTTTGGTTTTTGATATAATCACATCCACCTTCAATTGTAAATATTATATTATGTGCTTTTTTATAAATCCACTTTTCTCCCAAATATAAGGCTTTGGCTATAAGGCTATTCTTTCTTAATGAACTATATTCAACTATACTCTCTGGCCATAAATCCCTTATTTCGCATATACAAGGAACTGAGTATCTCTTAGCTATTTGGATTCCCGCTACCAAAGTCAAGGGATGCACACTAGATGCAATAATTACATCGGGCTTTTCATTTTCTTTGGAGTATTGCTTAGCCACCAAAAAAATATTCCTGTAAAATGACAGCATATTTATTATTCTTTTTTTCCCATTCCCCTTATATTCTGGGGTATCAACAAATACAAAAGAAATGTCGTTAACTAAATCCTTCGTGTATTTAAAACCATTTGTATCAATTTTAGTACCAGAAAAATGATTTGTCGATGCACAAAAGATTGTAACTCTATAGCCTGATTTAATTAAGTTTTCTGCAAACCAATAATGTCTACCGGCTTTATCAAAGAACATATTAGTCGCATAATGATTCCAAATCCAAATATTTTTGCTCATTTTTCTATACGCCCCTTACCGGAACACCAACATATTTCCCCGGTTCAGTAATATCCTTTATTACCACTGCACCTGCACCAATAACACAACCACTGCATATGTTGACATTGTTCGTTATAACGCTACCAATACCAATCCAATTTTTCTTGCCGATTTTTACTGTTCCAGCTATATTAGCACCGGGAGAAATGTGCACATAATCCTCAATAATATTATCATGATCCAAACTACAACTTGTATTTATAATGCACCCTTTACCAATTTGCGTTGAACTGTTAACTACTACACCAGCCATAATTACAGTACCTATACCGATCTTAACATTAGCTGCAATAACAGCATTAGGATGAGTCAGTGACACTAATGAATATCCGTTTCTTTCTAACTTTTCTTGTATTTTCTCCCTAGTTTCATTTTTCCCAATTGCAACAAAGAAATCGTATTCTTCTTTATATTTAAGAATATCCTCAGTTTTACCTATGACTTCCAGTTTCATACATGCCTTGATAGAATTGTCATCATCTAAAAATGCGATACTTTTCCACTTATTCATTTTTAATGCAATATCTGCAACTACTTTTCCATGCCCACTGGCTCCAATAATTAAGAGTTTATCTTTCATTTAGAAAAGTTTCCCCTTTGTTTTATATTTTAAAATATATTATAGATTTACTTTTCTTCCCCTGAAAGGTTCCATAGTAGCCGATGTGTCTGAACTAATACCTTCTCTGGCAAAAACCTTCTTTATTGTAACGAAGATGATTTTCCAATCTCTGATAAAACTAACATTATCAACATATTCTACATCAAGAATAAACTTGTCCTCCCAGTCAATAGCATTACGGCCATTTACCTGTGCAAGCCCAGTAAGGCCTGGTCTAACATCGTGCCTTCTTTTTTGCTGTTCATTGTATAGTGGTAAATACTGGACCAGTAAAGGCCGAGGTCCAACTATTGCCATATCTCCATTGACAATGTTCCAAAGTTCAGGAAGTTCATCAAGGCTTGTTGATCTTAAAAACTTGCCAAACCCATTAAGCCTCAATGCGTCAGGAAGCAACTCTTCATTATCATCTTTTTCATTTGTCATTGTTCTAAACTTATAAATCCTAAATATTCTTCCATTAAGACCAGGTCTTTCTTGTGTAAACAAAACCGGGCTACCAATCTTAACTCTTATAACAATAGTTAAAAAAAGCAGTAACGGGCTAAATATAATAAGAGCTATTAGTGCAAGAAAAAAATCCTGAGGCCTTTTTACAAATTTTTCATAAAATCCTTTTTTGATTTTCATTTTGCTTCCACAGCTCCTTGATAATCTCGGTTACTTTCCCCAAATCTTCATCTGTCATCTTCGTATCAGAAGGCAAGCATATGCCATTCTCAAAGAGCTTCTCGCTTACATTGCTTCCAATATAATCATATTTAGAAAAGAATGGTTGCAAGTGCATAGGCTTCCATACCGGCCTTGACTCTACATTTCTTCCGTCTAGCGCCTCCATTATTTCAAGTGGTTTCACTGGACCATTAAGAGTCAAGCATGAAAGCCAATAGTTGGGCACGTTCCAATCATTTATAGGCATAAATTGAACACCTTCAAGCCCACCAAGTTCTTTTTTATAAAACTCAAATATATACTTCTTCTTTTGAATTCGCTTTTCTAATACCTTAAGTTGTCCTCTCCCAATCCCTGCCACAATATTACTCATCCGATAATTAAACCCTAATTCACTATGCTGGTAATGCCTTGCTTTATCTCTCGCTTGAGTAGCCCAGAATTTTGTCTTTGCAATTTTCTCTTCATTATCGGATACGAGCATCCCGCCTCCTGAAGTAGTTATAATCTTATTTCCATTAAATGAAAATGTACCAAATTCTCCAAAAGTTCCGGTATACTTTCCTTTATAGCATGTACCCAACGATTCTGCGGCATCTTCCACAATAGGCACCTTGTATCTTTTACAAATTTCGACAATCCTGTCCATATCTGCTGAAAGTCCATATAGATGAACCACCATAACAGCCTTTACATTTGGATATTTTTCAAAAGCCTTTTCAAGTGCATTGTGATCCATATTCCATGTTTTGTGATCACTATCTATAAATACAGGAATTGCTTTTTCATAAATAATAGGATTAGCAGTTGCTGAAAAAGTCAGGGATTGGCAAAATACTATGTCTCCTTCTTTTACTCCTACTGCCTTAAGTGCCAAATGAATAGCTGCTGTCCCAGTTGTTGTAGCTGAAGCTGCCTTAGCTCCAACTTTAGCTGCAAGCTCATTTTCAAAAGAAGTAACATTTGGCCCAAGAGGTGCTATCCAATTTGTATTAAATGCTTCTTTAATATACTCCATCTCATATCCTTCATCACTCATATGAGGAGATGACAACCAAACCTTTTCATCCATTGTTTTACACTCCTTGTTTTGCTAATAACGTTTATATCATTGTTCTACTGCTCTTCTAATTAATTTGGGTTATCCTGACACTCTTTATTTCATAATTGTTCTCAATATATAAATGAAGCATATTTTTATCACTTTTATTAGAAACCAAAACTTCGGCAGAATAAACACCATCATTAAAATTCAACTGTTCAATTCTTTCGGACAGTCCAGGAATTCTATATGGTATTGACTTAATATTATCAGGATCTATAAGTTCAACTTCTATTTTGTATTGGTTGTTTTGTTCCAAGCCCAGATTCCTAGTGTATATATACGGTTTCTTTGTCATATCATTTTTCCCTATATTAAATGCTCCATTGTGTATTTTAGCATCAACAATTGACTTATCACTTACAGTCCATTGATCGGGAATACCATTGCTGTCGACATCCATATTAAAAATACTCTGAAACACAAGGTTTTCTGTTTTAATTTCCTTTCCTGCTATTCCACTCTTTATATAGAACGCTTTTTCTAAATATGTTTGTGTTGTATCGTTAAAAATAAATGGTGAAAGATTTGATATGTTTACTTTTTTTGCTTCGTCAATTATGTTTAATACTTTTCCAATGAACTCTAGTCCCTTTTCATTATCTCCGTTTTGAAAATAGCTACTAGCCATTATATAGTTTACGTAAGCCTTGTATTGCCATTGTGCTGGAACCAACCTCTTTAATTCTACTGATTTATTCACAAAGTCAATCCCTTTTTGTTTTTCATTTGTATTTAAATAGTATACACCTAGATTCAATAAAAGGTCAGAATTATATTTCGCATGTTTCTCTGCTTTTTTTGCCAATTCCTGTGCTTTATGAATATAGCTATTTAAAACAGCTTTATCTTTACTTGTTTTGTTCTCATCAGCTTGCTTTGAAGAAATTTCAATTTTTTTAATTAATATGTCTATAAATCCCAATTTAATATCTTGACGTGTAGAAATTGGGGCATATCCTGTGATATATTTTGTGTTTAAATAATCAAGTTCTGCAGACTTTTCAATTAACTTTATTGCACCATCAAAGTCATTTTTTTTATACAACTCAAATGCTGTATTTGAATAATTATAAGCTGTCAAAAAAATAATAGGATAGATTAATACTACCGTAGCAATAATGATCATTGCAACTGGATGAGCAAAAATTCCTTTCTTCAACCTGATCTTTAAAACTTCTATCAAGTTTTTTATATCTGATTTTACTTTACGGTTTTTACCTTCTCCCTTACTATCTACCAATAAATATTGTCTAACATTTATATTTAAAAATGCAATCAGTTGCCAAACCAACAGGTATATTGACGCCAATGAAAAATCAAAGTCTATAAATGAGTGAAAAAATAAAAATACTATTGATGTAAATACAGCAGATGTATAAATTTTTTCGTTTATATCCTCATTGTTAATTTTCTTTAGTAGTCTTATAAAACTAATTACTATTGATATAAGCAGTAAAACCAAAAACATTAAGCCCAAAAGTCCGGTTTCGACCACCACTTGCAATGGGTAGCTATGCGTTTGTGTAGACCAATATAAGTATGATTGATAATTGAAATTCAATATACTCCATGCTCCACCACCTGCACCTATTAACCACCAATCTTTAAAAATTTTAAATCCATCCTTAAAAAATACTAATCTAGTATTAAAACTTTTATCTGCAGTTATATTTTCAAATCTAGACAGAACTGATTCTACAAATGAAAACTTACGCTTCAATACCAGCTGTTTAACTTCTTTGCCGCTATTTGCATCTATAACACTTACATTAATAAATTTTACATTTGTACCTGTATAATAATTTTGAAATGCTATAGTAACTAATTCACTATTTTCAGGAACAGTAAATTCTATCTCTCTTTTTTCTACGCCATCTGTAATACTTTCTCTTTTTTCTACTATTACAAATTCATTCTCGGAATTTATTCCGCTTTCATCTCTACTTTTGATATATATTCTATATGCATATGAAGCATCTTTATTTTCCGACTTAGCATCTACATTATAATCAAGCCTATACTTTTTGCCACTAATGAGCTGTAATGTTTTACTTTTTCCTATATAACCACTCTGTTCATTCATTTTATGACTTAATTCCAAGGGGACTGAGGCATTAACAATATAATACAGAACTATAATCAATGTAATACAAATTACTGCGGTGCTAATTGAAACTATTTTTAAATTTACCTTGCTTAAAAGACTAATTGCAAAGTCATCTGTATACCTAATAAAAAATGACACTAATATCCCAAGCAGAACTAATGGCCAAATAAAAACTTTATTTGCTTGCGAATTTGTAATAAATCCTGCCAAAGCAATTGAAAACGCAACTGATGTAATACCTACAGTAATTAAACTATAAAATCCTCTTAACTTACTTCCTTTTGGAAGTGTTATCAAAAATAATGCTACTGCAAACACTAATAGTATATATGCTCCCCTGCTTATTGTAAACACAAAGGTAGTAAGCAACACAAAGCTTGCAGCACTAGCTATAGATTTAGCCCATTTCCTCGAAGTTATAATCAAACTCTGTGCTACAAAAAATACTGCCATTAAATATGAAGCCAAGGCATTAGGGTATTGCATTGTTGAATGTATTCTTCCTCCAACAAATAATCCAAAAAAGTTTATATTTAAATTTAAAGCCTTAAAAATGGAATTCAACACTTCAACAATTTTGCCACCAGTTACGCTATCAATACCTATAATACATACGCCCAATGCTGACGATACTATTGTCCAAAGTAAAAATTTTTTCTCTTTTTCACTTTTGACAAAATCTGATATCATTATAAAAGCAATAAAATACATGACATACTTCAAAAATTCCGATACAGCCAATCTTTGACTTACAGCTGTAAACGATGTTACTAGATAAACAATTACCAATCCCAATGCAGCATATTCAATAGGAGTCTTTATTAGGGTATTTTCTTTTTTAATCAATTTATAAACTGAATATAATATAAATATTGAAAGCAAAATTATTTGTGTAATTAACTGTTCTGGTTCAAAATAAAGCCCCCTTAAATATGGCACATAAAACATTATGAATAATGTGCCAATCAACAAAATCATCTTAAATAAATCTAAATATTTTACGTTTACCTCATTAGATAATTTTTTAGATACTTTACTCATTGTTATCTCCTTTTGTCTTAGGTCTAAATGTTAAATGCAACCCGGTAAATCAATTAAATTACATCCAACCTCACTCAACTTTTTAATGTATTCCGGTTGCCATGCAATTAATTTTAAATTATAAATATCAGATAAGCCTATAATTTCTTCAAAACTTTCCGTAACAATATGCTCTTTTCCAACACTATTTAATTTTATATTAATTAATTCCCTTAGATCATCTTTTTCTCCAAACACAACCACTTTATATCCGTCATAGCTTATGCTCTTTAAAAATTCCTCAATATTTAATTCTATTTCCTTCAAAAATGCGTACGCTTCAGAAATATATCTATAAGTCTCTTCAGATTTTCTTTTAATGCCCAATGAAGTTAAATGGTACATTATTGAATTTTTTGTTTTCTTCTCAAGTTTAATTATTCCCTTGTTTACCATGTGCTTAAGCAGCACATTTATGCTTCCTAATGATAATCCCGTAGCTTTTGCCATTTCACGCTGTGTGATTTTTGGATCTGAATGCAATTTTCTTATTAAAAGTAATTCCTTTTCCATCACAAGATATACCTCTCAATATTAATCAATATAAATAATATCAAGCCTTTACATAAAATGTGTTCTTGCATTTATCCCAATATTCTTTAACGAATACAAAACCAAAACTAGCCATAAATCCAAGTAAAGTACTTATAATAACTATTACTGATTTTTCTGGCTCAACAGGACTCTTTGGTGCTATTGCTTCCGATACGATAACTATACTTGATTTTCCTATCTCAGCGGACTCTTTTATCATTGCTTCCTTATACTTTGCCTGATAAGCATCATAAGTTTGTTTATTAAGATCCATTTCATGTTGCAGCAAATCAAATTCCTGTTGCTTTGTAGCCAGTTCAGATTGTAATGTTTCTATTTCCTTTTGAAGTGATGCAATTTCTTTCTCTAAATTCTCGCTCTGTGCTGAGAGCGAAAATACCTGAAGTTCCAGTTCATTTACCAGTCCAGATAGAGCAACATAAACTGCATTTATCTCTTCGTTGTTTAGCGATAAACTTGAAATATCTTTTGTGCTTAACCCTGTCCTGTCCTTTATTAAGCCGCTTAATAAATCATCATTAACCAATGTCTTACTTGTAACAAGTGTTTTAGGAGTGCTCTTCATCAAACTTTGCCCATGTTGTAATGACGACCTGGCAGCACCTTCATCAACTCTAACCTGAGCTGCTGTTGTCTTAAATTCAGTTATCTTTGTGAGTTTTGCCTCAAGCTCCAGTTTTAGCTCCTGAGGACCTCTTGGCTTAGCAAGGTATTCTCCAAGTTTTTTTGATGATTCAACCATATTTTCTTTTTCTTTTTCCATTTGATCTTTTATAAACTTTGCTGAGTTTTCTGCTTGCTTTTTATTTGTATTCGTAACAAACTCAGTAAACCTTTTGCTTACCATATTTGCAATCTTTGCAGCCTGTTCAGGGTTTGTATCTTTTACACTTATGGTTATAAGGTTTGTCTTGTCAATAGCTTTAACTGATATTTTACTCGCAATAGCACTCAATGGAGTATTATCCATTCCAAGCTCTTTCCTCAAATAATGTAGTATTGCAGGTGCTTTTACCTGTTCCCTGTAAGTATCTATTGTCATTTGAGGATATTGCGATAAAGACGATACCAAATCTGTGAAATTGTTATCATCTTCTTTTGCTGATACATTTGTAATAGGCGATATCATTAACATAGTCTGAGACTCATAGACTGGTTGCAATACAAAAACTGCTATAATAGCACTTAGTATAAAACAAACAGCAGTAACTATAGATATAATCCATTTCCCTTTTAGCATAATTTGAAGAACTTCTACAAAGCTTATTTCTTCCATTACCTAACCCCCATATACTTTTCTTTTTATAACAATGATAATGTTTTGACAAAAGAATTGCAACTAATCCAATATGCTTGTTCATTATATGAACAGATTAATTTTATATAATTAATCTGTTCATGTCAAATAGAAATATTACTATCATTACTAATTTTATCACAGAAATAAAAAAACTGGTAGGGATAACCCCTACCAGTTTTTTATTTTACTTTAATTTAGCACTTTGATTAGTCAACTGTTTTTGAAAGATCAAAGTCAGCAAGTGCATTTTCACTTTCATCTACAATTGTTGGTTCAGGATTAGCTAAGAATATAACTTGCACTTTCTTACCTGAATAGTCTCCATCAATTACAACTACAAGCTTAGCCGCTGCTTCTTCGTCCACATTTGATGTTGCTGTATTATCAGCAACTGCATCATAGTAGAAGATTTGAGCTACTTTTGTTGAACCATCAGCTTTAACTCTAAACTGAGCTAAATCAGTACCAAGAAGTTCTTCACCATTATCAAAAGCTAAGTTTTCAGTTAATTCAATGGTTACAACAGTACCTTCTTCATCATCATATACTGCTGAAGCAACTGAATCAGCTTTTGGAGCAAATCCGTCTTCAACTTCACCATCAGCAAATCCAGCGTCGATTTCCAATGGTTGTTCAAAAGCATTAACTGTGTTTACTTCATCTACAAGAGACAAATACAATGTCTTACCTTCATATTTTCCATCTGAAGTAAGGTCAGCGTTTACAGTCAATATGATCTTATCATCCTTGTATTCAGCATCCCATGCATCAATATCAATTGCAGCAGATCCTGTACCAGCTTTGATTACAAAGTCAGCTGGATCTATTGTTTTGCTGTTTACTGAATCGCCTTCTCCAAGTGTAAGTTCGATTTTGTTAGTACCAGTTACAACCGCTCCAGTTATTTCTGGTGCAGTAGGTGCAACATATGAACCTAAATCATAAGATTCTGTAACTATTTCGTTTCCAGCCAAGTCAGTTACTGAATCAATCTGTAAATAATCTATGCTGTCTACATCTACTGAATCGTCACCTTCATCAGTAGCAAATGCTAAGCATACAGTTTGACCATCTGACAATAAATCTACGTCTACAAGGTCTTTATCCAGTGCATAAACTTTATTGTTTATGATATATGAATAACTTGTAAGAGCAGTTGCTGTATTAACGTCTACATCTTCACTGTAAGTTACATAGATTTCATTTCTGATTGGGGCAACAAACTCATCAGTCTCACCATCACCCTTACGGTATATTGAAGATACCTCTGGAGCAACCTGGTCGTCTATTTCTATTGTAACAGTTTGAGTTAATATTTCATTCTTTAAAGGATTGTTGTCTGCAACTTCGCTCATCTTCAAAGTGTGTTTCTCAGAAGCAAATGTTCCACTACCTGACTTAGCAAGAACAAGCTTAGTTTTTACGTCTTCACCACCATCACGATAGTATGTTGCAGGTGTAACAACAGATACTACATCACCATCTGCATTTTTAAGTTCAAATTTACCACCTTCAAGAACTTCCTCGTTGAACTCAAGAACTATCTGTGTTTGGTTTTCTTTTATTTCATATCCAACAAATTCTGGTCTTTCTGTGTCATAAGCCGGGCTTACGCTGATTTCGAAGTCAACTTTGTTTCCACTGTAATCAGTAAGATCATCAATAGTTACTTTTCCACCAGCTGTTGGTAGAGCATCTTCAATATCAAAAGTGATTGTTAATGTCTTATTGTCTTCAGCTAGTTTCACTTCAACTATTGTAGCACTTGTATTAGTACTAACATCAGCCTTAGCTGGAGCTACAACTTCTTCATTAAATTCGATAACAACTTTTGTCTGAGTAGCTTCTTTAACTGTACCAGTTGCAGCTGTAGTATCTTCAACTACCGCAAATTCAGTTTCATTAGCTTCGATTGCAAAATCTGCAAAGTCTTTTACCTTATTCTTTACAACCATCTTATGAGTACCTGCTGCCAAACGAGTTGTCAATTTAAAGCTAACTGTTTTGCCATTAGCAGATAATTCAGGTTGTTTTGAACCGAACAATTTACCATCAATAGTGTAGTTTGAAATACCAGTTGCAAAGTCTACTGGCTCGTTGTAAGTTACTTTTACAAGACCGTTACCTACCGCAACTACTTCAACAATAGTAGGAGCAGCAGTATCTTTGATGTTCTTTACAGTAACTTCAACATCATCTGTAAATCCAAGATCTTTATCAACAGTAACTGTAACATCAGCCTGCTGACCAACTTTTGTACCAAGAAGTAATGTTACAGTCTTTTTATCTGCTGAAAGCTCAGCATTTGCAACACTGTTACGAGCAACTTTATAATTTGCTTTATTAGTTGCTTTGTCTTCATCTAAAACCTTGTTGAAGTTAAGAACTACTTCTTTAAGGTTTCCAGCTGAAGCACCATCAACTTTTAATACAGCAGGTGCAACTATAACTTTTACTGTAGCTTTAACTGTAGTATCAGCTATAACACCTTCAATTGTCTGTTCGCCTTCTGCTGCAGTGTTAACTGTTGGCCAAGTAACATTTACGTCACCTGTTGATTCGTCATCATATGTTGCTTTAACAGTTGCAGGAAGCTCAGGTGTTCCGTTGATATCTACGTCAACATCAGCTATTGCAGCTACAGATACGATATCAAGGTATTTAACACCAGCATCTTTAAGCTGTTCTACTGTGATATTCTCGCTTTTGAGTAATGCTTTAACAAGCTTTACACCATCAGCTTTGTATTTAGCTTGTAATGCACCGAATGAAATACCAACTAATGAATCTTTCTTTATTTGTGCATCACTGTTGAAAAGTGTAGCTTCAGCAGCTGTTAAACCACCGATTTCACTTAATTTAGTTGCTGCAGTATGATAATCAAAATCTCCATCATATCCTAACTGTTGAAGAAGCAGTGAGCTATAAGCTTTACCGTTCAATCCAGCAGCTGGTCTGAATGTTGAATCTTCTGCATAACCTTTTACAAAACCCTTGTCAACTGCATATGCTACTTGTCTTTTAGCCCATTCAGCAACTGTGCCGCCGTCTGTAAACTTAGCAAGTTTTTCATTTACTTGTGCGTCTGTGAGTAATTTTGCTTCTTCTTCTTGACCAAACATTCTGAGAAGCATAACAACTCCGGTTTGTCTGTCAAGAGCTGTTCCTAAGTCTGGATCAAAAACCCCAGGCTCTGTACTTACACCCAAATACAAACCGAGCTTGTTGAGGGCTGTTGCTTGACTTTCATAGCTGAATGATTCAGCGAATGCAGGCACTACTGCGATAGATGCGATCATAGCAACTACCAATAATGCCGCTAACATCTTTTTGAGATTCTTCATACTCTCAAATCCTCCTTGTATTGTTGTTTTTTTGGGAAGCAGGCTTAAAATGTAAAGCCAGGCTACGCCTTATCCCTATGTGTCTTAACCTGACCTATCTTGCATTTTGCTCAAGACTGGCGCACTTAACCTATCTTGAATTCAAAACTAATTATATCATCGGCATTTTTTTGAGTCAACATCTAGAATCCAAGTGTAAAGAAATTGTAATAGAATTGAAACAAACTTTATTTTTGTAATATGGCATGAATTAAGAATTTTTTTTAATATTGTTAGATCGGAAAAAAATTTTTTCATTTAAAATATTTCCTGGTGAATTTATTATGGCGTAAAGAAGAAAAATATCAAGATATATTAAAAGCCGGTATTCACCGGCTTTGGTCACGCTTTAAGGCACTACCTGCTGAGGTTTCTTTCTGCCATCTCAATAGCCTTTTTTACAATATTTCCGCAGTCCCTTGATGAAACAGAACCCCAACCTTCATTCTGAACGACATTATATACGCCTAATTCTTTTGCTATTTCAGCCTTAAGATTTTCGGACATCATACCTCCACGTCTGCTCATAGTTCATGCCTCCTTTTAATATAAGTAGAAACTACTTATATATTAATTTGCGTACACTCTTATTATTATCAAATTTTCTTATATAATTTGATGAAATTATTTCAATATATTCTTTAAAATTCTCATTAACCTGTTACCTTTTTATGCTTATGTTAATATAATACATTAACCGTATTCTATTGAAAGAAAGGTGATTTTTATGTCCTATCCAGCAAGAGAGTTGCTAGCCAGGTTAATTAAATGTGAAGCAGGCGGAGAAGGATTAAACGGAATGAAGGCTGTGGCAACTGTTGTAATGAACAGAGTGCATGTTGCATATGGTGAATACTTAAAAATGGGGCAGGGTGATCTTCGTAAGGTTATATTCCAGCCGCGACAGTTTACTTGTGTTATGAGTACGGTATATGGCGAAATAAATCCTCAGACCATTTGGGCAACTCCACCTGAGGATATTCACTATGAAGTTGCAGATTGGGCACTAGCAGGTCATAAGCTTTCTGGAATAGGAGAGTGCCTGTGGTACTATAATCCCTTCAGACCTTCATGTGCTTCTATATTTCCCGCTTCAGGAACGGGCCAATTTATTACAAGAGTCAATCAACACTGTTTTTATAACCCTACTCCGCTATATGCTGAAACTTAAATAAATTATATCAGTAATAAAAAATCAGGAGGTTTTCTTATGCCAAACTACCCAAACAAAAATGTTATGATGCCTAAAATGAATACTTATCTGGCTCCATGCCAGAAGTGCGGAGCAGATACTGCCACACAGTTTACTCCGGCAGTTCCGCCAGCTTCACAAATGCCTACAGGCTTTCCTACAGGGCCTATTTATAGCAGTCCAGTTCAAGCCCAAACCACTGCCCCAGTGCCCGTTGTTCAAATGTCAACAGGGAATGTGGTCGAAATATCCGAAACGGTTCTAAGTACTGCATATACCCAAGGATACCTGAAAACACAAATCGGCAGACAGGTAAAAGTGGAATTTTTGATAGGTACCAATATGCTTGTTGACAGAGAAGGTACACTAATGGAAGTAGGTACAAGTTACATTATAATCCGTGAAACAGAAACTGACGACCTTCTGTTGTGCGATATGTATTCAATAAAATTTGTAAGGTTCTATTATTAATTCGATCCTGTTCAAAGAAATCGCAGGGGCCATGTTGTTTTTACAAGCATAGCCTCTGCGACTTGTTCAATTGCATTTAACTTTCAATACCTTTAATTATCACAACAGTAGTTACTGTGGCTTGATTACTTTGTCTTCTTTGAAATCTCAGTTAAAGCCTCTGAAGCTTCGGTATCAAACCTATAGTCAGTAGCCATGTCTCCTAAAGCCAGTATTCCTACAAGTTGGTTGTTTTCAACTACAGGAACCCTTCTTATCTGCTGCTGTGCCATAATTTTTGTAACTTCATCCACATCCATGTCAGGTGTAACAGTTGTAACCTGTGAAGTCATAACATCCTGAACTTTTGTATCCTGCGGAATCTTACCGTGTGCAACATTTCTTACAACTATGTCTCTGTCAGTCACAACACCAACTACCTTGCTCTGGTCGAACACCGGTACTGATCCGACATTAAGTTTCTGCATCAATTGAGCAGCTTCAACTACTGTATTGGATGGATTTACATAACCAACATTTTTTGTCATCTTGTCTCTTACTTTCACATAATCATCCCCTTATTTTGAATTCAATTATATTATCTTCATTTACAATTATGATAACCGTTGAATTTATTGTTAATAAAATAAACGCCCTCCTTCAAAGTAAAAATTTGTTTTTTTAAATTTAGATTAAACTGTCTATTATTTTTTAATAAAATGATATAATTATAGTAACAATGTTATATAAAATCAAAAGGACTGATTTTCTGTGCATCATAATGTTAAAATAATTTTTTTATCGGTTTTTTTTACTATAATTATGTTTTTATTGTTTTTCTTCAAGCCAATATCAAGTTATATTTATTACTCAATATATAATAAAGAAAACCTTATAGTAAATGTTTCCGTAGTCAATTCACAAATTCACACCCTTTCTGCCGAATCATCAAATAGGGTTTTTCTTAAAGCAAGTGTAAAAAATCCAGAGGGTTTTCCTATGTCAAACGCTCCGTTAAGGATTTTCATAGAAAACGGAACCGGTGAATTATCGGTTCAAAAAGAATCAACAAACTCTCTTGGCGAATGCCTGTTTTCCTATACGCCAAAAAATTATTATGAATTGCAAGGTGAAACCAGTAATCCAAATGTTAAAATAACTGCTCAAATAAAAAATTCAACCAAATCTTCTTCAAAAGAATTCAAACTTATATCCACACCTGTAATCCTCATTTACGGTTATCAGGAGGCTTCGGATGTTTATTACCACCTTAGTGAATACCTGACAGAAAAAAACTTCTATTGCAGTACCATGGAGTATGACTCAAAAGGCGGCGTAATACCAGGTGCAAAGGTGCTTGAGAATTATTTAAATAACAAAAAGCAGGAGTTCATTAATAAAGGTATATTGGTCAATAAATTTACGCTGATTACTCATAGTATGGGTGGTCTGGTGGCAAGAAGTTATACAGCAAGCGACGCCTACATTAAAAACGAAGACGTCAACAAAATAATATTTATATCAGTTCCTCATAAAGGATCATATTTTGCAGCTCTTGGAGAAAACTTTTATAATGACGTATCAATCAAGGATCTTGCCCCCGACAGTACTCTATTTACAGATATTTTTGAAACGTCAATCAATAAGGGTTTAAACCGTTCCATACAGATTGCAAATATAACAAGCCAGTATGATGAAGTTGTAACCGAAGAGAGTTCAAGCCTTGACCAATGGAAGATAGATACCGAGATGTTCAATATCGGGGATAATAATTTTACTGTGGACAGCATCTTAAGCGGCGATCTATTAAACGCTCCCAACCACAAGGGAATTCTTAATAACAAGAAAGTTTTTCAGCGGATTGAGGAGATGTTGAATACCAATTTAGCTTATCCGTCGGAAATACAGGATTAGGCTTCTACATTTTGCTGTAACTGTTGGCTTACTTTGGCTAATCCTCAAAACTGTAAGGTAGGGCATAAAGTAAAGCCGGGATTGCTCCCGGCATACTAGTTTTTCTATTTGACTTTTGATGACAAATTAAATCCTGCTAGTTTATTTCCTGCATTATCACAGATCGTCATTGTATCATTTGGTGTGAAAATCACCTTAACATCCTTACCCGAACAATCTTTATCTATAACAATCTCAAATCTTGCACAACTTTCATCAATATCAGTTGAATAATCATCAAAATAATATGCATCGAAGTAAGTTATTGTTACCGGCAAAGCTAAACCATCTGTTATTACTTCAAACTGGCCTAACTCAGTCTCAGAAATTTCAGCATCAGGAGTGATATTCAAGTTCTCTGACAACTCTATAATAAGTTCAGTTTTTCCATATTTATATACAGCAGATGCTACTGAATCTGCTGTAGGTTCAAAAGCGTCATCAATTTTAATTTCATAATCAAAATGTTGAAGCATCAGCTTCTTTCCAAATATATTCTCAGTACTCATATCGATATTATTGAGTGACATCCAAAGAACATTATCTTCATAAGTTCCATTTGCTTTTAATTCAGCATTTACAGTTAGTTCAATTTCAAGTTTTTCCGGATCATACTCAGCATCCCAAGCGGTTATATCTGTATCTCCTGAAGTAATAGAAAAATCACTCGGGCTCAAAGTACTCTCATTTATAGGAGAACTAATTTTGACTAAAACTCTATTCTTGCCTGTTACCTGTGCTGACATTACTTTTGGGTACTCAATAATTTCATCGAAATAAGCAAATGCGTGTTGGGGTATTTTTTCCCCTTTAAGGTTAGTTACTGCGTCTATCTGAAAAATTTCGATATAATCAACAGATATCCAGTCCCATTCATCATCTCTATCACGTATTGGAAATTCTATACATACTGTCTTACCATCATATAACAACGTTACAGTAGTATCTGAATTCAAAAAGTGATGAACACCACCTGATGTGTATATATAGCTCGTTCTTGATTCAGCGCTTGCTTTATCTACTTTTTCATCAAAAACTATGAATAACTTGTTTTCATCATAATCTGCAAATATTTGAGAATAATTCGGTGCAGGTTCAAGTTTCGGAGTATCCCCGGAAGCATGCCCAATAATATCAAATTCAGTTTCAGTGAATGTACTTGTAATCATTTTATTGCCTGCCAAATCAGATACCATCTCTACTTGAAAATTTATTATATTATCAACATCTACTTTTTCTTTTTTAAATTCGACACACACAGTTAAACCATCTGGCAATAATCCTATAGTATTATCCTCACTTAAATAATAAGTTATACGATTATCAAGAGTATAACTGTAGCTACTTTTAGACTCTGCTGTGTTTTTATCTACTTTTTCATCAAACCTGATATATATTTTATTATTTTCCGAATCTTTAGAAATACTGTATATAAAAGGTGAAATTTGATCACATACATAAATTTCCACTTCCGTGTTTGCAATCTCATTTTTAAACGGAGTAAAATCTGCTACTTTACTTATTGACAATGTATAATTTTTTGAATCAAACTCCATAAAATCAGATCTTTTAAGAACAAGTCTGTTTTTTACATACTCATTACTTACACTGTCATAATAGTATCCCATAAGTGATAAATCCACTTCATTTTTGTCTTCATCAGTAAGCTTGAAATGACCAGAATAAAGATATATTTCTTCAGAGAATTCAAGAATTATCTGTTTCTGATGATCAGCTACTGTATACCCGACAAATTCAGGTCTTATTCTATCGCAGACTGGAGTTACAAAAATCTTAAATTCAACCATGTTTCCACTATAGTCAGTAAGATTATTAATAATTATGTTTCCACCAGTATCCGGTAAAGCATCACTTACATCAAAATTAACTGTAAGCGTCCTATTGTCCTCATCCAATTTAATACTTCCGATTGTTGATCGTGTATCATTTTCTACATCATCAATATCTATAGGTTTGACTTCCTCATCAAATCTTATTACAACTTTTGTCTGAGTGGCACTTTCAATTATTCCCGTTGGTGCTGTTTTATCTTCGAAAACTTCGAACTCTTTCTCCTTATTTTCAATATAAAATGATGTATAGTCACATATTCTGTTTCTTTCAGTCAGTTTATGGATACCTGGCGATAATGGGTTTGTCAACTGCAGAAGTACCTCTTTACCATTACTTGACAACATAGGTTGACGAGCAGGAAATAAACGTCCGTCAATTTCATAAGCTGAAAGAGAAGCAGCATACTCTACAGGTTCACTGAATCTTACTTTCAACAAACTATTACCTGTTGCCGTTACTTCGACAATTTCAGGGACAGTTATATCCTTTATATTTTTTACAATAACTACAGTATCCTCAGCAAGCCCAATATCTGACTTAATATTTACTTCTATACTACCTTGTTGTCTAATTTTATTTCTAAGAAGTAATGTTACGGTCGTCTTATCGTCTGATAGCTCTGCGTTTATAGTGCTATTATTAAAAATGTCATCTACATAATAATTTTTTATATCTTCTGCCTCTGAGATATTTGTTAATGGCTTATTGAATTTAAGAACTACCTCTTTTAGATTGTCTGCAGTTGCACTTTCAAGTTTTAATTCTATAGCTACAACTATTACTTTAACTGTAACTTTTAATGTATTATCAGATATTGTACCTTCAATTATCTGTTCTCCGGCAGCAGAGGTATCAATTTCAGGCCACACAACAGATACTTCTCTGGTAGTTCCATCATTAAAGGTTGCCTTAACGGTTAATGGAAGTATAGGTTTATCCCCAATTTCAACATTTACATCAGCAAGAGGTTCTACAGATAAGATATATGCTGCTGGCATTGGTGTGAGAGTTGATGTAGGCGTTGAATATGGAACAGGAGTATTGGCAGGCGTTGCTGTAAAATCCGAAATAGAAGTTGGTTTTATTGTAGCTGTTACTTTAATATCTATTGTAGGCGTTGCTATAGGTGTTATTGTAGGTGTTATTATGGGCGTTATTATGGGCGTTGCTTTAGGTGTTATTGTTGAAGCTAATGTTACAGTAGGAGTTGGAGTTTTATTAGCAGCAGAACCACCTGCGTTCTTAGGACTCTGGGGCTTAGAAGTAGCAACAGAAGTTACTATAGGTGTACTCGTAACAGTAGCTGAAGGGACAACAGCAGGAATTTCCGTATTATCTTCACTAATATTTTGCCTTACTAATCCCCTTTCAACAATTGCTATACCCTTTTTCATTTTTTGCCCATTTATTTCCGCACCTTCAGATCTGATTTCAAATGCAACTTTTGAATTTTCATCAACCTGAATTTGTATAGGACTGTTAACAATTAATTTGCCGACTTCTGATGTACCTGCCAATGCTAGATTTGTTGCTCTATTTTTAACGCTAACTATAACAAGATTTAACTTTGAGTTTTCTATTTTTATATTATCACAGCCACCTGAAATATAGGTCATTTCTGAAACAGTAACGTTATTGAGAGCAACACTGCCATCAGCTATACCTTCCGTCAGATATAAGTTACCATTGATAGACATATCCATTAATTTAACAGAAGGACAATTAACTACTACGTGTCCTGAAACACTTTTGGAGCCATATGTACCTGAATTGTTATATAATACCTTAACAAGGTTATCTATAATTGCAATAAATTCAGCTCTTGTTATATTTGCTTTTGGCAAAAATTTGCCATCTGAATATCCCTTAATAACCCCTTTGCCAGATAACTTATTCACAGCAGCTAGAGCATATGCCGATATATTCCCTTCATCTTTATACGAGTCGGATAAATTAATATTGCCTGAAGTGTCAATTTCGAAGATGCTAGAGATAATAACAGCAGCATCTTCTCTGGTAATTTTAGATTCAGCTTTTGAAAGGTTACCGGGATAGCCTTTATAATAACCAGCTTCTCTGGCTTTTAACAATTCATCTTCATACCACGCACCTTTTTTTATATCACTAAACTGCACAGATGATTTTGAAATGAGCCCAAACACATTATTTATTATTGCTGCAACTTCTGCTCTTGTTATAGTGTCATCAGGTCTTAAATCTCCTTCGCCAGAACCTTTTAAAATACCAAGTTCCAGCCACCTTTGCATTTTCTCCTCAGCCCAATGACTTTTTACATTTGTTGCTTCTTGTGCAAAGGTCATGGTGAATATTGACATAGACATAACCAGTGCAACTAAACTAGCGGATAATCTCCGCATTTTCTGATACATAAAACATATACCCCCAAAAAATAAAATTTCGCAGGTCATACTCTATAATAGCTTTATAAAGATATGTCCAGTGTACATAATTTGTATATTAACAAACATTTGTTTAAATGTAAAGTTACCAAATTTGCAATTTAATTATTATTTGTTTACAAGGAGAACAACATCTAATGCACGAAAACTATTATAATTTCTCCATTTTAAGTTCCTTACCTTTAAAGCCCACGCCTATACATACTACCTTTTCATGACCATATACTGACCTGAATCCTTCTTCATATTTCTTGTCTCTGATTTGTTTAGCCGCTTCTTCTGTCAGTTTTTCAAGGGGCTTTGGTCCTTTGGTGCTCTCCCATTTGAATTCAAATATATATGCTGTGTTTTTTGTGTCCTTTGGAATTAAAACTATATCCGGTCTCCCCAGCCCATATTCTTTGTTACTCTCCACAGTATATTTTTCACCTGCTGACACAAACAAGCCCAACATAAATCCATGGTGAAAACTTTCATATTTCTTATCCTGCTGAGTTTCTCCTAGTTCTTCAATACTCTTATTTGTAGTCTTTACATCATTATAGCTGACTTGTTTTAAATAAAGCTCTTTTAATATTCTCTCAAATTTCTCTATGTTTTCTTCGTCCAAGGTTTTTATTATGTTTTGAATATATTCCAGTGTATTTTCATCTTCTTTAAAGTAATTTATTATCATATCTTCATATATCGTTTGTATTTCTATGTTTGGAATTGCCAGTTTGTATTGAAATTTATACCGTACTTTCTCTTTTTCAAAAGCCTTTAAATATCCTGCATGCAGAAGAAAACTCCACGCCACGTCAGGATTACTTTTTATACTTTGATAAAGTATGTTTTCTTCAATCACCTTTGATACTTCTTCTCCCTTTATCAGTTTTTCTACCACTTCTTTTCCCTCTGCCTTGTCAAGCTGCATTATGTCTTTTATTATTCTGTTGTCACTTGTATTTATCCAGTATGGCTTAAGCCCTTCTTCAGGCATACTCATAAATTTAATTATACTCCATGGGTTATAAATTACTGTATTTAATCCAAAGATATATCCGTTATACCATTTTTTTATGTCTTCCAAGTATTTTTTTAAGCCCAGGTAATCTGCCATTTCTTCTACTTCAGACTCTGTAAACCCAAATTTATCTTTAAATCTCTCTGTTACTACTGTATTAATTGATGGATTATTAAAATCGCTGAATATGATTTCTTGAGCTACTTTCATTATACCTGTCAGTATTCCTTGTTTAAGTGCTTTGTTATCCTTAAACCCTTTTACCAACATGCTCTTCATAAATTCTATTACTTTTTCGTAATATCCGTCTATGTAACCCGATTGTATTGGAGTATCATATTCATCGATAATAACAATAGAGTCTTCTTTAAAATACCTTTTCAGGTATTCAGTCAAATCAATCAGCACATCGGTATAGTCTACTAAAGTACCTTCAAGATTTACTACCCGTTTATATCTTTCCTTTTGGGCCTCGGATAAAGTATCACTTTCTAACAGATAATCATGTCTTTCGTATTCTTTAGCAATTATTCTTTTTATATTTTCATAGGTTTCTTCCCAATTGCTTTGTTTAGCATTTTTAAAGGTCAAATAAACCACTGGATATTTTCCAATTTCTCCCGTATATTTATCACCTTGTCTTGTTATATTCAGGTTTTCAAACAGGTAACTCATATCCTTATCTTCTAAATCATGTTGTCTGCATTTAGGTATCTCAAAGAAGTATTTTAACATACTCATGTTCAATGTTTTTCCAAATCTCCGTGGCCTGGTTATTAATACTATCTGATCCGGTCTATCTATGAGCTCCTTGATCAATAATGTTTTATCCACATAATATCCATTGTTGTCTATAAGTTTTTTAAAATTATCTATTCCCTGCAACACCTGTTTTTTAGTCATTATAGATACCTCTTTTGTTTAATAGCTCATTTTTATTATACCAATATTCTACATCGTTTAAAATAGCAACTTTTCCAGGTAAAAAGAATTGGACGAAAACATAAAATAATCATTTACAATAAAGTTCCAGGTATATCAGTAATTAAATGTTGATCTATAAATAAAAATTAATATATTAATCCGAGTACACATGGAAATAGATGCCATAATATGGGCTTGAGCCTGTTTATGGCATCTATTGGCTATGTTATCCTTATTCTTATTATTTGCCGCCATTAGGAAAGATACATTATTTGTTATTATGTTGGCAATCAAAAATACAATTAATAAAAATTTTGCTACGTTTTTTTAATTAATACCTATCAATTTGAATTAAATCAATGAAGTAAATAAAAATAATATCCACAATGCTATGAAGCTTATTAGTCCTCCTTTTGTATGTATTTACTATATTCCTACCACGTTTTTTGCTTCCCTGATTTAGAATCTAAACTGTTACTATATTTTATAATAACTAGTACTTTCAATCAATAATAATTCTGTCAAATGGTGCCACATAATGATAAATTTCGTTTAAAACCTCCAAAACTTTTCCCCAAAAAAAGAAAAATACCCACAAGCTTGTGGATATCTTTTTTTATGCATATAGCTAAAAAGCCTTATATAATCACGTTTACAGACAATGATTTTATGGTATGTGAATAAGTGTGGACATATTGTGGATAAGTTTTTGTTTTATCCACAGGTCGTCATTACATCCTGTCCTATTAATAAATTTTAATTTTTTGAAAAACTAATCCGATTACTTCTGAATACCTTTAGCTTATTTTCATACTGATATCAAAAGCATTTACTGAATGTGTCAAGCTGCCCACCGAAATAATATCTACTCCTGTTTCAGCTATATTAACAATTGAATTTAAATTTACATTTCCTGACGCTTCGACTATTGCTTTTCCATTTATTATTTTAACAGCTTCTTTCATAATGTCAAGACCCATATTGTCTAACATTATTATGTCAGCCCTTCCATCTATTGCCTCTATTACTTCGTCAATAGTCTCTGTCTCTACTTCTATCTTTATTGTATGAGGTATTTTATCCCTTACCAGATCGATTGCTTTTTTAATCCCTCCGGCAGCTTTTATATGGTTATCCTTAATCAGCACACCATCAGAGAGGCAGAATCTGTGATTTGTACCTCCTCCAACTCTCACCGCATACTTCTCAAGAATCCTGAGGCCTGGAGTAGTCTTTCTTGTATCAACAACTTTTGCCTTCAGATGCTTTATCTTATCGGCATACTCTCTCGTTTTTGTTGCAATACCTGAAAGCCTTTGCAATAAATTTAATGCTGTCCTTTCTCCCTTTAAAAGTGCTCTTGAATATCCATGTATTGTTACAATAATATCACCTTTATTTACCCATTGGCCTTCCTTTACCTGCTTTTCAAATACAACTTCAGGATCTAATAACTCAAAAACCCTTTTTGCAATATCCAGGCCTGCAATAACTCCTGAATCTTTAGCTATCATCTTTGCGTCAGACTTTGCACTTTCATCAAAAATATTGTCGGTAGTAATATCACCTGACGGCATATCCTCTTTTATTGAATTTATAATTATTCTATCTATATCTGATATAGCAAACATCTGATTTTCCCCTTCCATAATATATATTATTGCCTAAATTTTTCTTTTTATAATATTTCTTTTCCAACTTTTATCATCAGTACTTGTAAAATCCGCCCTAAAGTGTGCTCCCCTACTCTCTTCTCTCTCGATAGCAGCCTCAATTACCAGCTTGGCTAGCAGCACCATATTTTGAATCTCAAAGTCCTCTATACTTGAGTTTTCCATATCATTTATCAAATTATAGTATTCATAAACTTTTTCTTTTGCCTTCAGCATACCGCCTTGATCCCGAATAATGCCAACGTATCCGGTCATAATGTTTTGAAGATTAAGCTTCAATTCTTTTTTATCAATTTGCTTTTTAACTCGTTTATTATCATATTTAATATGAAATTTTTTATCAAAGGCTTCACTATCTGCTAAAACTTTATTTACCTCATCACCAATTTTATGCCCGAATACCAAACCTTCAAGAAGAGAATTGCTTGCCAGCCTGTTTGCTCCGTGTATACCGCTGCAAGCAACTTCTCCACATGCAAAAAAACCAGAGATATTAGTACGGCCATATACATCCGCTTTTACCCCACCCATGCAGTAATGCTCTGCAGGTGCAACCGGAATGTAATCCTTGGACATATCTATCCCATAAGAAAGGCATGTTTTATAGATATTAGGGAATCTTTGTTCAAGATAATCTTTACCTTTAAAAGTGATATCCAGAAATACATGATCTGATTGTGTCTTTTTCATTTCACTGAAAATTGCTCTTGATACTATATCACGGGGAGCAAGTTCGTTGAGCTCATGATATTTGGGCATAAAACGTTCACCCTTGATATTTCTTAAAATTGCCCCTTCTCCTCTTACTGCTTCAGAAATTAAAAAACTTTTATTCTCCGGATGAAATAAAACCGTTGGGTGAAACTGCACAAATTCCATGTCCATCAGTTCAGCCCCGGCTCTATAAGCCAACCCAACACCGTCTCCTGTTGCTACTTCAGGATTTGTTGTATTGGAATATAGTTGTCCAAATCCACCAGCAGCATTTATTACAACATTTGAGACATAGAGGATATACTCTGATGAGTCTTCGTCATAAGTCAAAACACCCTTACATATATCTTTATCTGTCAAAATATCTATCGCAAAAGTTCTTTCCTTAATTTTAACATTATTTCGTGTTTCAACAACTGAAATCAATTTGTCACAAACTTCTTTACCCGTAGTATCTCCTGCATGAATAATCCTGTTCTTACTGTGGGCACCCTCTCTGGTAAGTGATAATTCATCCCTGTTCTTTTTTTTGTCAAAATTGACCCCAAACTTACACAGGGATTCTATATTTTGTGCTGCTTCATTTACAAGAACCCATACACTATTTTCATCACATAAACCTGCTCCTGCATATAGCGTATCTTTAAAATGCAATTCAGGAGAATCTTCCTTATCCAATGAAACTGCAATTCCACCTTGTGCCAAGACTGAATTGCTTATATCTATTGTCTCTTTTGTCAGTATAACAATGTTATATTTATCCGGCAATTCAAGAGCCGTAAAAACTCCAGCTATTCCACTCCCTATAATTATTATGTCGTAATACTCTTTTTTTATTTTATCGGTATCAAAATTCATAAGATATCTGTAATTATCCAAATCCTTCAACTTCCCCCTTAGAAAGCTACAAAACCACATTATTCTCCTAATGCCAATTTGCACTTACATATTAATAACAAAAATCAGATACTAGCTTAACTCAAGCATATTATCTAAAGACCTTTTTGCCTTCAACCTTATATTTTCATCAAGCGCTATCTCATATTTCATTTCCTTTAAGGCATTATAAACACTAGATAGGGATGTTTTTTTCATATTTGGACATATAAGCCCCTGGGAAAGCAAGTAAAAATTCTTATCTGGATTGTCATTTTTCAGCTTAAATAACACGCCCATCTCTGTTCCTATAATAAATTCCTTTTTTGACGACTTACTTGCATAATCAATTATCTGCTTGGTACTACCAGCAAAATCAGCAGCTTCTACTATATTGGGCTGACACTCAGGGTGAACCAACACCTCAGCATTCGGATACAATCCCCTTACCCGGTCTAATTCCTCGGACTTTACCCTGTGGTGAGTAATACAAAAGCCTTTCCACAGTATAATATTCTTTTCCGGTACCATCTTGGCTACATAACTACCTAGATTCTGATCCGGCACAAACAAGATGTCATTACTTTTAATGGCTCGTACTATATCTACTGCATTAGATGAAGTACAACATATATCACATTCAGACTTTACCTCTGCGGATGAATTAATGTAGCAAACCACTGTTGCATTCGGATATTTCTTCTTTTCCTCTATCAGAGCTTCTTTTGTTACCATATCGGCCATTGGGCATCCGGCATCTATTTCAGGAAGCAAAACAGATTTTTCTGGTGAAAGTATCTTTGCACTCTCTGCCATAAAATGCACACCACAAAATACAATAACATCTTTATCAATGCCTGCACAATACTTACTTAGTGCAAGTGAATCTCCAATGATATCGGCCACTTCCTGCACATCATCAACCTGATAATTATGTGCAACTATAACAGCGTTTCTTTTTTTCTTCAGTTCTATAATCTCTTTTATCATTTCATCTTTATTCATATTATTATTTATACCAATCCTTAATGTAGTTAGAATTTGACAGAAATAAACTCTGACTTATTCATTTTTTTTTAATACTTTTAAATATTTTAATACTTTACCCCCTATTTGTAAAGGATAATAAGAAATATCCTGCATTAGTGCAGGTTTTTTATTATCAAGGAAATTATAGTTTTTATACTTCTTATTGTAAATCATTTTTTTACTTTGTCTAAACCCTTTTTTAAACCATCAAAAAATCTATGCCCAATAGGTGTAATAGAAAACACTTCCAATACTATTCCAAATGAGATTGATAGCAATATCATATATAAATTAGTGACAATTAGTACACATGCAAATGCTGCCCAGATAACCAAATATATAATTGACAACTTCTTAAACTTTTTAATTTCACTTGGTTCCGTAATAGGTCTGTTTTGATTATCTGATGGTGCCCATTTATATAAGCAAATACCACATATTGTTACTACAATAATTGTAAAAATTATAACCTGGTAAAAACTCCACAAACCATATGTATATCTGGCAATTAATGAAAACCCAATAAACATGGATATTGATACTGCCAGACATCTTCCGTAGGTATTCATATGGTAACCTCCGGCAAGCATTCTGAGGGTTGCAAAAGTTATTGCCATCAGAAATGAGGATTGTATTGTGTCAGTTACAAAAGCTAAAGCCAATAGTATAAGAAACTTTACTAGAGCACCGATAATTATCTGAAACCCATAAAAATAGACACGTCTTTTCTCATGATTCTCACCCTTTTGCTTCATTAGGTAATCTGCACCAGAATAAGATAATGCTTCTATAAACCTCATATTTACCACCCCCTATAAGCTATTTAGGTTGATAAAAGAATCTTTAGTCATTTGCTTTATATAGAATTGATAAATCAATTATACTATAAAATTTTTCTTAGACAAAGTTTATTTATAAATTCAACAATATAATAATCCTTTTGAAAGTCAATTTGCTTCACTTATGACTTTTTCCATGAAAGGTATTTAGATTGAACACAATAAAGATTTTACATAGTACTTCAATTTCCTTATTTCCTTAATACAATATCACTAAAATCAAATTTTTCAGTGAATAATCATTTTCGTGATTCATTTAGATGTGTTTAAGTACAAAAAATGCCATCTATTAAATTTAATTTAAAGCACTGGTTTATTGCTATTCTATAACATAAAACAAAGCCTTATGGCATAAACCATAAGGCTTTGATATAAATCTGGCAGCGACTTACTTTCCCGGGACGTCTCCATCCAAGTATCATCAGCACTGAGAAGCTTAACTACCGTGTTCGGAATGG
>JAEWSG010000233.1 GCA_023398495.1 Bacillota bacterium
ACATCTGAAGTGAGGAAATCTTGTTCGAGGGCAGAATAATCTTCAAGTGTCATGGCTATTTTTCTTTCAGCCAAAAGTAATTAGCCCTTATAGTATCTACAATATGGGTTTTATCGGATGCTTACAATTAATCCATATTCTCAAATGATTTCTTGTTGTGGGTTAACCAGCGAATATATAATTCCTTTAAGATTAGGTAGTGTAAAAGAAAGTGAAATAAATCATCTGTACGAATCACAGTTTCAAGACTTCCTCAAGATTTGGCTTTTTATTGAAGGCCCGATGAGTATTTTGAAATTTATTTATGAAAAACGAGGAGTTCAACATGGATTTATTACTGGTCATATATGTAATATTTGTTCAGAAATTTTCAAAGAACAAGAAAACATAAAGATTCTTCAAGAAAACTACAAGGAGGTTATGGTTAGAGTATTATTAAAATACTCTCTGTATACAAAATCACAGTGTCTAACTTAAAAATTTAAAACCAATGAAAAGGAAACCGAGTTACTAACAAATCATTTCAGGTGCATTAGCATCAACTTTGCTTTTAGAATCTTGTGTAAAGGATTATGATTTACTATATGTTGATAAATCTGTACCTGATATCAACAAAAATATCCAAACGTTGCTAAAGAATGGTAATTCTCACATTTTACTAAATATTCAAGTAAGTGAAGAGGATAGGAAATATTTCGACTTTATTAACAAACTTTCATTGGATATCCTGCAAGATAGGAATAATGCTTCACGATTTCTTGCTAATCCTAATCTTTATATTGAATCATCTGGATTCTCTGGCTTAATTGTTTCTTTGGATGACGATTTGATCAAACTAATTACTGCAATAGCTGATATTGATCTTTACAATGCAATTCAGCAAAATAACATTGAAGAATTTATTCGCCTTTGTAAAGAAAAAAACCTAATTACGAATTTTCAAATTGCTGACGTAGAACGTATTAACAAATTAATCGAGGCAAACCCTGCTTTACTTTCACTAATGAGCTTAAATAATGGTGATAGCAGTGTTGTAGCTTTTGTAGTTGCGGTTGCTGTCGGTGCTATTGTAGCTGTTTGGGCTATCGTTGCTTCACACGCTGTAGCAGTAAGTGTTGTAGGAGGAGGTACTGTCGTAGTTGCTGCAGCAGCCGGTACATGGATATGGAAAACATGGGCAAATAATGATTCCCCGACACCATTAATTAACAATGATCCTCTATTATTACAGATATGGGCTTTGAATGGAGGACAACCTAATGATACTTATATGATGCTATCTGAATATGAGCAAGCCCAAATGACAGAATTTATTACAATTCTTGAAAATGAATTTCCGGATAAGTTAGTAAATGTAAATAAAGAAGCGCTTAAGCAAGTCATTGCTCTCAATTTGAAACAAATTTCAAACTAATTTGAAAGTCATGATGCGCCCAAGGATTTATATAAAAAAAACAAAATTGGATTACTTTTTCGAGAGTATCTCAATTATTTCTTTAGCACTTACATTTATCATTATTGCTTACTATTGGGGCAAATACCCAAATAGTGTGGCAATACATTACAATGCACTTGGTCAAGCAGATTCATTTGGTTCTAAGTGGTTGTTGCTCATCCTACCCTTAACGGCATTATTAACATTTATAGGAATGACGTATTTAAACAAATTTCCTCATGTTTTTAATTTTCCAGTTGAAGTAAGTGAACGTAATGCAGAATTGTTATATAAAACAGGTAAACGAACAATTTCTTTTATGAAAATGACTGTTTGTTTGTTAATCCTTTATATAAACATTTCCCAGGTTTCCTCAATGATTTTTAATCGCTCAGGTATAAATGTGTTTATTATTTTATTTTTTATACTTTGCTTAATTGTTGCTCCAATATTTGCAGCTTTTAAAATGAGTAAGACACGACCTTAATTTTTTTGTTACTAATGTTTTAAAATAGAGGGAAAACGCCCAGTTGCCAACAAAAGCTAAATGCAAGCGGGCAGATAGTGCTGAATTGAAGCATCTTACATTAAATAGGCATTGTTGTTTATTGGATGTTTAGTGCTTTGAAATGCCCGCCTGCACTTAGCTTCGTTCGTTATGTATGAATCACCAGATAACGGACCACTATTTGATCAATCTGATTTAACAGATAATTTGTTTGTTATTACAGATCTGAAATATAATAACACTTATTACTGGCAGGTATCAGCAATCCATAAGGATTCGACTATTGCTCAAAGTGAGATATGGACTTTCTCTACCCGCAGTATGCCCTATGGACATGTATCTTTTTCCAGATCTGTAAATAACAATTATGATATTTATATTAATGATACCATTGATGAAAAAATTCATAGGATTACTAATTCTCCATCCAATATTGACTGGTGTTCAAGGGTTAACAGAGTAACAAAGGAAATAGCTTTCATTTCGAACAGAGATCTTGGTTTGCATATCCATACAATGGATAAAGAAGGTAATAATGTCCGGAAAGTCACCAATGTTCCTATCGCAGGAAATTATAATCCGGGATATGGATTTTGTTGGTCACCAGATGGGAACAGAATCGTTTTTCCCAATCATAATCTACTTTACGTTGTGAATAAAGATGGATCAGGATTATCAACAATAGCCACAGCTCCGGAAAACAGGCATTTTACATCATGCGACTGGTCAGGCTATACCAATAAAATTGTTGTTCAGACCACAGGAAACAATCCATTTGATAATGAATTATATATTATGAACCCAGATGGTTCTGACATGACCCTGTTTGTGGAAAATCTGCCGGGAATTATCCAGAATCCGGTATTTTCTATTGATGGGCAGGAAATAATGTTCACCAGAGATGCAGAAGGATTGAATTCATGGGATGGAAGACAATTAGATTCCCGTATTTATTTGAAATCTATAAATGATACCATTGAGCTAGACTTATCAATAACCAAGCAACCTGGAACCAATGATTTATTTCCCCGATTTTCACCTGATGGATCAAAGGTAATCTGCGTAAATCAGAATAATACAGGATATGGACAATCAAATATTGTGATTATGAGTATTAATGGTCTTCACAGAAAAATTTTAGTTGAAGATGCTATCTTACCAGAATTCCGATAATTCTATGTTTAATACATGTTTGACTATTTTATATATAAATCTTACGTAAGGTTTAAATTTATTTTTATAGGTATTTAATTATTATACTTGACAAAACGTTTTAAAAGTTGTATATTTGACAACTTTTTTTCGTGGAAATCTATCTTTTTCTTTTGTTTCTTGGTGCACGCCACTACCCCTTCCCCACCCCCCCGAGTGCTAATTAGTTGTTATTTGGAGCAGAACAGGTTATGACCCGAGTTCATAATACACTTTTTTTATTAACAACAAAAACTTAAAAAAATGAAAAAATTAGTTTTAATGATTGCATTTTTAGCATGCAGTGGGATTATTATGGCACAGCATTATGATCTGGTTAATCAAACAGGTGAGTACAATGAATCAACAGTAACTCAGCTGCGTAACCAGGAAGCTGCTGGTCTTGTCGGCAACAGCGCGTGGGTTGATCAAATCGGATATTCTAACAACAATATTCTTTATCAAAACAATAATGGCTATGGCGGAGGAGGCCAAAAAGCATGGATTTAGCAACAAGGTGATAACAATAATTCAAATGTTAACCAGGTATGGTTTGGACATGAAGCATGGGTAAATCAATATGGCGTTAACAATGATGCATGGATCAATCAGGATGGCAACAGAAATGATGGACTGGTTCGTCAGGAAGGCAACCACAATGATGGATTAATCCATCAAAATGGACAAGGCAATATCGCCACCATCTATCAGTACGGAGAGTATAATGAAGGATTCCAATATATGGGTGGAATAGGTAATGGAGCTAATGTTGATTACAACACTTTCGACATCAGGCAGAATGGATACTCTAACTTTGCAAATCAAACCATAGAAGGAAACGATTTTGCTGGCGAAGTAAATGAAATTAATAACTATGGCTGGATATCTCAGATTGGTGAGCATAATACAGCTTATCAACTAATGGGTGTAGTTGAAGGAGGTACCATGGATAATAAAGCATATGCAGATCAATTTGGTATAAACAACTATTCAGCTCAATATCAAAGAGCAGCTGGTGGAAGTATTTCTGACCATAACCAATGGGGCAATCATAATTCAGAAATTACATTTCAGAATTGGTAATAGTTTTTTTCTGTCATAACCTGTTTAATTAAAAACCATATTTACCGATGAATCTGAAATCAAATTTAATAGGAACATTATTCCTGCTCTTCCTGTCTCAAATTCTGATTGCTCAGGACGTTTCTGTATGGGAAGCCCATAATGAGGACAATGTGTTTATAACGCAGTTGACTGAAATGTCGATTTTACCGGATGGAATTATCTCTCAGCCGAAAATTCCTATACCTCTGATGAATAATGTTTCATCGCTTTTTCAGATTGGTGATTATAATGATGCTTCGGTTATTCAGAATGGCGAAGATAATTATTCAGGGATTGTACAATATGGCAATTATAACGAAGCCGGAATTACCATATCAGGCAATAGTAACTTTGCCTTTATTGGACAAAAAGGGAATTCTAATTATGCCTACAGAGAAATCAAAGGAGATACTCAGGACTTTATGCTTTTCCAAATTGGAAATGGAAATTATTTTAATGTTGGTAGTACCCCTTTGCCGGGAATGCGCATTTTGCAGGAAGGTAACGGAATCAGAATGCAACTAAGATAAGGGTTGAATTCCTATGAGAGATGAAAGAAGGCTGTTCATAAGTGGATCAGCCTTTTTTCTTAAAATTGTATAAACACCAAAACTTAATATGGACACGTGTGTTAATATGCGGCAAACGTAAACACTATGAAAAAAATAGTTTCAATATTATTAATCATACTAATATCAGTTGAAATTGTGAAAGCACAAGAAACATTTTATA
>JAEWSG010000154.1 GCA_023398495.1 Bacillota bacterium
TCTCTGATTTTAATTTCTTTTGTCATAATACTGTTATTATCCTATAAATCCTTTGATTTCTCAATCTATATACCACTAATTTTTACTTATCCACAAATTTTTCCGCAAGCTATTTCCTAAATGATGATAAAAAAATTAGACTTAATGGTATCTTATGTAAAGATAATAGAAAGTTATTTTTTATTATCCCTTACTGTATAAATTCTTCAATGCTAATTACTAAGTCCGGATGAAGAGAATAATTGGGAAAGGAATATCTTTTAAAATTTTCCTTTTCATCCTCAGGTGAAACCTTTAGCACATGGTTCATATCCTTAAGTATTTTAATATTGTTATTTTTTATTGTATCACCTAAATAATTAACTTCAACAGGCTTTACCTGCAAGTCACTTGTTCCATATATAAAGTATACGTGTGTATCAAGCTTTTTAATCTCTGCAGCAGGATCATACTCCATCCAGCGTCTTACAAACTCTCCGTTTTCGCCGCTTAATAATTGCTTTATCTCTTTATTTTCAGCAGAACTCTCTTTTCCTGCTTTGATTTTCTTAAGTTCCTCTTTTAAAATATTTGCAAGTTCCGTTCCCTGTCTCTCAAATTGCTCTACCAGTATCTTATCAATTGTCCTTAACGCCCCGGCTATTGTCACAACCCCGTCAACCTTTTCCTGTTGAGCAGCTAAAACAGATATTAATGCTCCTTGACTGTGACCAATCAGATAGATGTTATTAAAATCTTTGGTTTCCTTAACATACCTTATACATTCAACTAAATCATCTACCAGATAATCAAACTCAATATTTTTATCTGTAAGAGATTTATAGCTTTTTCCCGAAGATCTCTGATCATATCTAAAGCTGGCAATCCCTTTATCCTTTAGTCTGTAAGCGAGATATTTCAACGAATCGTTACGTCCATCTAAAAACGGGCTATTTCCATCTCTGTCAGTTGGTCCCGATCCTGCAGTAATTATAACTATTGTATCATTTTTATTTTCCCTGGGTTCCAATATATTTCCATATATATATCCATCTTTAACTTTCAATTTAATCTCAGTAAAATTATCAATACCATAAATAGTAATAACCGTAGCAAATATAATAAACGGTATTATTATCAGCTTTTTCATTTTCCCACCTCTTGTCTGTTTTTTAAACACTCATTTATTATACAAATTCAACCCGCTCAAGTTTAAACACCGATAGCACGTTAAATATAACAGTTAAACTAATTGTACATATCAACGATACAACCATATTTTTAGATAAAATATCTGCAAAATAATTGGCTTCGGTTAATAGATTTACGGGCAAATATCTTTTTACCATACTAAAATGACCGGCTAAAGGCATTAAATATACAAATAGCAACGTAACCGTTACCGCTAAAAAGGACTTTTTGACAAAACTACTCGCAAAAATCAGAATACTTAAGACAAATACAAAGAATAAACCATATGCAACCCCCGAAACTGCTGCAGCAAAGAAGCTTCCATAGGTAAACCCAAAGATTATTCCTGAATAATAATATGCAATTAACATTCCAATCACATTAATCAATAGTATGGATATTCCATAAACCAATAATTTAGCTAAAACCATACCATTTATACTGCATCCCATTGAAACGGGAATTGTCAAAGTTTTGTCACTTCTTTCTTTTGATATAATACCCATCATCGATAGCACAATAATCAAAGTGGAAAGCTGAAAAAGGTTGTTTGTATAACTATCTAAAGCCGCTTTCTGACTAAGTTCAAAAAGCATGCTCAAATCCGCACCCTGTATCTCATTTTTTAAAATTTCAGGCATTAATTTTAACATTATTGGATCGGATATGGCAAAAAACAAAACTCCAATTGCAAGTACCAGAAATTTTTTGGTTCTCATTCCTTCAATAATTTCTTTTTTAGCATAAGTTTTAAAACTGTTAAAAGTATTCATTTCACTTCACCACCTTCAAAAATATTTCTTCAAGGCTGTTCTTTCTAAGATTGATAGAAATTACAGGTATATTTATATCTGAAATCAGTTTTAAAAGCTTTGTACTGTTCTGTTCAAAGTTATTAATCCATATATCCGCTTTCCTGCCATCAAAATTCACTTTTTCTATATAGTCCGCTTCATTCAGTATTTTAAATTGCTCCTCATTAATAGCTACATCAAACTCAATGTCATATACAGGTTGAATATATCTTTTCATTAATTGATGGATATTTTCTTCAAGTACAATTTGTCCATTGTTCAATATTCCAACCCTGTCGCAAACTCTTTCAATATCATTTAGTATATGAGTTGATAAAAATATAGTTTTGCCTTGACTTTTAAGCTTTGATATTATCTCAACAACATCAATTCTTCCTTCAGGATCTAAGGCTGAAGACGGTTCATCGAGCAATAGCAGTTTTGGGTCATTATACATCGCCACAGCAATTCCAAGCCTCTGCTTCATTCCCCTTGAATACCCCCCAATAGCACGCTTTGCTGCTTTCGACAACTTAACCATATCCAGCATTTTTTCCGTCTTTTCTCCAATTTGCTTTTTTGTATATCCTTTCATAGAACCTATAAAGTCAAGGTACTCCAATGCATTCATATAGGGATAAAACTTAGGATCTTCCGGCAGATATCCAACGTCGTTATTAGCCTTATTATTTTTGCTCTGTATATTCCTTCCGTTTATTATACATTTCCCTTTCTCAAACCCAATAAGACCGGCTAATATATTCATTGTGGTTGATTTACCCGCTCCATTATGCCCTATGAATCCGTACACTTCACCTTCTTTTACTTCAGCATTTACACCCATTAGCACTTTATGCCCGCCATAGTTTTTTATCAGATTTTCTATTTTAATCATCATCTGACCACCTCTTTCTTCCTATAACTAAGTATGCTATCGGGCCTATAAGATTAATAAATAGTAGGGCTATCCAAAGAGGCTTATTTAAGTTTCTTACACCCTTTCTGAGTATATCGATAATACAATATATCAATAAACCTAATTGAAAAACTATAAGAGGCGCAAGCAATTTTAAAATCTCTATTGTACTCATATTCTCAAACATTTTCTTCACTCCTTTTGTTATTGTGATAGTATGACTTAAAAGAGCAAAAAAAGTTCACACAAAAGTAAAAATTTTTTTGAAAAACGAAGACTGTTAGCACACGCTATGCTAACAGTCTTATTAATCCTATCAATTTAAAAAATATTTCCAAATCCATAATTTTACTTATTATGCGTGAGTGCTCCTTCTTATTATAATGTGATTTGGCAGTCCCACGGTCTAAGTTAAATCATCCTGTCTTTTCGAAAACCTGCGGTCATAAAACGCCAAGTCGCCTTTCTGTTTGTTAACCAAGCGATCAAAACATCGTTTTTGGTGTTGCTGAGTATTCTAGGTATAAAAAATTTTGCGACCGTTTCAGGTTTGTCTGCCAATATATTGAACAGCTTTTTAAACTTTACGTCCGATATAACTTCAGACCTATCTCCGTCCGGCGTTTTTGTTATGAAATCGGTCAGCATCATACCAGGCGATAATCTTCCCGCTATTACGCTGGTGCCCTCAAGTTCCCTGGCAAGTCCTTTCATAAAGTATCTTAATGCGTGTTTGGTGGTACCATACAGTATTGTTTTAGGCTGTATCATATTGTCAGAGCCTAAGCCCTCCATGCTATAGATCGAGCCATGTCCTTGTTTCAACATTCCCGTTGCTGCAATTTGAGAACCATATATCATTCCGATAATATTGGTATTAATAACGTTTTCAGTGTACGATTCGCCCGTTTCCCAAGAAAACTTGTGCGGTGTGTTTTGTCCCGCATTATTTATCCATATATCTACGTTGCCCCACTGCTCTAAAGAAGCATCCCAGAGGTTTTGCAGACTAGTTTTTTCCTGAACGTTACATCGAATATAGATGTATTTTCCCTCAAAAGACGACAGTTCAGCATGAGAAGCTTCCGCCAAAGCTTCACCCCTACCTGATAACGTAACGTTACATCCAGATCGCAGAAACTCCCTTGCCATTGAAAAACCAATGCCTCGTGTACTGCCAGTTATCACCACATTTTTCATTACCAGCCCTCCCATTTTGCGTTTAGCCATTTGAGTACAGGTTCGAGACTATTGATTGTTTGGCAAATTGTACTCAACTCTCTTTAAGTATATTCTACCATAACAAAAATCTCCTTCAGGCAGGCTCCAGTGTGCCTCTCCGTACGAAGCAAGCTTAATACCATTATATTCTTTATATTCGCCAACAGGAGTAGACCAGGGAGCATTTTGGTAATCCTCTCCTGATGTTGTCATGTATCTGTCGTTGGAAACAAAATTAATCAGTTCGCCTTTCTCATTAAAGTATAATACCGCAGATATTTTTATACCATTATTATTGAATATGCCCTTGACTGTCAATTGATCAATCATTTCCCATTCAATCCTTTTATCAATAAGAGTAGCAGGTGCCATGAGGCACATATCGTTAAAAACCGTGACCGTCTCAGCTTTGTTCATAATTTCACCTTTTGCATCTCCTACGGTTACCAGACCTGCTAACTTAATCAGCATAGTAGCAGTTACATCTTTATACACATGAAGACCGACAACCGGTAGTCCGGACATACTCAATTTCATGTAATATATCCTCCGCGGATTATCTATGAAATTATACTGTTCAGCTTTAGCCTTTACCCAACTCTTATCCTTACCTGTCTTAAACTCTCCTTCACCCAAAAGTCTGAAATTCTTTACTTTTTCCTTACCTATCACTCCAGTATATTTAAGATACTTTTGCACGGGTTCCGGTAAACCTGAAATATCGTTTTCTGTCAAGATTTCAGTTTCTGCTGCTCCAAATTGCCTAAATGCGTCTTGAACCTCAGCATTATATGCCCGCCTAAGCTCAAGGGCTTTATATACTATTGATGAAGCTCCCAAAATTGCTATAATAAGAAAGATATATTTTTTACTCACTTATTTGTCTCCTCCCTTTGAACTTCCTTGGAATGTGCTATCAAACATGTTTATTGCATATATAATTTATAATTATACATTAAAGTAATTGCTATATCTATACATTATCTTAGGCCTATTAGCTTACACTACAATGACATCATACATTAAAAATCATCTCAATCCAAAATGTTTACGGAACATCTTTGATAATATAAGCAAATAGATACTTCCCAATACAAATAATATTGCTAATGCAATATAGAAAGCAGTCGATGAGCCTTCATATAAAAATATGTGTTGGAGTGATACAAATGCCCAGTAGTTTGGTAATGGATACAGCAGTATTTGAAACGCTTTTGGGATAAATAAGGTAACGAGTGGCAGTGTCAGATAAACAGGCATTATCACCTTAATAGCTGCAATCGAGTTAATTTGGTTATCCGCCATCCTTCCAATCAGCAATGTAATAATTACAATTAGCGGACTTGACGCAACAAGCAACAAGACAAGTTTGACATAATTTATGGATGCTCCGGACAAAATCAGAGCACTAAATATTCCTATTACTATACTGGTTATGACTGCTACAAGCCCTCTTGAAAACATGTAGGTGCTCATCTTTAACGGCGTTACAGCCATTGACCGAATAGCTTTAGTGTCTTTTTCAGTTACTATATTAAATCCTGAAACGGTTCCCCCTAAAAACAACGCAGTCATAATAATGATTATTGCCATCAAGCCAAAAAGCACAGGTTTTTTATCACTTAAGGTTTTTATTGATAAATCATATTCAGTATTTTGATTAAGTACCTTCTCAAAGATAGAGATATAATTATTGATAAGGTCCTGTGGTTCGTTGCCCTCAAAAATGATTTTGGCTTGATTATCTTCCAAAATGACGCCCGGAACAGCATCTGTTTTATTCACTCGGTTAATAACCTCTTCTTTGCTTTGAAGCTTTTGAACAGTACCATAAGCCTCTAACTGAGAGATATATTCTGAACGGAGGCTATCCTGAACGATAAAATTGAACTTAACGTCTTCAACTGCAGGTATGAATAATCTTACAGCTAGTGCAAGAAACAAAGGAGCAATAATAATGTATATGGCAATACTGTCTCTTAAAGCCAAGACATAATCTCTCTTGATGATACTGGTTATTCTATTCATTATATCGCCTCCCTCATAAGCTTTTTATCTACTAATATATAACAAACGATGTAAGCTACAATGGTGGTCAGAGCAAGTAATCCAAGGGTTGGAGCCAAATTTTTACCCTCAGAAAATAAAATATCATCATAACCAAATATAACATGATAAGAAGGAATATAACGCATAAAAGCAGGTGCAAAACTTGGCATTTGATGTGAAATTCCCGGTGCCATGTTTATTGTCAGTAAAACGATGCCAACACTAAACCATCCAGAAATATCTTCAAAAAACAATGCAACTATTAAACCAATAAGTGTATAAAGTATGAAGCCTGTAATTGTTAATATGGTAAAATTAATCATATTAAAATTAAACCCACAAGTGAAAGTTACAATAGCAAATGCATAAACCAAACCAATAACCAAAAAAGCAATTAGCTTCGAAAGAATATAGAGATGTGTTCCTCCGGGTGATATTCTATAAGCTCGGATAACCTTATCGCCTTTTTCCTGAAATATAAAAACAGCTATTAAAAGGAAACCGAGAATTAACACTTCAAATACCAATAAAACCGGAACCAAAGTTAAATTACGAGGAACAGATTTAGTCTGAGGAGATATAAACTCTATATTTACACCACTATTCCATGTGCCGTTAAGAGAACCAATCATTTTACTTAATGTAGTTTGAACTATTTTCAACTGTTCCTTGTTTATTGCTGTTGACTGCAAAAGCTCTACCTGTGGATTAGCAAGACTTCCGTTAAAAACAATACCAATAGCAGATTTGTTCTCAAAAACTAATTTCTCTAAATTTTCATAACTTGTCATGAACCTGGTTTCATCCACCCCAAATTGAACCAGTGCTGATTCTATAGCTTTATCCTGACTATCATCCCAAAAGTATTGATCCACATTTGAAGTAATTTCCTTTGGGACTGCGAATTTAACCGCCAGAATAATTATAACCATCGACAGCAAAATAACCCATATCAGAGAATTACGTAAACTCAAAACCAAATTTTGTTTAATGAGTGCTACAAGTTTTTTTGACATTATTCGAGCCCCCTTCCTGTAAGTTTAATGAAGATTTGCTCTAGTGTTGCTTCTTGAGAGTGTATCGTTTCAAACTTCTTACTACTTATAATTCCATTGAATTCATTAAGTTCATCTGGATTGTCCAGGAAAAACACTTTTGATTTCAATTGATCCTTTTCTAGATACTCAACCTTAACGGCTTTTTGTCCATATTGCAGTTTTAAGTTCCTTGGTGAGTCCATTGCAACTATGCTACCATTGAATAAAAATGCGACCCTGTCGCACAATTCGTCAGCTACAGCCATATTGTGTGTTGTCAGAAAAATAGTGCAGCCTTCTTGTTTCTTTTGGTAGATAACATCTTTGATTTTGCTTGCAGTTGATGGATCAAGACCGGATGTAGGCTCATCCAAGAAAAGGATTTTAGGATTATTAATTAGTGCTCGAACAAACACAAGTCTTTGCTTCATCCCTTTCGAGAAATTAGAAGCTTTCTTATCTGCAGATTCACGTAAATCAACCATATCAAGCAACTTCATGGGATCTTGTGTAGGAACATCAAACAGACCTGCATGGTAAATTAAATTTTCTAGTGCTGTTAACTTGCTATAGATATTTGGATGTTCAAATGAAACACCTATTTGATTATAAAAATCTGCTTTAACTTCCTTAATTGATCGACCTTCATATAAAACCTCACCGGTTTGAAGACCAAGTAATCCAATCATAATATTCTGGACTGTGCTTTTACCAGCACCACTAGGCCCAAGAAAACCAAAGATTTCGCCTCTGGTAATTTCAAAGTTTATGTCTTTTACAGCATATTTGTCATCATTTGTATAAGAATGGTATAAACCTTTAACCTTTATCATATTCGTTGGCATAAATAATTCCTCCTTCTCATTCCATGAAACCATGCTTTATGATTTCCAACAAGCGATCCACCTTATCAAGACAATCCTCAATACTGACACCTTCACCTTGAGAAATCCTTGATAAATCAATCCAATCCAGCAATACATTATTGAAGTGATAAATGATATACGCACCAATTTCCGGGTCCACCTCACTTCTGATATCACCTCGTTCTTTAGCACTGTTAATTATTTGAGCAAAAAACATGTTGCTTTTAGCTTGAGATTCCTTCAAAATCTCTTCACTTATTTCTGAATATTGCTCTTTGATAAAGTTGTTTGCAATGCTTGCCAAAAGTGGATTATCAATAGCAAACTCAAGTCCGCTTTTAAACAAAAGACGCATAAATGAAATAAAGTCAATTTGGTCTTTTTGTTCAATGGCCTCTTTCATGTATTCCAGCTTTTGCTGACCAATCATATCCAAAATGAACTTATAGAGATCTTTTTTGTCATTAAAGTATTGATACATGCTCCCCTTAGCAACACCTGATTTTTCTGCAATTTTAGTTATACTGGCATTAACGTAGAGATTTTGAGAAAATTCTTCAATTGCCGATTCTATAATTTTATTTCTTTTTTCAGCTTGTAAGTTATAAAAGGTTTGTTTAGGCAATTTATTCACTCCATTCTATAAAACGCAACATGACCACCCCGTCATATCTATAATTCTATTGTATGACGGGGTGGTCATGTTGTCAACTTGAATTTTTCAGGGGTGCATATTCTAATAGTGCAAAAATTAAATGCACTCATTTTTCAGTTCACATTATATCAACAAACATTTTTTCTAGAGCATTCAATCTTCAACATGCTTGTATTTCCTCAATAAATCCTCCAGCATTTCTACATAGTCAATAAATTCACGCTTGCCTTTTTCGGTTAAATTATATCTTGTTCGAGGCTTATTGTTAAAAAAATCTTTAAATACTTTAACGTACCCACTCTCCTCCATCTTGCTCATCTGAACACTTAAATTCCCATCTGTCCCCCCAGTTATTTCTTTAACTTCTTTAAAAGTCTTTTCTCCAGTCATTAAGCAAGATACTATCGCTATTCTTAGCTTAGATTGAAAAATGTCCGGAACTGAATTCACATCCAAATCAATTCCCCCTTGCTTGCCGGGATTTCAAGAAAAAACCAGTATATAGGAAAGTAAATGGAAGAAATAACGAAAATATAAGCTGAACCAAAGTTGCTTCAGAATATTGTATTCTAGAGTAAGTGTTTATTAGACTTACCACAATATATACACACCCTAAATACATAAAGTGTTTGTATCCAGCAAACATTGAAGTTGCAATGAGTGCTATAGCAAGGCTGAATATCATTATAGAAAAGCGATCTGTTTGGACTGAAATTTTTGACATATCTACTAATACATCAGAGACGTTAATACTTATTTTACCTGGTATTGTATTCATAATAAGAACTAACATCCATAATTTCATTAACTGTTTTTCAAGCCCAACAAGAGGAAATTTTCTCGAAATAGAAAAATAAATTATTACTGCAATAAGTGCTATAATTCCTGTCGGTAAAATATAGCCCAGTATTGGTATCTTGCTTATAAGTTCGCCAACCTTCTCCTTGTTGGCAAACATATATAGCGAAACAACAGAATTTAATATAAAAAGAAATCCCCAGTAAATAAAAATCCTGCTAAATCCCACAAAGGTCTTGCCTGTTCGCTCTATCACCCCTTTAATTATTGAAATATTTTCTACTGCTTCATTTATGGTCTTTTGATCCATATAACCATCTCCTTACGATAATTATAAAGTACTTTATAATATAAAGCATAAACCTATAAAGCTATAGTGTCAATATGATTTATCAATTTTTTTGAAACAAATGGAACAAATGGAATTCCATCCTTTGTGGTATTTTGCACTTTCAAATTAATTGTTTTTGGAGTATAATTGTGGTTAGGAAATTGTTTTATTGAGCTTAGTTTTAGAAAGATTTTATGACGAGAGGAGAATGCAAATAATGAGTTTACCAGACAACTCAGGTTTTTTTGGAGAATACGGAGGACGTTTTGTGCCAGAAAGCCTCATAGAAGTATTAGATGAGGTAAAACAGGCTTTTTACAAATTCAAGGATGATCCAGATTTTCAAAAAGAACTTGATTATTACTTCAAATACTTCGTTGGAAGGCCAAGTCCTTTATATTATGCAGAAAGACTGACAAAACAGATTGGTGGGGCAAAGATATACTTAAAACGTGAAGACCTGAACCATATGGGGGCCCACAAAATAAATAATACAATCGGACAAGTACTTCTTGCAAAACGTCTTGGGAAAAAGCGTATTATTGCAGAAACAGGAGCCGGGCAGCATGGTGTTGCTACTGCAACAGCCTGTGCTTTATTTGAAATGGAATGTATAGTTTACATGGGTGAAGAAGATACTCGGAGACAAGCATTAAATGTTTTCCGAATGGAGCTCTTAGGTGCAAAAGTTGTTGCTGTAAAAACCGGAACAAGAACTCTTAAGGATGCTGTTGACGAGGCACTCAATGATTTAATTCAAAATTATGAAAATACATATTATATGTTAGGTTCTGCAGTAGGACCTGATCCATATCCTGAAATGGTTAAATATTTCCAATCTGTCATTGGCACAGAATTAAAACAACAAATCCTGGAGCTTGAAGGCAGACTTCCAGATTATCTTGTTGCATGTGTTGGAGGAGGCAGTAATTCCATTGGAATGTTCGCACCTTTTTATAATGACAAAGAAGTTAAAATGGTAGGTGTTGAACCTGCCGGTAAGGGACTTGATACTCCAGATCATGCTGCTACCATATCACTTGGAAGCCCAGGAGTTATCCATGGTTTTAAATGTTATCTGCTACAAGATGATAAGGGAGAACCTCTTCCTGTTTATTCTATAGCTGCAGGTCTTGACTACCCCGGAGTAGGACCTGAACACTCCTTTTATAAAGATAGCGGAAGAGCACAATATGTTACAGCTACTGACAAAGATGCTATAGATTCATTTCTTAAGCTCTCAAAAGTAGAAGCAATAATTCCTGCTATTGAAAGTTCTCATGCAATATTTTACGGAATGAAGCTTGCTAAAGAACTTGATAAAGATAAGATTGTTGTTATAAATCTGTCTGGCAGAGGAGATAAGGACGTTGCAGAAATAGCCAGAATACTTGGCAAATAATCCAAAAGCAAATGCATTGGTATTAAGAGGAATTATCCTGTAATACCAATGCATTTTTTATTTTCAGACCTAACTCTTCTTAATAAGTAAGTTCTCTGAAAAGTTTGTCTTGAATAACTTTACAATAAACTACTCAACAGTTCTCTCCTCCAATAGTATATTTTTTCGAATACTCTTTAAATTGTTTTATGAATTCATTATTGGGCTCATGTTTGACTTTGTATAGATAATTATGCATATTCATGCTGTCATGGGACATTTCTATCAAACATCCGGCAATGTTGGAGCAATGATCGGATATTCGCTCCAATACTGTTATCAAATCCGAGAACACAAACCCCATCTCAATTGTACAATCGTTACTCTGCAATCTTCCAATGTGCTGCTTTTTCATCGCACTCTTGAGATCATCAATTACTTCTTCAAGAGGATCTACCTTTGCAGCCAGGGAGATATTATTGTCACTAAACGCCTTGATTGCTGTTTCAACCGCTTCTTCCACAGCTGACACCATAACACCCATCTCGAATTTTGCCTGTTCGGAGAATTGCATTTTTTTGTCAAACATTTCCTGGGCTGAACCTGTAATCTCCAAGGCATAGTCCGCAATTCGCTCGAACTCACCAATCAGGAACAAAAGCTTTGCAACTTCTACTGTATCCTGAACTGATAGATTGTGACTGGAAAGTTTAACAAGATATGTACCGAGGGCGTCCTCATAAGTATCTGTTTGATGTTCTGCATCCCTTACCTTTTGTGCTTCTTTTTCGTCATAATTATCAATCAGTGCAAATGCTTGCCGTATAGAATTCATCGAAGTATATGCCATTTCCTTTGCAATATCTCTGCTACGGTTGATAGCTATAGCTGGAGTTGAAAACAAACGTGAATCCAGCAACAACACATTATCCTGTTTGTCATCTTCCTTTATCGTTTTGTATGCCAGCTTTTCGAGCAAGCCACTAAACGGCAACAATAAAGCAGTACATAAAATATTGAATGTCGAATGGGCAATTGCAATAAATATGTGGTTAGCAGCCCGGTCAATAAATGCAAAATCAAATACTGCATTTAATATGGTATACAACGTAATAAATATCGAAGAACCTATAATATTGAAATAAAGGTGTACCAATGCGGCACGACGAGCATTTTTATTTGTACCAACGGAAGAGATTAACGCTGTAACACAGGTACCGATATTCTGACCCATTATAATAGGTATAGCTGTTCCCATGGTAACTTGCCCAGTAGCGGACAAGGCCTGCAGTATACCTACCGAGGCAGATGAACTTTGGATAATACCTGTTATAAGGGCACCAGCCAACAACCCAAGTACAGGATTTGAAAAAATCAGCAGTATATTACGAAACCCTTCCATTTCGCCTAATGGTTTAACCGCTGCTGACATAGCTTCCATTCCATAAATCAGGGTAGTAAATCCTAGCAAAATCAAGCCAATATCTTTTTTTCTCTCATTTTTAATAAACAAATAATAGATAATGCCAAACAGTGCAAGTACCGGGGCAAAAGAAGAAGGTTTAAGTAGTTTAATAAGCAGATTGCTGCCTTCAATACCCGTCAAGCTCAAAATCCATGCTGTGACAGTTGTACCTACATTTGCTCCCATAATAACATGTATCGCTTGTTTTAAGGTCATAATACCGGAATTTACAAATCCTACTACCATGACTGTAGTTGCTGAGGAGCTTTGTATGATCGCAGTTACAGCAACCCCCATCAGAAACCCATTAATCTTTTTTGATGTCAAATGCTCCAGAAATCCTTTAAGTTTATTGCCTGCACTTTTTTCAAGGCCTGTCCCCATCAGACTCATGCCAAAGAGAAACAGCGACAATCCGCCTATCAATTCTAAAAATCCAAATAAATCCATACACTCACCCATTATCTTTTTCGTAAAAATCCAATAAAATTATATCATATATGCGTACAGCGCTGTGTTAAATGTTTGTTAAACTTTCATATATGTTGACACAGAAACTATATTCTTTCTCTTATTATTTATATCTTTGCATCAATTTATTATAACACGCCATTTTCTTCTTATTCAAAACGAAAATTCCCGGTTGATAACCGAGAATTTTCGTTTTTCTCTATCTCTTAATCAAATTTTTTTATGTAAAATATGCCATCTTATTTATCTAGACTCTATGTGGCAATGTACGATATAATCCAAGCAAATATCCTCTTAAGATTGCAAAGTCTATCGAATTTACTTTTCCATCAACATTAACATCAGCAGCAGACATGTTTATACTTGTAGACATTCCGAGTAAAGATTGCCTTAATAATGCAAAGTCGATAGAATTTACTGAACTATCATTATTAACATCACCATAGTTAATATTTTGACTTGTGGATGTTGGTGTTGGCGTTGGCACAACAGGTGTGCTTGTATTTTGCGGTATATTGCCGTAGAATTGAACCATACCGGCCAAAGCACCAACTAAACCTGCATTATAGTCTATTCCAACTTCAGAACACGTATATTTGTCTGTCAGGTCAGTATATACATCGTTTGCCTCAGGACCTCCAACCAATGCACCGGTTAAAACATTCTTTGCAGGACTTTTCCAATCGTTCCAGCCCACGTAACCGCTAGCTGCCCTGTGATGTGGGTGCTTAGGATAATTAGACCCAAATCCGATAACATAAGACATATTGGCTGGGTTGTTACCTAAAATATAATCTATTTGAGATTTAGCAAAGCTCTTGGCCGATTCATCTTTATACAACTTATGGTATACCAGTGCAAGCAGACACTCAGCTGCAGTATATCTTAGCGTACCCCATGAATCAAGTATCTTTAATCCACCATTTGATGTTTTAACACCGTTCTTCCAATGTGCTAAATTAGAGGATATGGCATCCTTATATTTAGCCTCTCCTGTTAAACTAGCTCCAACTGCTGCAACAGCAAGCTTCATATCATTCCAGCAAATGGTCCAGTTTGTGCCAGGTGAAGGTAACCAAGTATTAGCATCATTTAAGTATGAATTGTTTTTTTCTATAGCATACAACCACATCGCAGCCCATGCCATATCATCTTTCCAGTCGCTTGATGAATAAAATGCATCTCCATTGCAAAGTCCAGGATTGTTCTTACCAAGTGCATACAATTCTTTAGCAGCTGTAAGACACTTGTTTGCATATGTAGAATCAATATTCTTGTAATTTAAGTACATAAGGGATAGAGCACCGCTATATAAACCGCATACATCCGCAGCACCTTGTCCTGAACCCATGTAACGTTTTACTGATCTTGAACCTGTTTGTGATTCCGGTGGTCCCCAATAATCGTGGTCAGAAGGATCACCTACATGATAATAATATTTTGTAGCACTTACACGGCATCTCATGATATAATCGGTAAAATACTTGAGAGTGGATAACATCTTATTAGTGTTTCCAGATGCATCAAAAGCACCTTTAAACTCGTAAAGTGACCAGCCTAGAATTGAGGCCGAATATCCATTTGTAATACCGAATTTTATATGGTCTCCACAATCATGAAAACCTCCAGTAAGGTCAACGCCAATGTCACTTCCATCGGTGGTATGACATGCAGACCTCCAACTGAATACATTGTCAACTGCCACATCTTTCCCGCACTTGTTAGCATCATAAAACCAAATCGAATCCTTTAATGCTTCAGGATAACTCGAATTGGATATGCTTGCAGCTGATGCAGTAAAAACCGGCACAACAGCAGTTGTAAGCAGCATCACCGCCACCACTAAAATCGAACATACTTTTTTCATTTTACTATTCTCCTCCCAATATGTTTTTAACTCAAAAAAACTTTTTATCTATATTGAACGCGATAAAGATTTTACATCGCGCTTCAATTTCCTTGATTTATTATCGTGAAAATTAAAATCGTCCTTTTAAAATCATTTTCACGATTTATCTCTAATATAATAATACTATATAATTTACCAATCAACAACCTTAAATTATAGACAAGGATAGACAAGGATAGGCAAGGAAAAACATCCTTTAATTTTAACTTTAGAGTTTTTCATCTATACCTATTTACTGATTTTGATAAAATATTTCACTTCTTATTTACAATATCACCTAAAATATGCCTAAAAAAATCAAAGGGTCTATAAAATAGTAATCTTGGTCCTGAAAATCTCATTACGTCCCTTATTTTCTGACGCATATTTGCATTATAGCAGTGTATTGGACATTTATTACAAGAGGTCTTCATATTACCATACTTACAATTTTCCAGTTTTCTCCATGAATATTGCAATAAGCTGAAACACTCTTTACAAAGGTCTTCACTGCAACCATGCTTTTTTAAACAGTAAAGATTTATCATTGCCTTCACAATTTCTCTTTCTTTTTGTATACGGTTCATTAAACAACTCCTACAATAAGGCATATACTTCTGTTGCCAAATTGATTACTTAATCACTTCAAATCGAACATTTTTGATATAAACGTCAGCAGTAGAGACATTCCCCATATTAAACTCTAATCTTCCGTTATTGTCATCCCTCTTCGTCATATCAAATTCAAAGGTATAGTTCTTCCATGTTGTTGACAATTTCACTAAGGTATCCTCAAAATATCTACTCCATCCATTTGACGGTGCCGATACACATACAATCATGTCTCGTTCCTTCGAAGCACTTGCATCAAAGGATATGCGATATTTTTCGCCCTTTCTCAATGGAATACTCGGTTGCACAAGCTGTATAGAATAATCTACTGTACCTGCATTTTGTGTAGTGATAGTCATTGTCCCATCCTTTATCTCTGCCGAGCCTTCGCCACCTTGGAAAAGATAGAATATCCAATTTTCCTCATCCTTCATATTCTCAGCCTCTGCAAAATCTCCATTGTAAATCAGATTTCCGTCTTCTAAAGGTTTGCGGAATACCTTCTCTGGCTTTTTCACATTGGTGTCATACTCCGGCCGCTGATATACCCTTACATAATCGATTTCAAATTCGGCCTTATTAAAATCTGTGGTTTCGTCAGGATTTCCCGGCCAGTTTCCACCTACTGCAAGATTTAACTGAACGAAGAAGGGTTGATTAAATGGAGCCGGATATGGTTTTTCATCCTCGCCCGATACTGCTGTGAACCAATCGTTCACTTTATTTACCAACTGACCATCTATTAAAAACCTGATTTCTCCCGGTTCCCACTCTACGGAATATTCATGGAAACTTTCTGCAAAAGAGCCACTGCTTAAAACCATGGTGCCCTGCTTTTCTGCATGAGGTTCTCCATAATGTATTGTTGCATATGCAGTGTCTACCTGATTGCCCAAAACCTCCATGATATCTATTTCACCACACTTTGGCCATTGACCATATGTGTATTCATTTGTAGGCATCATCCATATCGCTGGCCACAATCCCTTTCCTTCAGGGACCTTGGCACTTACAACAACCTTTCCGTACATAAAATCCTTTTTATACTTTGTAGTAACCTTACCCGAGGTATAATAGTTTCTTCCATTCTCTTCTGTCTTAATAGCTTTTATAACGAGTTTTCCGTCTTTTAAAAACACATTTTCTTCCGACTGGGTATACTCCTGTAACTCATTATTTGTCCAGCCTGGCCAATGGGGTTCATAATTCCAAATATCCATATTTAAACCATCACCGCTAAATTCATCATTCCATAAAAGGTTATAACCTTTATATTGAGGGACCCCACTTTGTTCTGTCTTATCCTGGAGTTCTACCTCCTGCTCGTTTTCTATCTCCGTAGCAGGCTTTTTTTCCTTGCTTTGGCACCCGGTGATACCAGTAAGAACAAGGGCAAGACCACAAATCATGCCTATGACACTCTTATACTTTATCATTTCCGATTCCCCCAAATACTTATTTGATAGTATGAAATCTATTTGCTTAGTAAGCCTGAAACTATAAGTTCGGATACAAATAATTAACCTTTAAATATATTATAACACATTCCTCTTCATCCCTCATTACTTTTAATTGTGCTTTTCTTGAAAGTGCTGCGTTTTTCTCACCACAAGCCTGTCAAACGTTGCCAACAGTCCGGGCAGTACAAATAAAATCAGCAGTAAAGCTGACAGCGTTCCTATCGAAAGCGTCTGGCAAATCGTACCAATAGACGGATCGCTTGGAAGGATACTTATAACTCCAAGTATCAAAATCATTATCGAGCCTGAAGTCATTATTGTATGAATCGAACCTTTATAGGCTGCTGCCAAGGCTTCTTTCAGTTCCATTGTTTCTCTCTTTTCCCGATAATAGCTAGTAAAAAGTATTCCATAGTCAACCGTTGCTCCCATAAGTATGCACTGTACGATTATTGATGACAAATAATAAATGTCGTATCCACGCAGACCACTAACAGCTATGGTTATAAATACTCCACACTGGACAACCAGAACGAGAATCAGGGGTATTAAAAATGAACTGAACGTCACAGCAACAACAATATAAATCGCAAATGCCGTTAGCAGTGTAATTAACAGAATCTCGCTCCCAAAAGTATTTGACATCTCATGACTCATTGGAGAGTTGCCGATCAGGTAATAATCTCCCGTAAGTTGTTCATCACACTTTTGTGTAAAATTATTTATAAATTTGCTCGTTTCATAAGATTCGTCTGGCAATGTAGTTTGAAGCATAAGCAACGAGCGGTTTTTGCCCTTTAAGCTGTTGATAGCATCATCCAGCTCAGTTTTCATATCGTCAATGTCTTTACGGTATTTTTCGTCTATAACCTTTTCAAAGCGTGGGTCGTTCACAATATCACCAGAAAGGTAGTCAAACAGCATTTTAATAGAAAGCGTCCATTTCGGGTCACTGTTCTTAATGCTTGCATAATACAGATACATCAGCTCCATAGTGTCACTACTCAACTTGTCGCTCAACTCTCCCATAATACTGCTGAGTTCTTCCGCTGTATAGGCTTTGCCGGATACAACCGCATCGATTATAGTTTTTGCCGTCTTCAGTTCGCTGGCTGTATCAGCGTTAAACTTATCTGAAAACTCCTTATTGGACAGGACATCGCTGATAATGAAATCCACAAAACCTTGGACGGATATTTTCCAACTGCTTGTATCTCCATACTTGGAGGCATAAAGCAGATACAACTGATTAGTTTGAGTTTCCTTCATCCCGACAAGATTTGCAAGCTCCTTTGAAGCATAACTCTTTCCTGAGACAGAACCATTGATAAGCTTTTGAGCCATTTTCAACTGAGATAATCTATTGCCTGACAGCATAGACCCAAACTGCCCGCTATTGTCCACAAGGAAGTTTACAACAGTCTTTGACGATAAGTACCACGATTCCGTGTTTCCATATGATTCATGGTAAGTATAAAGCATTTTCATCATATTACTATCCATTCCCAGGAGTTTTGACAGCCCGGAATAATCAAACGTTGTGCCGGAAAGCGTCGCCTTTATAATCTTTTGGAAGAAAGTAAGCTGCTGTAAAGTTCCTTGATCAAAATAAGCTGAAAAGGCTTTGTTGGTAACCACGTCGGACAACAAATAATCCACAAACTGTTCCAATGACATCGTTTTACCTTCACTTATGCCGCCAAAGTACATATAAAATAATTGGGAAATCTGTGCCGGGTTCATACCCAGCATTTGGGCAAGCTCTGCACTCGTCATTTGCTTTTGTATGACGTCTTTATCCGTATATAAAGCAAGAGCATCAATCTGCGTCAGCATGTTCTGGTCAAATTGACCGGCAAACATCGGGTTTTTTGCCACATCATTGCGGATAAACTTCACAAATACGGGAAGTGTCATATTGCCCGGTTTATAGCTATCAGAGAGAGCGAAGTAATAAACAAATAACATTTTCATCTGCTCGGGTTCCATTCCAAGGAGCTTTGCAAGTTCCTTATAAGAGCCTTTTGCCGCCATTTTTTCAGCATCTGTAAAGGTGGTTAGTGTCTTCATTTGTGACAACGCCGATGAGTCAAACATAGATTCGTAAGCTTTGTTAGTTGCCACATCATTTACAATAAAATCAGCAAATGTGGGAAGTGTCATCTTTTCTGTACTTACTTCGCCTTTCTGTGTGTAGTAATATAGAAAAAGCTGCTCTACTTCTTCATTGCTCATATCAAAATAGGCTGCAAGCTCGCTTGCATTCTTCGGAAGGGTTAAATCAGCCGCATTCGAGAATTTCTTTATATTTTCAATATTTTCTTTTATATCGTTATCCACTACATTTGCAAAGGTTTCATTGTTGACCACATCATACGCCACAAAGTTGAGGAAATCACTTGCTGTTATGGGGTAAGTTTTTCCCTTGGTATAATAGTCGTAGTAGAGAATTTTGAGCATAAATGGTTCAATCCCCATATCTGCTCCCATATCCTCAATCGTATCAGCAAGCTCCGACGCACTGTGTGTTTTCCCTATAGTTGTGGAGTAGCTTATTACATCTTTGACATAGTCATCCTTTTTCAATTGTTCACCAATTTCCGTGACTTGAGCGTCGTCAGCATTGTCATACAACATAACAATTGTATTCGACTTTGGAAATACGTCCGCAATGGGGTCATCTTGTTCTAGCGAGAAGGCTGTATCGGTAATCCCTTGCAAAATGAACGCTCCCATAATTAACAGCACAAATCCAACCGCCAGAACCTTTCTGAAACGAAAACTGAAAGAAGCTACCCTATTCATTGGAATATAAAGCTCTTTTTTCACCGTCTTCCAAATCAGCTTATCAAACAACAAAATCAGTGCTGGCAGCACTGTGAAAACACTTACCATACTGATTGCAACACCTTTGGCAAGAACAATTCCGAGATCTGCACCAATCTTAAAGCTCATAAACACGAGCATCAGCAAACCAACAATCGTAGTCACCGCACTGCTGCTGATTGATGCAAATGCATTAGTAAGAGCAATTTTCATAGCTTCTATCCTATTATCTGTCATCTGCGATTCCTGACGGTAGCGATTCATCAGAATAATGGAATAGTCCATAGACAGAACCAACTGCAAGATTGCAGCTATGGTATAAGTAGTCTTGGAAACACTCCCCAAAACAACATTGCTACCCATATTTATGATAATCGCAATTCCTATTGTTATTAAGAAGAGGAATGGCTCAACCCAAGAGGCACACATAACAAAGAGGATAATAATTAAAATTGATACGGCTGTTACTATGACCCAAGCTGGTAAATCCCCGTTAGGATCGTCGTTTTTTAAGGCCATATCATATTGGGCGAAGTCGCCCTGTATTGTGCTTTTGATTGATTTCTCCTCTGCAGAACCATAGTCATAACCTGTATTAACGACAAACAGAGTGTAGCCGTCTTTGTTGTAAGCTTCACTCTCCGCTTCATAATCAACTTTGTCAACATAAGGGATTTTCTCAAGCTTTGCTTGAACTTCTGATTTTTGGGCATCATTTAAATCGCGGAACATAACTCGGATTGTTTTTGAAGTCTGTGCATCTGGGAATTCCTCATTCATAATATCCAGGCCCTGCTTCATTGAGGAATCATCCGGCAAGTATCTGGTCATATCTGTATTGACTGTCACATGGGGTATGAGCAAGCCACAAATAACAGTAATCAGCAGCATAACTCCCAATACCAAAAAACGTCTGTTGACAATAAAATTAGACGCTTTTCTTATTTTTTCCATCATTTTCATTCAGCCTCCAACTTGTATGGATTTGAGTATTTACAATTACCACAAATAGAATTATAATAAACTTGACGTCTTAAAGTCAACAAACTGTTTATTTCAGAATGAGTTGTAATAAACAATACAAAATGCATATGATTTTAAATCAACATCTTAATAGATTTTGTTGATTTGGGAGGACACTATGGAAAACCAACGAATCCGATTAAGTAAAACCATGTTAAAAAATGCTCTTATAGAGCTGTTGCAAGAAAAGGGCATTGAGAGAATTTCAATTTATGAGCTGTGCAATAAGGCACATATTAACCGTACCACATTTTATAAATACTATGGCAGTCAATATGACCTGCTAACTGACATTGAGAATGACTGTTTTGCTGCAATCGAAAAACACTTAAGTTCGCATCGCAAGGAAAAAAACACCGATCTAAAAAATATATTAGAGTATTTCATATCTGAGGAAACAAAATTTAAAGTGCTTTTTAACACTGTTTTAGATAAGGAATTCCCAGAAAAACTATTTAGTCATCCTACTATCGTTAACCTTATCCACCTAAATACGGGGGATAATTATCATGAAAAATCGAAGGAATATTTTCATCTATTCGTTTGTCAGGGAGGTTTCGCCGTTATTCGCAAATGGCTAAATGATGAAAACCGTGTTTCAGCAGAAGAATTAGCTAATCTGATTTCTGCAATAACGGCAACAGTTTCATGGTAGATCAAACCAACTCGGAAGGAGTATGGTACTCCACTCCTAAAGGAATCTTTTCTGAGTACTTCTTTCATCTCTCTATTAAATATGAATTTACTGTCCTACGGTATGATAGGCTTTAGCCCTGTGAAATATTAATATGAAACTTTGTTATAAGAAAATATATCATAGGAATTAAAGTAAATATGAACTCCATAGCAAAAGCAATAACTAACCATATTTGTAAACCTGAAGGCCATGGCCAAACGATTTGAATTATAACTCTCGATAACCATACAAGAACAAAAAATACATAGAATATCTTCAATTCTTTCAAATTAGCAAATAATTGTTTTTGCACTATTATTAACAGTAGGCTAATACCGGTCAACATAAAGGAAAAACAAAAATTTATATAATTAATTGATTGATAAATTTCAATTGGAGCGTCTGGAATATAAGAATACCAGTTAAAAGAATACGGTGCAAAAAAATGCAATATCCCTACTATACAACCAATAGTACAAGCTATGTTGAAAAATACCATTACAACTTTTTTCATTTTAACCCCCTCACAAATTAACAATTTCAGGCAGTTCACATCATTTTTAGGTTGCATTACTTAGCAGCGATTCCTCAATGTCAATTATATTATATCATATTATATTATTCTCTTTTATATTAAATTTTTCATTGGTTTGTAATATCCATCAGCTTGCGGTTCGATACTGCATAATCACTGAATTTGTTCAACTTGGTCTCAAGGCTGTCTCCGCCTTTAAAAAGTTCCTTATATCCGTCTAACCAAGAAAATCTCTCAAAAAATGGTTCAGCAGAGGACGGGCCAAAACTAAAATTGCCACCATTACTGCTTATGAGAAGAGTGCTCTTGCTAAGTAGTTCATTCACTTCATTCGCAAAGGCAATCATTTTTTGTACATCCAGTCCTTTTGTTCCGTTTATATCAAACTCAAGCTTATTGGTACTATATATTTTTTCTTTACCGTTTTCCAGAGTGAAGAGGGTATAGACATATGTGCAATATCCTTGATACATCGTTGGATTATATCGAAGAAGATACTGCTTGTTGTTCAATTCACACAGGAAAATTTGGTCCCAGCCTGCGTGAGAAGTAGAAAGTTGTTCAATCCATAATTCAACACCAGATACATCAACGATGTGTAATGTAACAAGTCCTTCCTTGATTTGTGATTTATCGAGATAGATAGATTCCTCTCGGTTATCCCAGTTAACATCAGTCAGGCTAATAAATTCCCCTTTCTCGGCCGATGAATTAAAGCCAAATAATGTATACATCCTATTACCCCGGACATATGACAATGTGCTTATCGTCCCATCCTCTGTATAGAGGTATCCGAATTCGCCTGTGTCAAAGCGAACTGCATGATGGCTGTAATTACCAAGCTTTGTTGAATTAAGCACTTCTTCTATAGAAACAAACTGACTTTTAAATCTCTCCGTCATTGGGTTATTAGTTGCTTCCTTTAATGTATTATTTGATACGGTATATGTAAACATATTTTCACTGCTCATAGGGTGTAATTGCACTTTGTTACCGTCCAAACTGACCGAAACATCGCAATAGTTATCTCCTTGGGTGTAATGACAGTTTAGGGGCTTTAAGTCCAAGCTACGAATAATTTGTAATGAATTAAGGTCATATACAAACATTCCAAAGTAACCGTGGAAAATCAATATATCATCAGAAGCATAGTCAAGCTCTGCCATGTCAACTCCTACAATCTGTTCAGGATACAACTCTGGCACAGTAGGCTCAAGATTTGTCTGCTTTAAAACTTTAATTCCCAGTAAACCATCAGCACCGCTTTCTGTTGCACTAGACTTAGTAGGCATATAGCTTTGAGGATTTGCAATGAGCCCAATCACTATTAAAATAACGGCTATTATCGCAACATCAACAATCCAAAACCTTGGCTTTTTATAGTTTAATACGTTTTTAATTCTTCCTTTTATATTCCCCTCACCAAAGGCAAGAGGACTACTGCTTAAGATATTCTTTCCAGTGGCAAGAGACAATAACAAATTAGCATAAGGTTTTTTGATATCTTCATTCATTTCTTTCAGCACCTGTTCATCACAGGAAAGCTCCATATCTGTATTCATTAACATGAATGCAATCCACACAAGAGGATTAAACCAATGTATAGATAATATTAGGAAAGCTAACATTTTTATGATATAATCTTTACGATGAATATGGGTCTTTTCATGCAGCAAAATATAACCTCTTTCTTCAACGTTAAGTCCAACAGGTAAGTATATTTTGGGACTTATTAATCCAAGCACGAACGGCGTTTTTAAATTCTTAGCTTCGAAGATATTCTGCTCTATTAATTCGGCACTTTTGAGCTGCCTTTTTAAGAGTAAAACAGATACTAAACTATAAATTAGTAATACTATTATTCCTAAAATCCAGAGGTATGCACCTACTTCAATAAAAATCTGCAATGGATTTATACTTGCCCCAATAGTCGGTGCAGGAAGTGATTCGCTTGTAAATGAATCTAGTACCTCTAGCCCACTATTAATGGGAGGACTTTGCTGATAGATGATATCATGGGAAATTGGAACAGTATTCATGCTCCGGGGCAAAAGGCTAAACATGCTTTCAAATGAGAATGGAATTATAAGGCGAAAAGCAACCACACCCCATAAGACATAAGAGATCCCTTTTGGAGCTTTTTTGAGTAAAAGTCTGACAAGCATTACAAAAAGTATTACATAGCTTGCCGTAAAGCTCATATTTAAAACAGAAAGGAATAGTTCTCTCATTGCTGCCCCTCCTTGTGCTCATCAATCAGCTTTTTCAACTCCTCAGCCTGATGTTTACTTAATTTTCTTCCTCCGATAAAAGTTGAAAGAAATTCAGGCAAGACCCCTCCAAAGGTATCCTCAACAAAACGTATAGTAAGTTTATATTCTTTCATGACAAGCCTCCTTGGTCTATACAATATCGACTTTACATTATAAGTCTATACTCTATAGACCAAACTGTCAATGATGATTTCAAAATAATTTTTTAATTGATTAATCCAAAAGCGTATATATTAAAATGCTTTTGATCTTTTTATCTTTTATATGAAAATTCATTACATCCACATAATTAACCGGTTCATATCGAAAATCATCCTCCTCGTCAGTCAATTCACCTCCCAGCAAAACCCCTTCAGGATAAGCCTCTTTGAGTTTTTCAAAGCTATCTCCTATTTTTATATTTCTTATAGTAGGATATTTCGGGTCAGTAATCTCAATGCTAAAGATAAAAGACTTTTTGTCTTCAGTCGCATCAATAGTTTTTATAACAACTCCTGGAAAACGATATTGTTTTTCTGTCATTCCATTAAGCTGATCCATATTTTTCCCATCATCAATAGAGAAAGTATGAGATTTGATATCATCCGCTTTTCCCATCATACTCTCGATTTTTTGATCATCTACAATATCCGAAAGGGCAATTGTATTCCCCCGATAAACAAACGCAAGCTGTTTTAATATAACATTTCCGCTCTTTTCTATATTGCCCTTCTTTATTACTTCTTCTGAAGCATCCGTCGAACTGTCGGTGGAAGTGCCCGTCTGCGTTCCTGGTGAGGTATTGTTCGGTGTACTGGTTAATGCATTTCCTGGTGATTCAACTTTATTCCTGCACCCTTCCAAAACCATCGTACAAAGTACTAAAAGCATAGTCACTATAACAATCTTTTTAAACACTTTCATTGCTATTCCTCCTTCAAATAATCTGAAATGTTTATGTTACAGTGTTCATTATACATAAAAACTATATTGGGGTAATAACAAACTTGTATCATTCTTGTAACATTATGCTAAAGGAAACAGAAGCGAAACGGTAGTTCCCACTCCAATCTCACTTTCTATGATTAACCGACCATTAAATTTTTCAACAATCTCTCTGCTAAGAGAAAGCCCCAGCCCGGAACCTTTGGCAATATTTGAATTTTTTGACCTATAAAATCTTTCCAACACCAAAGGAAGCTCTTTTTTATTAATCCCAATACCTTGATCAATAATTTTTATAATTGCTGCATTTTGACTGGTAGATGTCTCTACTTTGATGTGGCCTCCTTCTTTCGAGTACTTTATTGCATTGTCTAAAATATTCGCAATTGCATGTGACATCAATATTTTATTAACATCCGCAAAAACTCCATTTTGTAAAGCTGATTCTACCGATATTTCTCTTTTTTCTGCTTTTGGCTTCATCTCCTCAATAACACTATTAGTTAATTCCGACAAATCTTCCTTTTCCGTGGTAAGTTCCTGTGATGCTTTATCAAATTTTGAAAGAATTAGCAGTTCATCGATAAGCTTTGTAAGGCGATTTGATTCATTTAACAGATGAAAGTATATCTTTTTTAAGTCAGCATCGTCATTTTTCACTTCGTATAAATATTGAGAAAACCCACGAATTGCGGCTAACGGAGTTTTTAGCTCATGAGACACATTAGAGACAAACTGCTTTTGATACTGAATATAGCCGTTTAACTTAATACCCATCTGATTTAATGCTGCTGCAAGCATCCCCAGCTCATCTTTCCTGTTTAACTCAACCTGTTCAAATTGCTGCCTGGAAAACTTTTCTGTTGCCGCAAGAAGAGACTTTATCGGCTTTGTTGTTTTACGGGCAATGTACAAACTTGAAAAAGATATCAGTAAAGTAAACCCGCCTGCACCGATTAATAATATAAATCTGATCTTATCCATAATATTGTAATAGTAAGATATATCTTCTACTATCTCCAAAACGTAAATATTTTGGTAGTACATATCTTGAACAGGTATTGCGAAATAAATCAAACCGGTATTTGTTACAGTGTAAGAATAGTTCCCTTTCAAGGCATTGCTGACATTTCCTTTAAAAATCTTAGGTGCGGGGTTATTAATTAATATTCCATTTACAGTCAACCCTAGAAGCTTTAGATTATTATCATAGATTCTAACTTCCCTTCCTGAAGCTTTTAATACTTCCAGAACATCCTTTGCCAAATCGGAAGGTTGTACTTGAGTAGTTGATTTTTCATACCTTGCAAGTATTTCTCTAAAAGACAGCTCACAAATATCCGCCTTTTCTATCATTTGCTTTTCTATTGTCACAAAGCTGTAGTAACCAATTGCTTTATTAACCGAGATAATAATAATTGAAAAAGATAATACAGAAAAGAATAAATAAGTTAAAAGAAGCCTGGTTGCATACTTCAATCAGTGTCACCACCAAACTGATAACCGAAACCATAGACGGTTTTTACATATTTCGGGTTCTCAGAATCATCTTCTATTTTCTTCCTTAATCGCATAATTGTCATATCAACACACCGACTGTCTCCTAAATAATCGTATCCCCATATAATTTCCAAGAGTTCATCTCTGGTAAAAATTTTTTTAGGCTTTTTTGAAAGTGTTTCAAGAATTTTAAATTCTTTTGCCGTCAGTGAAATTTTACTACCATCCTTTAACACACTTTTTGATTCCAAATTAATTTCCAGTTCCCCACATTTTATTGTCTCTATAATATCGTCTTTATTTTGGTCACCCAAATCATATCTCCTTAACACAACTTTAATTCTAGCTATGAGTTCTCTATTATCAAAGGGTTTTGTAATATAATCTTCTGCTCCAAGCTCAAGCCCTAACACTTTATCAATAGTTTCATTCTTTGCAGATACCATTATAATAGGAACTGTGGATTTTTTTACTATTTCCCTGCAAAGATCGTAGCCTGAATAGTCGGGTAACATTATATCCAGCAAAACTAAGTCAGGCTGAAAAGAGTCCATCTCCATAAGTCCGATTGTACCGTTTTCAGCAGTTTTCACCTGATAATTTTCTGTTATAAGCACCAATTCTAACAAATCTCTTATTGCATTTTCATCATCAATTACAAGAATTTTTTTCACTTGGAAGTTCTCCCTTTAATTAGTTATTAGTGCAACAAACGGAAACCAAATTGTTTCATGCAAATGCATCCTTGATTATTTCTCTCGAAGTATTTTATCCATAGGTTTGCCTTTTGCCAATTCATCAATCAGCTTATCCAAATATCGAATTTCCTGCATCGTCGGCTCTTCTATATCTTCTACCCTGACACCGCAAACAACTCCCTTTATTAAAGTTCTTGATGGGTTTAGGAGCGGAGCATCTTTAAAGAATGTCTCAAAGTCTATTTGCTTTTTTATTAGTTCCTCAATCTCATCCTGAGTGTATCCAGTCAACCAGCGAATAATTTCATCAACTTCTGATTTAGTACGTCCTTTTTTCTCTGCCTTTGAAATATAAAGTGGATATACACTTGCAAAGCTCATTGTATAGATTCGATGTTTGGACATTGCACTTCCTCCTAATAAAATATTTAAAATCCTCTTTTTACTTTATTATATCCTTATCCGCGATGCCTATCAAATTTTGAATATTTTAATTACAGTAGTAATTGAAATCGTAGGTTTATTTTGGTAAAGTTATTAATGTGGAAATATATTAACTAGTGCTAATTAACAAAATAAAATTCTAGAATTTAATTATGCTAATCAGCAAAAAAACATAGGATGTGCATTTTGCATAATTCATTTTTAGAAATGAATTATGTTCAAAAGCACTAGCAATGTGTTCTCAAATTACCTATGAAAAAAGAAAATCCGTGAATCTTGACGATTCAACAAGTTCGCAGGTATAACTGTTCTTATTTACTTTTTTGAAGAGGAGCTACAATGTATGATATCAGAATTGGTTAAAGACCTTTTTATAAATTTCGTTATATTTATTATAGGAATACTATTTGCAAAATTATACAATCTTATATGGTGGCGTATACCTATAAGGAAATTTTGGAAAATCGAAAACGATTCCCAAGTATATATTGTTACAACCTCTACTCCTGAGAATATTAGGATAGATGACAATGAATTTATGTCATTAGGCTACACTATACAATATCTAGCACTAGGTAAAGTCGAACTTATCCTTAAGAAGATATACCCTAATATAAACATGATTATTAGAATGGATTGTTACTTTGAAAGGTATTATTACGATCAGAACTTAATATTGTTTGGTGGTCCAATAGGGAATGACTGTACAAATGAATTCTTAAAAAGACTAAACCCACCTTTTAAATTTAATGGTTATACCTTAATAGATACTAGAACAAATGAAAAATTTCAGTCAGTTATTCATAATGAAAAGATAATTGAAGATTATACGCTCGTAATAAAAGCAAAAAACCCTCTGGATAGTAAAAAGACTATTATAATTATCGCAGGATGTAGAGCACCAGGCAGTTTAATTGGAGCACTTTTTCTAAGTGAAATTAATATTAAAACTTTTAAGAAACTGAGTTGCGATAAGAATTTGGCATTAGTCTTAAAAGGAGATGTTCTGGATTACGCTAAGGTTTCTAATATAAAAATAGTCAAGCAATACAATTTCTAGAATAATACATAAAAACTAGTGTTTTTTTACCACCGGTATATACAAGAGGATTCACATATAAAGTTCCCAGGTTCTTATAGCCATTAAAACACCCAAAGCCTAGAAGGTTCCCATAACCCCTCCCGATAGAAAAATAGTCTCTGTAATATTCTGCAATGGTATATACATCAAGGAGCATTCTATTATTAATAAATTGATGTATGGAATGTAGAATGGATTTTATCTTAATGATTTTATCTGTAGTAGCCTGTGTGGTAATACCTCCAATAAAAACACCATGGTTATGCGGAACCTTTCCACCAAGTACAGCAAGCATCTCATGTGCACTCCGACTCAAGTCAAGTGAATCAAAGTAATCCTTGACCAATCTGTCATTCTTTTCTTTCGGCAACCTGAAATCATTATGCTCTGCTTTAAACAGAGGTTAATCTTCAGGCAGTTTTACAAAGTCAGGAATTGTGTACTGATAAAAATGGCAAATATGGTTTTGAAGAAATTCACATCCATGGAGGATATCTCTTAAATATCTACCCTGTTCAGTCGGAACAACCCCCATTGCATCCTCTAGGGCAAGGGTAGATGCCATAGAATGGTCAGTTAACCTCTCTTGTGGTATTGTAGCTGATAAAAGGTTCCATTGCGTCAGGGAAACCAAATTGTGCACAACCAATGCAAGGCGTGTCATCCTCAATAGGCCAGTTAACATATTGATTCCACTGTCTGATTGGACAGTCTATACGTGTTACCGGCCCACGGCAGCCCAATTTGAACATACAGGTTTTGTCACCAAGCTTTTCTGCAAAGATTCCTTGATCAAAATATGACCTACGGGGACATCTGTCATGAATTAATGTGCTGTAAAACAAAAGAGGTCTATCCCTGCTGTCAAGCTCAGGTTCCCCATAAAGCAGGATATGGGCAAGTGTACCCATAAACCAATCCGGATGGCAAGGGCAACCTGGCAGCTTTATGACCTTTCGATTTAATACACTCTGCACACTGACACACTCAGCAGGATTCGGCCTTGCAGCAGAAACCCCTCCATGGGTTGCACAGGCACCTATGGCAATCACATGGCTTGCCTTCTCACCGAGGCTTTTCACTGCCTCAAGGGCAGTTACTGGTTTACCTTTCAATCGACCAATGATATTATACAGTCCACTGTTTTTTGTTGCCACCGCTCCCTCAACGGCAAGAATATAGTCACTTCCAAATACACTAAACAGCTGTTCCATAGCAACCTCGCCTTCGCTGGCTGAAAGACTGTTATTATAGATAAAATGAGTCATCTGCGAAATCAAGTACTTGAAATCAGGATTCGATCCATTCAGAAGTGATATGATATTTCCTGAACACCCCGTCAATTCAAGCCACACAAGATTCCTTTTCCTCAAAACACCCTGTCTGATTTGTGTCTTCATAGTCTCCAGAAGATTTGTAGCTGTATTGATCCTTGCTTTATATTCAGGGCAGGTAATACTTCCATTGCTCATTTCACACCAACTTTCCAACCACTTTTAATTTACTCAGTATTGGCTGACCTGCATGACAAGATGCAAATTCATTGGTCAGGTCCTTTCCTGCTGTCAGTCCAAAGTGTGTTGCAGCCGCCCATGTAGCATTGTTTGTAACATCATAAACAGTACCATTTACCGCTACATATGCGGCGTTGCCACCTTTTCCATCATATTTGGACAGTTCTTGAAGTATGAATGTTGTTTGGTTTCCCAGAGGAGTTGGTTGCTGCAAGGCAGGCGGGTCTGCTATAGGGGGAACTCCCGGTTGAAGTGGCAGAGGTTGCGGTTGCGGCTGCAACTGCACTGGTTGGATCATAGCTTTGGCAACAGATTCAACCACAGATATTCTGTCTCTTAAATGATTCAGTATCAGATTCCTTGTATAGACACATGGAATTATATATAATAAGTTTATATCATAGTTAATTTCCGTCATAATACGGTCAATGTTTTTACCTGACAAATCTTGTTCTCTCATGTTTTTCCCTCCGGCATTTATTCAAATATATTTACTATATTCAATGTATTCCGAAGGAGTCTTTTTGGTGATTTACATATATGCTTGCTCAACATATCCCTGGAAGCATTTGACCTTCCAGCATTGGAATGACACGTTTACTTCCGATAAAAGTTTTCATATATACCATCCCATGATATCCTACAATAGGAGCAAGAAATTCATACATTTGCTTTGTACGTCCGTCTCCAAATGCAATTTTTCGTTTTAGGTCTGATTTTGGCGTTTTCATGTAGAAAAATGATCCAAATGCGGAAAGAACGAAAAAAAACTTGGTGGAAGTTTTTCTCCAGTATCCCGGATATATAAATCCTCTATGCCGTTCCACATACATTCATAATCGTCTTCATGGTGCTTTAACGCAATCAATTTTTCTTTCATAAATCGATCCTCCTGTAGTTTACATTATTCTTACAACAGGAGTATAAACCCTCACATCGTGCGAGAGTCAAGAACTATTTTTTGATAGGTTAGCAGATTTCGGTAATATAGTTTTCCGGGTTTGATTCATTTTCAGGAGATATGTAATAGATGTTGAACGCTTTTCCTGATATCCTGTAACCATTTTCTACGATCCAATTATAAATGTATGTAATAATATCGCCTATCCGGCTGTATATGCCTTGAAACACCACGACGGCTGCTTCAGTTTCAGACATCTCCGAAAATCTCAGTCCTTCAATGTCCGTCCCAATCTGTTCGACAACCTTGAATACTTCTGTATCAATTAATTTTCTCTCAAAATCTACGCTATGCGTCATTGCCATACAACATTGTATATCTGCAAGTTTGACTTTATTTGCCCTGCAAGCCTTATCAAGCCGCTCCCTCAGCAGTCCTTCTTCGTTGAATTCCTGGATAACATCGCGCAGGCTGACAACTGTACGTTTTGGAAGCCTTTTAATGCCAACGGACATTGTAAGTCCGTTCTGTGTATCGAGCTCATTAAGGGCCTGCTGCATCTGAGCGATCTCTTGCTTTTCTCCTATCTTCCTTTCCAGAAAGGTACTGATTCTGTCGTCCAGAGTGTTATCTATCAGAATTTCGGATATTTCATTGAGACCAAAACCAAGGCTTTTTAATACTTGAATATGGTTTGCTCTGACAATCTGCTTTTCGCAGTAAAACCGATAGTTGCTCATACTCTCTACCTTTTCTGGCGTAAGCAAACCGATCTTGTCATAATTTCTTAGCATATTAATGCTGATTCCAGTAAGTGCTGAGAATTCAGCGATTTTTAGCACAATTCACCTCCTTCATTTCTGATACTTATATAAGTAGCCAATATATCTGAATCCAGTGAAAGATCATCTACTGTCGAAACTGAGCTTACATAATGACTTTTATGATGTAAAAAGTGATTTGTTGCAGTAGCACGATAATAACCCAGCCTTATATTCATCCCCGCCGTAAGCTCTGAATTTATTTTCTTCACACAAGTTTTTTCATCTGTTTTACCGGAACAAATTTCTGCGAGGGTTGCCCATGGTAGCCATTTATTTTCTATAAATGATAATATCCTGAAAATCTATTGTAATATTTTAGTACCAAAAGTGTCTACGAGAATCAAGATTTTCCTCTATAGATTTTCAAGCTGTGTCCAGCTAAATATTTTATCATTCAGCGTAAGTTTTTGAATCTTTGACCAAATCGTCACAGAAAGCCGCTACATCACTGCCCGTTACTTCGAGAACGCCTTTCCCCGACGCTACGCCCTCCTCAAAAAGATCAACAATCCCCGAGAGCAAACCAGTCCCCTCGGTTAGCTCCACAGGGCCAACCTTAAAAAGATATTTTTGAATCTCTTTATAAACAAACTGGTAATCTTGCGGGAGTGCCTTGACACGTGCCACATGTGCTCGCCACTCTTTTTTGCCTTCAATGATATCTTTTATTCTCATTTTGTCCTCCTATTTACCTAACTTTTTAGCTATATTGTTGTTGAGTTGCTTGCGCCACTTATCACGATAAGACTTTGCCTCTTCCTCACCTGCCAGAGCTGAACAGAAGCCTTTGATGTCATCACCTAATACCTCTTGGACACTCTGACCATCCGCTGCCGCCTCTTCGAGCAGACCAAGCACACCGTCAAGAATCGGCATGAGGTTGCGACCGGTGAAATCTGAGTGCGGCCAAAGATTCAAACTGATTTTTTCCCAAATATTCATTATCTTCACTCCTTTAACTCATTAATTTTTGATGATACGAACTCCCACTTTTCCCAGAAGTTCTGTAGTTCCTTACGCCCCGCATCGTTGAGTACGAAAAACTTTCGCGGTGGTCCCATATCGGAAGGCTTTTTTTCTATATCCACAAGCTTATTTTTCTCAAGTCTCACCAAGATGGTGTAGACCGTTCCATCGACTACTTCCGTGAAGCCGAGAGCGTTCAGCCGCCGCGTGATTTCGTAGCCGTAGGTTTCTTGTCGACTTATAATTTCAAGAACACAGCCCTCCAGCACGCCTTTGAGCATTTCTGTAAGGTTCTCCAACGTAACCCCTCCTAACTATTCTGCACGACTTATATTCAGCATTACTTACTACTACTATATAGTAACACATAATAGCGTGATTGTCTATAGGTTTTTTTGAAAAACCAAAATAGCACCCTAAGTAATATGTGTAATCATTTCATTTTGATTATAAGAACAATCCTCGGTATTTGCTGTTTTGCACAGAAAGACATCAACCTACGAGGATACATTCACAGTGTAGAATCGTAATTCTGAAAATGCAACAAAGCACTCTACGAATTCACTGAATTGGTGCAGAGTGCCTTGTTATTGCCGAATAACTTTTACTTTGCATATCCCAGTCAATCACACCACAGAACGTTTTCTCTGGGCTATATAGGTCAATAAGCGACCAGAAAATCGGAAATAATTATAATTTCGCTTTTTGTAACGAGAAGGTGGTTCCAAAGGATAGAATTAATGTCTTTCGAGCAGTCTGTTCTCGGAAACATATCCACGGCATTTTTGGTACTATCAGTATACAGGAATATATCAATGACTAAAATACACCACTTACTTGTCAAAATTCTATTGCTTCAATAGCCCATAACGGCAAATTTAAAAGCCATTCCTCCTGTTTATATTCAGTCATAGCCGTTCGAATTGAAGTCTTAGGGCTAAATTTTTCATAATAAGTTTTTAAACTTTTGGCTTTTAAGTTTGTTTCAGCCTTGACTTCAATAGGTATAACTTCTCCTCCATTATCAATGACAAAATCTATTTCTGCACTTCCACGTTCATTTGTCCAGTAATAGGTTTCTATTCCATCCAATGTCTTTAACTGTTGCAAAACAAACTGCTCTGTCAATGCACCTTTAAATTCTTTAAACAGCTCATTTCCATCAAGCAAAACCCTTTGTTCAAGTCTAACCATACAAGATAATAGCCCTACATCCAGCACAAACAATTTAAAGGCTTTTAAATCCTCATATGCCTTCAATGGAATACTAGGAACTGTTACCCGTTGCACTTTATGAACAAGTCCACAATCAGAAAGCCAGAGCATCGCCATCTCATAATCCTTTGCTCGTGCTCCTTCCTTAATAAGCCCGTAAATAAATTTCCTGTTTTCTTTCGTAAGCTGTGAAGGAATACTATTCCATAGCATCCGGATACGTGGCACTACTTCGTTTGGTGCATGCTTTGAAAAATCCTGTTCGTAGGCTGCAAGAATACGTTTTTGAATTTCTCTTGCCTCATTAAAATCTCGATTGTCAGAAAAGCTTGCAACAACTTCTGGCATGCCGCCCACATAATAATAATATTTTAATAAATCGATATACTCCTGTTTAAAAGTATTTGCAAGGTTGAAATCACCTTTTTCCAAGACTTCAACAAATCGGTCTTTTCCCATTGCTCTCATGAACTCTTTCAATGATAATGGATACAAATCAAGGAATTCTACCTTCCCAACTGGAAATGAAGTGCCTTGATGCAGTGCAACACCTAATAATGAACCAGCACAAATAATCTGATACTGTGGTGCATCCTCATTGAAATACTTAAGAGATGTTAATGCTTTTGGTACTTCCTGAATTTCATCAAAAACAAGCAACGTATCTTCTGGGCTAATTTTGTGTCCTGCATATAGTTCCATGCCTGTAATAATACGCTCAATATTCATATTTGTTTCAAATAAAATTTTCATTTGCTGATTGTTGTCAAAATTCACATAGACCATCTGTTTATATGCGGTCTTTCCAAAATTCTTCATAAGCCAAGTCTTTCCAACCTGACGAGCTCCTCTAATAATAAGAGGTTTTTTATTTTTTTTCTGTTTCCACTTATGAAGCTGTTCTATTGCAATTCGGTACATATTTATCACCTCATAAGCCTATTATTACACACAAGCACACTAATTACAACGTATTTTTGTTCAATACAACATTTTTGTCAACCAATATCAGAACAACAAAACAACTTAAGCTTCTGGAAATTTCTTATTATCACTATAATAAGTCATAAGAGCATTTCTTATCATTGAATTTTAGTCACAATGTTGACTTGTTCTTCGTAGTGTCCATTCTAATTGTGCAAACAGTGTTCGGTGTTCCGCTTTTCCAACCTATAGTACCTGGATTAAAGATTCTTTTATCTTGTTACTTTTTTAAAAGTTTCCAAGTATAAAGTATGTTATCATGGTAACGAAAAAAGAAAGGGTGGTAGTAGCAGAAGTGAACAAAGAAGCTATGTTAGTCTCAAATATTTTAAGTGGGGATATAACAGTAAATGGTGTTTTTCTACATGGATTTTTAAAATTGCAGTTACCGTGTTTAAAACCGAGTATAGCAAGAAAAAGAGTAGGGAATCAAAAAAGGTTGAGGATATGTTAGTTAGTCAAGAGTTTTCAAATATTACCGAACTGGAAAGAACACTTGAAAATATCGAAATATATAGGACAATATATAAGGATTATGATTGCATGTGATTTCAAAACTCATATTACAATTATAACACAACTTTATGATAAAATGGACACATGTTGAAAAGGTGGTATTGTATATGCTTAATATTTTGATTGTAGAAGATGAAAAGGCAATTTCCAATTTGATATACATAAACCTAAGTGATGAGGGCTATCACTGTACCTGTGCTTTTGACGGGAGGCAGGCAGCCGATATGGTCGAAAAAGAGGATTTTGACTTGGTTTTACTTGATATTATGCTGCCAGAAATTGATGGCTATGAGTTGCTTGAATACATCAAACCGTTTGGAATGCCTGTAATTTTTATTACTGCAAAGGGCTTTGTCGATGATCGTATTAAAGGGCTCAGGCTTGGTGCTGATGACTATATTGTGAAGCCGTTCCAAATAGGAGAACTGTCTGCACGGGTTGAAGCGGTTTTACGCAGATACGGCAAAAGCGAAAGACAATTATCTTTTTATGGTGTTGATATCAATACTGATTCGCGGCAGGTAAAAAAAGACGGACAGGTTATTGATCTGACTGTTAAGGAGTTTGATTTGCTGATTGAGCTTATACATAATAAAAATGTGGCATTATACCGCAACCAGCTCTATGAAAAGGTTTGGGGTGAGGAATTTGTCGGAGAAACACGGACTCTTGACTCTCACATACAGCGCCTTAGAAAGAAGCTGGGTTGGGAGGACCGAATCAAGACGGTCTTTCGTATTGGCTACAGACTGGAGGGATAGTTGTGAGACTATTCGTTAAACTGTTTCTTTACATCACACTTGTATTAAGTATGGCACTATCTCTTTCAGGCTATTTGCTGATCACTTCATCCTATAAAAATGCTGTTAACCGTGAAAATGAACTTGCACTTGACCAATATCAATATAATAAGTTTTCAGTACAGGCTTCGCTCATAGCAAATGAAGAGAGCTTACAAGAAGCCTTTTCTTTTGACTATGGAAGTAAGGCTGCGTTTTTTGCAGAGGATAAATCGCTTGTTTTCTCCAATCTTCCTGCCGAGGCTGAAGTTGAAATACTAAACATGGTATCCGATGGGAAAATAATTTATAAGCCGGAAAAGATAGGTTCAAAACAATATATTATGGTCTGTGGACAGGTCGTCCAAAACGGAAAAACATATTTTTTAGTGGTTGCTTCGGACATCACCTCGATAATGCTGCAAAAAAAGGAGATGATCCAGAGTTTTACAAGGGTCTATTTTCTGACCTTTGGTATAAGTATGCTGCTGATACTTGCACTATCCACGTTGATTACGCGTCCGATAAAAAATCTCACAAAAGCGTCGTCATGGATTGCGAAAGGTCATTATAGTAATCGCCTGTCTGCCTCAGGCGGGGATGAGATTGCTGAGTTGTCAAGAAGTTTTAACACAATGGCTAAAGCCATTGAGGATAAGGTTGACGAATTATTTGCCAATGCCCGGCAAAAGGAGGAGTTTGTTGCAAACTTTGCACATGAAATAAAAACTCCTCTTACCTCGGTAATCGGATACGCGGATATGATTTACCAAAAAGACCTTCCGCGCGATGATGTAAAAAAAGCAGCCGGATATATTTTAGATGAAGGTATGCGTTTAGAAGCATTATCTTTAAAACTGATGGATTTGATTATATTGAACCGTCAGGAATTTGTTCTGGAAGAAATGCATGTTAATGAGGTGCTTAAAAATGTTGCCCAAACGCTGGTACCGTTATTGGAGGAAAAGAAGGTTGATTTGGAGCTCAAGGCAGACCAAGCCTACGTCAGATTGGAATATGATTTATTTAAAACACTATTAATTAATCTTATTGACAATTCTATTAAAGCAGGTTGTACAAGAATTAAAGTTACCGGTAAGCGTTACGGCAATTGGTATTCAATAAGTGTTTCAGATAATGGATGCGGAATACCGGCACATGAATTGGAGCGTATCACTGAAGCTTTCTATATGGTTGATAAATCGCGTTCCCGCAAGCAGCATGGTGCTGGCTTGGGACTTGCTTTGGCATCTAGGATTGCTCAAATACATGATACTGAATTAAAATTTACAAGCGAAGAACAAAAAGGTACCTCTGTTGAAATAAATCTGCATTGTGAGGGGGAAGAAACAGATGAATAGGCATGGAATATTTTCGGCTTTAGGTATAGTTCTCTCACTTGCCATAGCTTTTATAGGATGGATACTGGTAAACACCCTGCTTGACAGACAGGAAACAAGGCTGCTTGCAGCCGGAAGCTTCAATGACTCGTCAACAAATGCTGAGACTGTGGCCACAAATGCTGAAGTTAAACTGGAAGAAGAGGTTATGGAAAAAATATTGAGAAATTGGAATGTTCAGGGAAGTTATGCAAGGCCACATGAGCCGGTCAAAGGGCAACTTAATATGGAGCAAGCTATTAACGAAGCTAAAAACGGATTGGCATATTTAAGCAGAAAAGGGGTTATTCCAAAGGATATACTCGAAGAGGGATTTGTCCACACGAAGGCATCTCTGTTGGAGAATATGCCCAATATAGAAAAGTACAAAAATATAAAGAATAAAGAAGAACTCTCACCGGAATATAGTTATTGGAACATCACGTTTGACAATGAAAAAATAGGCATCCAGATGACACTTAATGCAGTGACCGGAAAAATGTGGAGAGTAGATATAAATTCATATCATTTTGTGGATATGTTTAACAATCAGGATTTGAGAAATTTAATAGAAATATATGAGGACTATCTTGGGCTTGAAGGGGGAGATACTCTCAATGTTAGTGATAATATGGCATCAAAGGGCTTTGCCGGTGATATTATCAGAATTGTTGTAATTAAAAAATCAAAAAGTATACAAGCGTCAAAGGCTAAAAAAGAATCTTACGATGTTGTGAATTATAACGGAATAAGCCTTGTTTTACAATAATTCAACACGAAAAATCAGAAAATTGTGCAAAAACAAGACATATATTACAACTTTGTCACATCTTCAGAACAATTCTATCACACCTTCCTGTTAGGATATATTTATAAATTGGACAGGGAGGTGTTGTTTATGAAAAAAATAATTTACTTATCAACCTTTTTTGTATTTAGTGTGTTAGTTTTGGCCAGCATATATAATCCTAAAGGTACTCCGTTCGTAAAGGAGGCTGAAGGAGCTAAATCAAGGGAATGCGTCGTAAAATGTGAAGAATACACAGAAACTGAAGTGGAAAATACTACACAAACTGAAGAAAATGAAGGAGATTGGATGCTTAGATTGGTAAACGATAAAAATCCACTGCCAGATACATTTAAACCGAGATTAAAGAATCTGCCCAACGGTCAACAATTTGATGAACGTGCAATTGAACAACTCAATTCAATGCTTGCAGCAGCAAAGCGGGAAGGTTTATCGCCTATTGTTTGTTCTGCATACAGATCTTTCAAAAAACAGCAGAAACTTTTTAATAATCAGGTAAATAAGCAAATGTTAAAAGGACTTGATGCCAAACAGGCTGATATTGAGGCGAGAAAGACTGTAAGCTATCCAGGGATGAGTGAACATAATTTAGGACTTGCGGTGGATATTGTTTCACTAGAATACCAACTCCTTAATGAAAAACAAGCTGATACCAAAGAAGCAAAATGGCTTGCCAAGCATTGCAGTGAGTATGGTTTTATACTTCGATATCCGAAAGGGAAAAGCGATATTACAGGTATTGTCTATGAGCCTTGGCATTTTAGATATGTAGGTGAAGTCCATGCTAGAGAAATTATGAAAAAGGGACTATGTCTTGAAGAGTATTTGTACAAATAATGGCTTTTTCCAATCGCTTTTGCAGTTTTCCCTTTTTTCTTCTGTAATAAGCATATATCTCTCCGTCAGGAATCCATATTTGTGCTTCTTCAATTTTTTGAAAGACATACTCTAAAATAGATTCGTCCTCCCGTTTACCGGGCAACTTTCCAGACTCCACATAAAACTTGTGATACACTTCATAAAACCATTGTGCAATCTTTTCTTTCTGACTTTCTTTTAATGCAGAAAATCTTTTATTCATCTGAAGCAGTCTGCCATCAACCATCTTGTGATTCTTACGGGACATAGCACAAATTCTCCTTTTCTATCATTTTTTCTATTTCCTTAACATCTTCGGAAACTTCATCTGCCATTCTAGCCCCTGATTTTATCAACTTGCACACCACTTAAGTGAGATTTCTCACCTGTACCTTTCCTTCTGAAAACATCATTTCTTTGTCGCAAATTTTTAAAACCGCTGCCCTGTAGGTTATAATCAACACTGTTTTATCTGTCATGGTACGAAGATTGCAAAGCAGCTGTTCTTCTGTTTTTTCATCTAATGCACTAATTATAAGGATTATGAAAGAAAATATGAATAGAAAATAGAATTTTCCATCTCAATTTCACTAGCATCCGTTGTTGGCTTACTTAATTCCACTTTTGGTTTTGTAAATTTTTCAATTCTGTAAAAAATTCTTACTTGTTATTACAAGAAACAAGGAAAATGACACCCACTACCATAATCTTTCAATTCCATCATCTGTTATTTTTATGACACCCTCTTTTAAAAGCCTTCCAACAGCTCTTTTAAAAGCAGCCTTACTCATGTTCAATTCAGCTTTAATATGTTCTGGAGAGCTTTTGTCATTAAGAGAAAGCTTTCCATTTCTTAATTTCAACCTATCGATAATTTTTTGAGCATCGCTCTCTATTTCATTGTAAGACTCTTCTCTCAAGCTCAATTCCAGCTTCCCATCCTGCCTTACCTTTTTAATTCTTATATCTACGCTGTCACCTTCTTTAAAATTTCCATACAGCTCCTTATTTGGAATCAAACCTTGATACTTGTTGTCTACAGCTACAAAAGCCCCCAACTCTTTACTGATACTATAGATGGTTCCACGAACTCTATCATTTTCTTTATATGGCGATTCGCTGCTTAACAAATTATAAATATTCATAGTTGCACATAATCTGTTGCTGCTATCTATATATAATGCAACTAAATATGAACCACCTGTTATAACCTTACCCACCTGTTCCCTAAAAGGTAAAAACAAGTCTTTCTCCAGGCCCCAGTCTAAAAAAGCACCGATTCCTGTAGTTTCAATTACTTGTAGAACAGCTAGTTCGCCAATTTTAATCTTTGGTTTTTTCATCGTAGATATCATTCTATCTTCTGAATCTTTATATACAAAAACCTCTATTTCATCACCTATTTCAATATCCTCTGGCACCTGATTTTTTGGTAGTAAAATATCATCCCCACTTTTATCACTAGCTGAGTTCAGGTATACCCCAATCTGGGTCTTTCTAACTACTTGAAGTTTCTGGCTTTTCCCTAATTCAATCATCTTATCCCTTCTTTAATACATATTATTTATTTTGAATTCTCCTTAGGCTTCTTTACTTTAATCTTTTTGGATATCTTAGGGGCTCTAGTATCTTTCCAAACTTTATTCTTCTTTTTCTTTAACTTATCTGGGTTTTTAAATGACACTCCATTCACACCTTTCAAATTAATTCCTAACTATTTTCCCATACCTCAGGGATCCCCTATTCTTCGTTTACTCAAACAAATTTTAACAAAATGCCCAAGCCGAAATTATTCAACCTGCGTTTTGAAATAGGGTCAACCGTAAAAGTCTTACCTATTTATTTTCTCATCCTCAAAATAGACAGCGATATTCTTTTCTTTAAGCATTCGAACATATTTTAATGTGTCGAAAGTATTCTGGCAAATCTTGAAATTGCCCCTTTTTCTATTGGATAAAGCGTTTCTTGCCGTGATCACTTCAACCTCAGGCATATAATTACTTCCTTTTTGTGTTCCTTTTATCGTCTCTATTATATCTTAATCAGTTACACAATTCAAGAAATTAGGTCGTCAGAGATGATCTGATAATCCTTCATTAGAGCGTCTGCTGTAGCGACAGTCATCACTGTGTCATCCGTGAAAAAGCACTCGTCACGGAACAGCGGGAAATCTTTTGTTTTGATGTTATTCCACTCGTAGACAGAACCTACGATGTCGCCAATAATCGCTCCGAGCATTATTTTCGACCTCCCCGACGCTTCACATCCTTACGGATTTCCTCAAAGCAAGCCTCATCAACAGTTCCCGCCTCACGGAATGTCGCTACTGCCTGCGCCATTACTGTATAGTTTAATTGTGTTCCTTCGCTGTCTGCGAGATAGTCAACCGCTCTGTCAGGTGCAATCCCAAAACGTCCTGCGGTTTCTACTGCGTCGATATTTGCACCAAGAAAAATAAACTCCCATCCATATTTTGTTTTTTGCCGTTCAATCTGTGCTTTCACCTTTTCGGCAGAGTATTCCCGGCTGGAGTTTTCTTCGCCGTCTGTGATTATAACAAACATCACTTTTTCAGCACGGTAGTCAACAGCGGTATGCTTCTGAGCGTTGCCAATCTTGTGGATTGTCCTGCCGATTGCATCAAGAAGTGCAGTCGAGCCGCCGATTTTGTACTCCTTTTCAGTAATAGCACTGACTGCCTTAAGATCGATACGATCGTGAAGCAGTTCGTAGTTGTTATCGAACAACACCGTTGTAATGCGGCATTTGCCCCCTACGTCTTGTTGCTTTGCAAGCATTGAGTTGTATCCACCAATTGTGTCAGCTTCCAAACCGCCCATTGAACCACTTTTGTCGAGTATAAATACCAGTTCCGTTAATCCTTTTTTCATTACTATGTCCTCCTTAAGTTTTATTATAACTTAAGGATAACAATTCCCGTAGGAAGTAGGGTCGCTCGAAAAGCGACAATTTACCTCTGAGAAGCAAAGCCCTCATATTTAGGTTCAAATTTATAGTGCATTACTCCCTCAATCAACTCCAGAATGAAAACACCTAAGTCTGCATCAATAATTACATCAATCCGGCGAAAGTTACTTTTAATCCAGTCTTTTATGTTCGGAGGAGCAATGTTTAAGTCACTCATTCCACTATCGGAAAGAAGAGATCAACTCAACCTCCCAATAGCGGCTGGTCGTACTCGAACAGCACCTCATTTATCTCGAAAACATCATATTTGCCGTTGATAATGAAATACTTAACTATAACATCGAACTTTACAGCATGGGAAAGTGCATATCCCGCCCGCTCCAAGAGGTTGTCGGTTTCGTCAAGCGATAACTCCAGTGCTAAAGCGAGGGCAATGGCCGTACGCTTACTTGGCATATAGCCTTTATTGCTCCTAATCTTGGAGAATAATTTGCGGTCGAGGTTAGCCCGTTTATAAACAGCAACATCCGACATTTCCTTAGCATCAATCAGCCGAAGAAGCATCTGGGAGAATGGCTCATCAAGGTTGCCGACCAAATCATCAAGTGGGACAGGTGCTCCCACTGATGGAGAGAGCATCTCTTCAAAAATAGGCTCATTGTAATTAGTAACATCTTCGTCAGCTTCGTATAAGGCATCCCGCTCCACATCAAGCAGTTGACTTCTCCTAATTTCGTGTGTCTCAATGTAATGCTCATCAATGTAGCTTTCCACTGCTCCGAGCAGTTCGCGGCTGATGGAGAATGCTGCCTTGTCATACACCACAAGGGTCACATCCAGGTCATGATCCATAAGGAAATCATGAATTGCCAAAGTAGCCACCTGAAGAGCCTCATCTTTAGGGTAGCCGTATATGCCGCTTGAAATCAGCGGAAACGCTATGGTTTCACAGTCATTTTCAACGGCTCTTTTCAGCGAGTTCGTATAGGCGGCACGGAGATGCTGCTCGTTTTGCTCCTTGTTCCATTGCCGATAGACGGGACCTGCTGCATGGATAATGAACTTAGCAGGCAGATCGAATCCCGGCGTGATAACTGTCTCACCCGTCTTAATTGGGGCAAGTTTATCACAGGCGGCTTGAAGTTGTGTCGATCCCGCCGCTTTGAATATTGCACCACAAACCCCACCGCCCATTTGCAGGTCGGTGTTTGCAGCGTTGACAATAGCGTCAACCTTTATTTTTGTGATGTCCTGATGGACTATGGTAAAGGGCATAGCTTAATCCCTCCATTCGATTTATATTAAACATTTCAGCATACCATCGCTACCAAATTGGCGAGGCACCATAAAAGTGCTTTATCGTAGTGATTCATGCTACGGTCACTAATACACTTCAAAAAATCAGCATCATAGCTTACGGAATAATCTACTCCATCAAAGAAAGTGAGTAACCAAGCAGCGTTCTGACGATTGCGACTATCCGCAGTTTGTTTTATTTTGTATCACCCTTGGATATGTCACCTCCCGCTATCTTTGGCAAAATCTCTATAACCGTTCCATCTGCCATAGTTATAAGCCCCACGTAGTTGCGGGTGGAATCGGCTTTTATGAAAATGGCTTTGATTATTACACCATCATCTTATAACCAATCATTTAGAAATTTCTATATCACAGGATAGTTCAATCCCATCAATGATGGAATAGTCGGATTCCTGTAAAACACATTACCATATTATATTTGTCACAGGTATCAATAACGTTATCGTCTCTGATAGACCCGCCCGGTTGTGCTATATATTTTACACCACTTTTATGTGCGCGTATGATATTATCGCCAAATGGGAAGTAGGCATCCGAAGCTAATGAAACATCTGTCATATGCTCTAACCAGGCTTTTCTTTCTTCTCTAGTAAATATTTCAGGCTTTGTCGTAAACACGTTCTCCCAAATACCACCTGTTAGTATATCCATGTAATCATCGCTAATATATACGTCTATACTATTATCCCTATCAGCTCTTTTAATTTGTTTTTTAAAAGAAAGATTCAATACCTTGGGATGCTGACGCAAAAACCAGTTATCCGCTTTCTGTCCTGCCAGTCTTGTACAGTGAATTCTGGACTGCTGTCCTGCACCAATTCCTATTGCCTGCCCACCTTTTGCATAACAAACAGAGTTTGACTGAGTATATTTCAATGTAACCATAGCAATAGTAAGATCCATCTTCGCCTGTTCAGATAGATTTTTATTATTTGTAACAATATTTTCAAATAACTCATCTTTGATAATAAGTTCATTTCTTCCCTGCTCAAAGGTGATCCCAAACACATCCTTTAGCTCTACAGGAGCCGGAACATATTCAAGCCCAATTTGAATAATGCAGTAAGTTCCCTTTTTCTTGGCACTTAAAATTGTAAGTGCTTCCGGTTCATAAGAAGGTGCAATAATCCCATCTGAAAATTCGTTTTGAATTATTTTAGCTGTGGCAACGTCACAGACATCAGACAATGCTATAAAATCTCCGTATGATGACATTCTATCCGCTCCTCTTGCACGAGCATATGCATTTGCCAATGGTGATAATTGCATATCATCGGATATCCAGTAAATTTGGCGTTCAACAGCAGTTAAAGGAATTCCAACAGCAGCCCCGGCGGGTGAAACATGCTTAAATGATGTTGCTGCAGGAAGTCCTGTCTCTTGTTTTAATTCTTTTACTAATTGCCATGCATTCAATGCATCCAGTAAATTGATATATCCCGGTTTTCCATTTAGGATTTGGATTGGAAGTTCGCCTTCTTGCATAAAAACCTTTGCAGGTTTTTGATTTGGATTGCATCCGTATTTTAATTCATATTCCTTCATAAAGTGTACCTCCCTGAAATGATATAAAAATCAAAAAACCGTCTGTTAACCTCAAACGGTTGCCCAGACGGTCGGCTTACAATCTTACTACGCTCCCCGTGGTTAATTCCACTTCCGTCAGTAACGCAGTTTATATTCCAAATATACCATAATATATTTAATGGATAAAGTCAAATTTCAAAATTAGTGTTTGCAAATTTAATGGCCATATTAGCAATAAACACAACATAGAATTTTTGTCAGCTTATAAACATTATTTTGTTAAAAAGCATACAGACTTGAGTAGACAAAAATGAGTATCCGGTATATTCATTCCTTTACATCGAAAAATATCCCCAACCTTATATCCGCAGGAACAGTTTTGAATGACTCATGGCAAGTACAGCAGCTTTTTTCGAGGTCAGCATATCTGTAAAAGATCTCTGAATAACATTGGTTTCAACAACGTACATCAGTGCTTCTTCATATGACAATCCATCTTTCACAATACACGGACCAAGCGATGGATTAGTGTCAATAAGTATAAAGTCGTACTGCTCCCTAAGAGGTTCCAAGATATTTGACAGAAGCTTCTCACTTCCCATTTCCATTCTTAGATTGGCTTTAACTACGGACAAATGAATGCTGCTTGGCATGAAATCAATCTTCCTATGAGAATAGATATATTCTTCTTTACTCGGAAGTCTCTCTTTACCTTTTATCCGAATATTCGGATAAAAGGTAAAAAGAATATTTGTGGCATTGCAAGAGAAAAACATTATTCTCGCTCAGGGAGAAGGTCGAAGCAGACACTATATTCTTAAATCATACAAGTAATGTACATTACAAAAGCCTGAATTCCTTAACTGAAATCTAGGCTTTTGTTTTTATACACCAATCTTTTATTTAATCAAGTACTGCTGGTGGACATGTCCCATCATACTATATCCTAATAGCGATACATACCTCGAGCTCATTGATCTGCTCTTTATTGTGTGTGGGAGCTAAAAGTATCAAAAAAATAGATGCTTATGAAAAGGCCATTAAAAACGCTGCCATATATTGCCGTGTCAGCAGCGGATGCTACAAGACTGCCGCCATGGGGAAATTGATGTCCCTTTTTCAATGCATTTGCGAAACAAATCAAAGTAACTCCAAGGCAGAATATGATAAAGTGGGCGATGAAATTTACCGCCTACGTGACGAAAAACAGAAAGTACAGCTCGAAATCATCGGACGGGACGAACTAAAAAAACGCATCGCCGACATGAACACATTCCTACGGGAGCAGCCCACCGCCATTACGGAATACGACGAGCCGCTTGTCCGGCGGCTGATTGAAAAAATTACCGTCTTCGAGGACAGATTCACGGTGGAATTTAAGTCCGGCGTGACGGTGGATGTAAATGAATAAGGGCCAAAAAAGCAAGGCACTCTACGGAATATGTAGGGTGCCTTGCTTTGTCACTAAAGAGAGACTATTATAACATGCAGTCAAAGCCGACAGAGCTGTGAGGTAAGCGTATATTTTGAGTACTTTGTTGTGTATCTCAGAAGCACGCCATTAAATACTATCATCGAACAAATCCCTTTTCAATCCATTTGCGGTCTCATTGTTGCTTTATCATGGCGACGTGTCAGAATGCGGCAGAGAATAGCGTCTGCGATCAAAGCAACGCCTGACCAGAAAAACCATGTATTTACACCTACAACTTCAGCGACCGGGCCGGCAACAAGCAAACCTATCGGCATAGAAATAGTCATGGCTGTCATTAAGAGGGAAAACACTTTGCCCATCATTTCAGGCGCAATGCTTTCTTGAACATAAGCCATAACTGGAACATTCATAAAAGTACCGGAAGCGCCCAAGAAGAAACAGCACGTGGTAAATATCCAAAAACCGCTTGCCGGTAATGCTCCGCTAACCAGTGTAGCCAGACCCATCAAGCCAATTGCTAAGGTTGCCATTAAAAATCTCTTTTTCATTCCTCCCCACAAACCGATAACCAAAGATGAGAGAAGCAATCCGCCGGCAAAGACAAATTCCACAATGCTGTTGTGCCATGCTTCGCCCATAAAGTGGCTGCGCACCAACAACGGAAAAAGAGCTCCTAAAGGCATATAAAGTATGGTCATCAGCAGCATGGGGAAAAACACAGCTATCAAAGGCTTATTTGCCTTCATTGACATAAAGCCTTGCTTCATGTCGGACAATACATTCATCTTCTCATTGGTTTGCGGAATGTCCGGGATTGTGACAAACAGAAGGCAAATAATTGCAAAAGCTGCGCCCAGTATATCGACAATCATAATAGCCGCAATAGGCATAAAGGACATGAGCGCGGCGCCCAGCACAGGCCCCATCATGTTTGATATAGATTGAATCATATTCCCCCAGCCGCCCGCTTTGGTCAACATGTCTGCGGGTACAAACATCGGTATAGCCGCTTGCATAGCCGGGCCGTGAAAGGTACTTCCCAATCCGCGTAAAAATAAAACAATATAGATAAACCAAATAGGCGGTGTTGGCACAAGCAAAAATGCCAGGCCAAGAATAATGCTGGATACAGCCACCAAGCCGTCAGCGGCAATCATCACCGTGCGGCGGTTGTATCGGTCGATCCACACACCGGCAAAGGGTCCGATCATCATATTGGGAAGAAACGCAACAACGGATGCAATCGTCAGTGTGATGGCGGACTCAGTCTGAACGGTTAGCCACCAGATAACCGCAAACTGAACTGCGGCAGAACCTAAGATTGAAAAAGCCTGTCCTGTATATATTACAGCAAATTGTTTTTTCCAATTAGTTTTTTTATTCATTACTGAAAATCTCCTTTTATAAAATCAAAAAACGAACAACTACCTATGCGTTGTTCGTGCAGAAAGACATAATTTTACAAGGAGATCCCATAAGCGAGGACGTACTCATGTAAACATGTCTTTAAGCACAACAAAATAACCCTATAATAAGGGCGGTGCTTAAAAAACAAATTACATGAATATCAAATACATAATTCTACCTCGCTTTCACTTTTTATAATAATACCACATTTTTATCAAAATCTCAATCTATCTCACTTAAATTCGGGTTTCCATTCAGAAGAAGGCATTTCACTTCGTTAATTAACCGCCTTAGATGTATACAGGCATTTGTGCTCTCTGTTCCGGCTGCCGCAAATATTGAGTTTACTTTATCTTTGTAGTCAAGCGGGTGAGTGTTAAAACGATCTATCATACCGACTGCCTTTTTCTCGTTCAGACAGTATTCTTCATTTACTGCAAACAACACCTGGTTGAGTGCTGAAATCGCCCGCACTATATGGGCGGTGACATAATAAACATCATTTTTTTCCGCATTACTTTCTGCAAACATTTTCCGCATCACGCAGAATAAAATCAACATGGTATCCATCAATAGCGAGCCAACCGCCACCATTAACCCATTTTCCCCATTCGCCGGGTGTGACAACCAGATTATCCCTATGTTCATCATCCACAAGCTGCGCTGCCTTGTTCAAGGACACAAGGTCAAGTGTAGTTTTATCGTAATAGATACCGACATCAATATCCGATCCAGAGGAATGTGTACCCCTTGCACGCGAGCCGCCAAGCACAACAGCCTGAATGCCTGAAATGCCTGCCAATGCTGATACAACCTTATCTAATATTGTTTTAATTTCATTCATGTATGCTCCCTCCTAAATATTCGATTTTCCTATATTAACTGCCAGTTTCGCGGCAACATCCAACCTGACCACACAACCCCGGCAAAATCAAAAAACATCTAAATCGACCACTCGCAAACCCCTGTTATCCAAATTGACCACTCGCAAAGCACCGACATCTAAATCGCTCTGTCACGTCCAAAATCATGCCTTTGGACTTGTTCCCATGAACCGATATTTTCACGATTTTACTACATCGGATTTTTGCCCTCGAATCCCCAAAACCCCTTATTTCAAACCTTTTTCTCACACTCACTTATCAACCTGTTGCTTTAAAATAAAGTCTTGCTTCCCAACGCCCCTCAAACCCGCATTCCACCGTCTCGAATTAAAATAAAGTTTTGCTTCACTACCCCATTTTTCCCACTTTTTCATTCAAAAAATCAAAGCAAAACTCTATTTAAATTATAATAAAGTCTTGCTTTTTTATCTATATTTTTTTCACTCTTGGGACCCGAAATTTGGTGCACCCCCCTGCCTTTTTTAAAAAATTCCGCTTATTCATGTAAGGTAAAACTGGCGAGTAAATAGTAAGAATGGATAGTCTGAAACATAGAATTCCCAATGCTTTTAGAAAACAGAGAGAAAAAAGCCTGATATAAAAAGCCTGATAAAAATGAAAGACTTTAGGCATTAAAACGGATTTTTTTGATGCAAGGGCGGGTAAGTCGGATTTTTGGGGTCCGATATTCCGTTTTATTTGAAGAACTTTTTTTATTAGACTTAATGTAGAGCAGGAAAATGAATGGTTTTGGGCGTTGGGTATTAAAGCGGATTTTTTTAAAAAAGGCAGGGGGGGTGCATCGATTTTGGGTCCTATTTCCCCTGCCCTTTGAAGAACTTTTTTATCATCTTGATTTTCCTAATTTCTAGGTTGGAAGCAAATCTTTTTTTTAATTTAGTCAGAACTTTATTTTAAAAGCAAAACTTTATTTAATGGCTACATAGTAATGATTAAAGGCTAAGGATAAAGAAAAAAATGCTTTTTATATAGATAGTCATTTTTTGATTATTACAAACTCCTTTTGTTATAGTTATCCTATAAGCTTTTGTGCATTGGACAAAATATTGTTATAGGACAACCTGTTTTTCAGTAAACTAACGAAAATTGGACAAGAAAAATTTCAGTGTGTGGAAGAAAAGGGCGAAGAACCACCAACGCCCTTTTTAAATTTGATACAATATCAAATTAT
>JAEWSG010000216.1 GCA_023398495.1 Bacillota bacterium
TGTAAACGAAGCGAAGGAATAGTCGAATCACTGTTTGAGCGAAGCGAGTTTGATTCGACCCGTAGCGAGTTTTACATTCTCTCAGCCTCGAAGCTTTAGTCCTTGGAATAATATGGTGCACGAAAAATAAATACCCCCAAGTAATATACATTTCTAGACACAGCCATACTTTTGTATGTTATAGTACACAATTGTTGGAGTTTTATGAATCAAAAGAGGAATTTTTCTTAACATATAGAATATTCCTATTTATATAGACTTAGGGATGCTGAAAATATGACTTTGGTTATTTCTTACTTTGGACCTTATTTTAAGCATTTCAGATATTCTTAAGTTCAAGATATCCAATAACAAAATTACAAGCTCTAAAGGCTTGATTTTGCTTTGCATTTGGTTATCTTCAGGTTTGTTTCGACTTTAAATATAAAATACAAGGGGTTTTTAATATGAGAGAAAATAATTTGAATTTAATCAAGGTTTTTTTCCCGGATGGAAGTGAGAAAGAAGTAGTTGAAGGAATATCATTACTTGAACTGAGTAAGGATTGTGCAGGTGATTACAAGTCTACTATTGTCGCAGCTAAAGTAGATAATGATATTAAAGAACTAAGTTTTCATTTATATAATAGTGCACAAGTAGAGTTTATAGATCTGACTGATGATGATGGGATGAGAATATATAGGAGAAGCCTTAGTTTTGTTTTAATAAAAGCGGTTAATGATCTTTTTCCTGACAGAAAGGTTACAATATGTCACTCTATCAGTAAAGGGATATTCTGCGAGGTAAGCGGAGATACAGAACTTACGGCTGAGGAAGTTTTAAAAATTGAAGATAGAATGAAGGAATTGATTAAGCAGAAAATTCCTTTTATAAAAAGGATAATCTCTATTGACGAGGCAAAGGACATATTCAGCAAGATGGGTAGAATTGACAGATTCCGTGCTATAGAATACAGGAAGAAGCCTTATGTGACAATATACAGTTGTGATGGTTACGAAGATTATTTTTATGGGTACATGACTCCAGACACTGGATATTTGGATAAGTATGCACTAAAATATTATGCTCCGGGTTTAATATTGATGTTTCCTGAAAAATCAAATACCGATATTATTCCAAAGTTTAAGGAACAGAAAAAACTTTTTACAATTTTTAAGGAGTATAAAAATTGGGGGCGGATACTTGGAGTTGCAAATGTCGGACAGCTTAACTCCATTGTTAAGAACGGAAATGTTAATGAACTGATAAGAGTTGGTGAAGCACTCCATGAAAAGAAAATTGCACAAATTGCCGATATGATCGCATTTAACAAGAATAGAAAGAGAGTGGTACTGATTGCGGGACCTTCGTCTTCGGGAAAGACAACATTTGCTCATCGATTGTCTATTCAATTGAAGGTTAATGGATTAAGGCCTGTTACTATTTCCCTTGATGATTATTTTGTGGATAGAGACCACACGCCGATGGATGATAATGGAGAGTTCGATTTTGAAGCTTTAGAGGCGATAGATATTCTTCTTTTTAATCAGCATTTGGCAAGTTTGATCAAGGGTGAGGAAGTAGGAATACCTATTTTCAATTTTCCGAATGGCTGTAGGGAGAATTACTGCAGAAAACTAAAAATTGATGATGACCAACTCCTTATAATTGAAGGTATTCATGGCCTGAATGAAAAACTTACATCATCCATACCAAAGGAAAGCAAGTTTAAGGTATATGTGAGTGCTATTACCTCAATGAGTATTGATGATCATAATAGAATACCGACAACTGATTCAAGGATGCTCAGAAGGATTGTAAGAGACTTTCAGTTCAGAGGTTGCAGTGCTATAAACACAATCAGGAGATGGCCGTCTGTAAGGCGCGGCGAAGAAAAGAACATTTTTCCGTTTCAAGAGGAAGCAGATATTATGTTCAACTCGTCACTTCCTTTCGAAATTGGTGTTTTAAAAGTGCTTGCAGAGCCGCTTTTGGGAGATATCAACAGTTCGCAGCCTGAATATTCTGAAGCCAGAAGATTGATTGAATTTATGACGAATTTTCTGGAAATAGAGTCAAAGGAGATTCCAATGAATTCAATAATCAGAGAATTTATTGGGGGAAGTTGTTTTTATGGATAACAGCATTGTAAAGATATGTTGTTACAAAGCTGACAATAAGTTATAATAAAGTTATTGAATGCAAAAAATAAGAAATGATAAAGGCAGGGATTATATGAAAGTTAGTGAAATTGCCGCTATTCTTGATGCTGAACTTTTGACATGCAGCGAAAATCTGGAGATGGATGTTTGTTCTGCTTGTGGAGCCGACCTTATGAGTGATGTTATGGCATATGTCAAAGAGAATGTTGTTTTGCTGACAGGTCTGATGAATCCTCAGGTTGTCAGAACGGCGGAGATGATGGATATAAAGGTTATTGTCTTTGTCAGAGGTAAGAAGCCTGATGAAAAGGTGATTGAGTTTGCAAAAGAGAAAGGTATAACCATTTTTATTACAAAACATCCTATGTTTATTGCATGCGGCAAGCTTTATAGTTCCGGTATTACGGGAAGAGGTGTATGGGATTGAGCGATGGCATTATAAGGCAGAATTATATTATCCCTGCCGATGATTTTTCATTAGCTGGGGAAGCTTCCAGCAGTGTTAAAAAGATGCTCAACCAATTGGGAGTTAATCCTCAGAGAGTTAAAAAGGTAGCCATTGCCATGTATGAAGCGGAGATTAATGCGGTTATTCATGCCGGAGGAGGAACCGCAGATGTGGAAATAGGTAAAGGCAGGGTATTGGTAAGAATAAATGATGAAGGACCAGGCATTCCCGACATCGGGCTAGCAATGCAGGAGGGCTATTCTACTGCTCCTGACAGTGTGAGAGAATTAGGATTCGGAGCCGGTATGGGGTTGCCTAACATAAAAAGATATGCTGACAAGCTTGACATCAAAAGTGAAGTTGGTAAGGGAACTAGTGTTGAAATTACTGTGTTTTTGCAAGAGTAAACCATAGAACAGTTGAGATTTTGTTTACTTATAAAGCATAAGTTTCGCTGGGGTCTATTATGGGGGGGAATAGAATGAAGGAATACTTTCATTCGGTTACTTTAGATGAGGAAAAGTGCAAAGGATGTACGAACTGTATCAAAAGGTGCCCTACAGAAGCTATTAGAGTGAGAAAAGGAAAGGCTAGAATTATTGCGGAAAGATGCATAGACTGTGGAGAATGTATAAGAGTCTGTCCTTATCATGCCAAGAAAGCTATTACAGACCAATTTGACATTATTAACAATTTTAAGTTTAAGGTTGCAATACCTGCACCTACGATATACGGCCAGTTTAAATCCGCAAGGTCAACTAATCATATACTGAATGCTCTTAAGCTCGTAGGCTTTGATCATGTGTATGAAGTGGCTAAGGCGGCTGAAATTATAAGTAACGCCACTATAGAATTGATGAAAAAGGCTGATATGCCAAGGCCTTTGATTTCCTCTGCTTGTCCTGCTGTTGTCAGATTAATTCAGGTCAGATTTCCAAGTCTTATTGAAAATATATTAAAGCTCGAATCACCTATGGAGCTCGCCGCAAAGATTGTTAAAGACGAGATCGTAAAAAACAGGAACATTCCTATTGATGATATTGGTGTGTTTTTTATAACTCCATGTGCTGCGAAAGCTACGAGCATAAAAGCACCTTATGAAAGAGAGAAATCCTGTGTTGACGGAGCAATATCGATTAAAGATATATACTTAAAACTGCTTACTGCACTTGGAGAAGTGGAGAAGGAGGAAGAACTGGCAAAGTCAGGATTTGCGGGAATAAGATGGGCGAACTCCGGTGGAGAAAGTCTTGCCCTTGGAACTGATAACTTTCTTGCAGTTGACGGTATTCATAATGTAATTTCCATCCTTGAGGAGATAGAAAATGACAAACTTGAAGATATAGAATTTATCGAGGCTCTCGCTTGTCAGGGAGGGTGTCTTGGAGGACCTTTAACGGTTGAAAATCTATATGTTGCCAAGACCAGAATCAAGAAATTTATAGATATGGCAAAGAAAAATAAAAACAGCTCAGAGGAATACCCGGATGCTGCTTATGATTATGATCTGTTATGGACAGGAAATGTTAAGCACAAGCCGATTATGAAACTGGATGAGGACTTTGAAATTGCAATGAAAAAACTGGAGACACTTCAATCAATAAGTGAGGAACTGCCGGGACTTGACTGTGGGGCTTGTGGTGCTCCGAATTGCCGGGCTCTTGCTGAAGATATTGTCAGAGGGAATGCGAGTGAGACAGATTGTGTGTTCAAGTTGAGGGAAAAAGTGAGAGATCTTACTGTTCAAATGATGGAGCTTGAATCACAAATGCCACCGGTTTTAGATAAAGTTGATTTAAAAAAGGAAGATATAAAAGACAGGGGGAATGAAAATGAAAATAAGTGAATTTTCCGATTCATTACAGATGAAGGCAGTGACAGATGGTAAAAGTCTGGATAGAGAAATATCAGGAGTATATATTTGTGATCTTCTAAGTTGGGTTATGTCCCATGCTAATAAAGGGGATGTTTGGATTACAGTCCATACTCATTTGAATATTGTTGCTGTTGCATTGTTGGTTGAGCTGGCATGTATAGTGGTGCCGGAAGATATACAGGTAGAAGAAGCTACAATAAAGAAAGCAAATGAAGAAGGAATTGTAATACTAAGATCAGAGAAGACTTCCTATGAGCTTGCTGTTGAAGCGAGCCGTATTCTGGAGAAAAAAAATGAAAGCGTTTTATGATCTTCACATACATTCGGCACTCTCACCTTGTGCAGATAATGAGATGACACCGAATAATATAGTAAATATGGCATATGTTAAAGGACTTGACATAATTGCTGTTACAGACCACAATGCAGCACTTAATTGTGAAGCAGTATTAAAATGTGCCCAAAACCGTGGTGTTGTTGCAGTGCCTGGTATGGAGCTTGAGACTAAGGAAGAGGTTCATCTGGTGTGCTTATTTCCTGGGCTTGATGAAGTTCTGAAAATGCAGAGTATAGTGAATCAAACTCTTCCTCAAATTGAAAACAGGGAAGACATTTTTGGACAGCAAATAATAATGGATGAAGACGACAATATAATAGGAAAGAATAATCAGTTGCTTCTTACGGCTACAGGTCTATGCGTCGATGAAGTGTTTGATAAGGTCAGCCACCTTGGTGGTGTGGTTGTTCCAGCCCATATTGATAGAGATTCTTTTAGCATCATTTCAAATCTTGGTATTGTACCGGACTATTTAGGGATAAAGTATTTAGAAGTCTCCAAAGGTTGTCTGGTCAATGATTTCTTAAGAAGTAATCCATACCTTTCCCAATATAATATTATGAAATCCTCTGATGCCCACAATCTCGGAAGTTTGTTGGAAAAAGAAAGCAGTATTGAAGTCAGGGAGATAAGTATAGAATGTCTTTTTGAAACATTAAAGAAGTAAAAAATTGATCGTTTATGATTCTGGAAAGTATTTACGTTGCAAATACTATTGTTCAACTTTATAATACAATTTGTTTCTATATAAATCGTGAGAATGATTTTATAAGGACAAATTGAGTTTTCACGATAATAAATCAAGGAAATTGAAGTGCGATGCAAAATCTTTATCACGTTCAATATATATATTAAGAAATAAATCAGAAATTTTATATTGAAGGTGATAAAAAAGAAATGCAAGCTGTACTTATAATACCTTCACTGTTTTGTTTTTTTTATGGAAAGTTGTTCCGTTTTTGAATTTGTGATTTGAAAAGGGTTTGAAAAAGTAAGATTTTCTTATCAAATGGAATACTGTATACAATTTCAATATGCAATTTACCAAAGGACAAATTGCATAAAACCTTGTAATAAGCACTTTTCAAACATTATTAATTTTTAACCGGGAAATAATTATTTGCAAATTTTATTGAATGTTACAGTGAAATTTGCTATAATTAGCGAAGATATTGTTAATTTGTTAACATTCGCTATTTTTTAACGTAATACAAAAAGATTAGTGTTAGGGGGTTATTAAGCAAATGAGTGAAAACAATTGTTGTTGCTGTGGTGGTGGGGTTGATTCAAGAGATCAAGAGCTGCAGGAAATCATATCTAAGTATAAGGACACAAGAGGAGCGTTAATTCCTGTATTGCACGAGGCACAGGAGTTATACGGATATTTGCCTATTGAGGTTCAAAAGAAAATATCCGAGGGACTGAATGTGCCATTGTCAGAAATCTATGGAGTTGTTACTTTTTATACCCAGTTTTCTTTAAATCCAAAGGGGAAATACAAAGTTTCGGTTTGTATGGGTACTGCATGTTATGTTAAGGGATCAGGTCAGATATTGGATAAATTTAAAGAAAAACTTGGTCTTGAAGTTGGACAGTGTACGGAAGATGGTCTCTTCTCGTTAGATGCATGCAGATGTATCGGTGCTTGTGGTTTAGCGCCTGTTATTACAATTAATGATGATGTGTACGGTAGACTGGTACCTGATGACATAGATGGAATACTGAAAAAGTATAAGGAATAATGAGAGATTTATCATTACATCTCATGGATATTGTGCAGAATTCTATTTCTGCAAAGGCCAGTGAGGTCTGTATTTCAATAACTGCCGACAATATAGGTGACCTCTTGATTATGAAAGTAGCAGACAATGGTGAAGGTATTGAAGAGAGTTTATTAAAGGATATAACCAGTCCGTTTACTACAACGAGAAAGACAAGGAAAGTTGGTTTGGGTATACCTCTTCTGAAGGCTTCTTCGAATATGGCGGATGGTGAGCTTGAAATATATTCCAAGAGATTCGAAGGTACAACAGTGGAAGCAACTTTTCGGATATCTCACATTGACAGGATACCTCTTGGAGACATAGCTGAGACAATGTTAACCTTGATTATTGCAAACCCTCATATTGAATTTGAGTTGATTTTAAGAAATGAGGATGATTGTTTCAGATTTAGTACTGCAGAGGTTAAAGCACAGCTAAAAGAAGTTCCTATAACGCAGTTTGAAGTGCTAAATTGGATACGTGATTATATAAACAGTGGTATAAAGATTATTTTTGGAGGGGTGTTAAATGAAATCCTTAGCTGAATTAGAAGAAATCAGGAAGAAGACCCTTGATCAAATGAGTCTTAGAAAAGGCAATGATGGTATGAGGGTAATCGTTGGTATGGCTACCTGTGGTATAGCAGCTGGTGCCAGGCCTGTTATGAGTGCATTCGTTGAAGAAATAAATAAAAGAAATCTTACCGATGTAACAGTTACCATGACAGGTTGCATTGGTGTTTGCAGACTTGAGCCTGTTGTTGAAATTATTGACAAAGATGGAAACAAGGTAACTTATGTGAAAATGACACCTGAAAAAGCAGCACGTATTGTTGCAGAACACATCGTAAACGGAAGAGTTTGTGTGGATTATACAATAGGCGAAGCTGAAAAGTAGAGGGTAGTATAGCTGGTGGTTGTAAGTGTTGTTTATGATTTATATGTATAAGGAGGGTTATAAATGCAATTATATAGATCGCATGTTCTGGTTTGCGGTGGTACGGGTTGTACCTCTTCTAATTCAGAAAAGATAATTAGCGAGTTTGAGGCACAGCTCGCAAGCAACAATCTTCAGAATGAGGTGAAGATTGTAAAGACAGGGTGTTTTGGCCTTTGTGCTCAGGGCCCGATTGTTGTTGTATACCCTGAGGGTGCCATGTATACAATGGTTAAGGTTGAAGACATAAAAGAAATAACTGAAGAGCATCTTTTGAAAGGTAGAATAGTCAAGAGACTGCTTCATAATGATACACATGATGATGGTACGGCAAAATCCTTAGACGGCGTTGAATTTTTCAAAAGACAGATGAGGGTTGCATTAAGAAACTGCGGTGTAATAAATCCGGAAAATATTGATGAGTATATAGCATATGATGGTTATAAAGCACTTGGTAAAGTGTTGACTGAATTAAAGCCTGCTGATGTTGTCGATACACTCAAAAAGTCCGGACTTCGTGGAAGAGGGGGCGGAGGATTCCCAACAGGTTTGAAGTGGGAGTTTGCTGCTAAACAGCCGGAGGGGCAGAAATATGTATGTTGTAATGCTGACGAGGGAGACCCGGGTGCTTTTATGGACAGAAGTGTTCTTGAGGGAGACCCACATTCTCTTATCGAAGCGATGACTATTGCAGGTTATGCAATCGGATCAGACCAAGGATATATATATGTAAGAGCTGAGTATCCTATAGCAGTTAAAAGACTTCAGATAGCTATAGACCAAGCTAAAGAGTACGGCCTTTTAGGTAAAAATATATTCGGAACAGATTTTAGTTTTGATCTTGAAATCAGGCTTGGTGCCGGAGCTTTTGTTTGTGGTGAAGAAACAGCTCTTATGACTTCTATCGAAGGTCATAGAGGTGAGCCAAGACCAAGACCACCATTCCCAGCTGTTAAGGGGTTATGGGAAAAGCCAACAATTCTTAACAACGTTGAAACGTATGCAAATATTCCTGTGATCATATTAAAGGGTGCTGATTGGTTTGCTGGCATAGGAACTGAAAAGAGCAAGGGAACAAAGGTTTTTGCAGTAGGTGGAAAGATAAATAATACAGGACTTGTTGAAATTCCGATGGGTACAACATTAAGAGAGGTTGTATATGATATCGGTGGAGGAATACCGGATGGAAAGAAATTTAAAGCTGCTCAAACAGGTGGACCATCAGGCGGTTGTATTCCGGCAAGCCATTTAGATACACCAATTGATTACGATTCATTAATCCAATTAGGATCAATGATGGGATCCGGCGGACTTATTGTTATGGATGAAGACAATTGTATGGTTGACATAGCAAAGTTCTTCCTTGAGTTTACAGTTGATGAATCCTGCGGTAAGTGTCCACCATGCCGTATTGGAACAAAGAGAATGTTGGAAATCTTAGAGAGAATTACTGAAGGAAAGGGAGAAATGGGTGACATTGAAAAACTTGAAATTCTAGCTAAGAATATTAAGGCTTCAGCTCTGTGCGGGCTTGGTCAGACTGCTCCAAATCCTGTTCTTAGCACATTGAGATACTTCAAGGACGAATATATGGCTCACGTTATAGACAAAAAGTGTCCTGCAGGGGTATGTAAGTCAATGATGAAATATGTTATTAATGCTGAAACTTGTAAGAGTTGCGGTATATGTGCAAAACAATGCCCTGTTGGTGCTATCAGTGGTGAAAAGAAAGTTCCTTATGTTATTGATCAAGACAAATGTATTAAATGTGGTGTATGTATGGAAAAATGTCCGTTCAAAGCCATATTTAAAAATGTTTAAGGAAAGGAGTGCATAGGATAATGGAAATGGTTAATATTACTATAGATACTCGAAAGCTTCAAGTACCAAAGAATTATACTATTTTGGAAGCTGCAAAATTTGCTAATATAGATATACCAACTCTTTGCTATTTGAAGGACATAAATGAGATTGGTGCTTGTCGTATGTGTGTTGTTGAAGTCAAAGGAGCAAGAAGCCTTCAGGCTGCTTGTGTATATCCTGTTTCAGAAGGACTTGAAATATTTACGCAATCCCCTGCAGTCAGGGAGGCAAGAAAAGTAACACTTGAACTTATATTGTCAAACCATGACAAGAAATGTCTCACATGTGTAAGAAGCAGAAACTGTGAGCTTCAGGCATTAGCTGAAGAACTCAATATTAAGGATATCAGATTTGAAGGCGAAACTTATAAATTGCCTTTGGACAATTTCTCTCCTTCAATTGTAAGAGATCCAAACAAATGCATACTCTGCAGAAGATGCGTAAGCATGTGCAAAAATGTACAGCAGGTGTCTGTAATTGATACCAACGAAAGAGGCTTTAAGACTATTGTATCATCAGCTTTTAATAAATCCTTGAATGAAGTTCCTTGTACAATGTGTGGACAGTGTATCAATGTTTGTCCTGTTGGTGCTTTAAGGGAGAAGGATGATACAGATAAGGTATGGAGTGCACTCGATAACCCTGAGCTGCATGTTGTAGTTCAGACTGCACCGGCTGTAAGGGTAGCATTGGGTGAAGAATTCGGAATGCCTATAGGTTCAAGGGTAACAAGCAACATGGTTGCTGCCCTAAGACGTTTAGGCTTTAGTAAGGTGTTTGATACAGATACAGCTGCAGACCTTACAATAATGGAAGAAGGAACAGAAGTAATAAACAGAATAAAGAATGGTGGAAAGCTTCCTGTTATAACTTCATGCAGCCCAGGATGGATTAAGTTCTGTGAGCACAATTATCCAGAGTTCTTGGATAACTTGTCTAGCTGTAAGTCACCTCACGAAATGTTTGGTGCTATTCTGAAATCATATTATGCTGAAAAAGAAGGAATAGATCCTGCAAAGGTTTTTGTTGTGTCCATCATGCCTTGTACGGCTAAAAAGTTTGAAGCTGCAAGACCTGAGATGGCTGCAACCGGCTATCCTGATGTTGATGTAGTTCTTACAACGAGGGAACTTGCCAGAATGATCAGAGAAGCAGGTATTGACTTTAAAGATCTTGATGAAAGACATTTTGATGATCCTATGGGAGAGGCTTCCGGTGCTGGTGTTATTTTCGGAGCAACTGGTGGTGTTATGGAAGCAGCACTCAGAACTGTTGCTGAGATCTTAAGTGGACAGTCTATTGAAAATGTTGAATATGAGCAAGTTAGAGGCGTTGAAGGTATTAAGGAAGCTACTGTAAAAGTGGGCGATTTAGAACTTAAGGCTGCTGTTGCACATGGTCTTGGCAATGCAAGAAAACTCCTTGACAGAATAAAAGCTGGAGAAGCAGATTATCACTTTGTTGAGATAATGGCTTGTCCGGGAGGATGTGTTAACGGAGGAGGCCAACCTATACAGCCATCAAGCGTAAGAAGCTGGATTGACTTAAGGGCTGAAAGAGCAAAGGCAATTTATGAAGAGGACAGGGATCTTCCAATCAGGAAGTCTCATGAAAATCCTAAAATTAAAGCGCTTTACGAGGAATATTTAGGAGAGCCTGGAGGACACAAGTCACACAAACTCCTGCATACGCACTATGTTAAGAGAGAAAACTATCCTGTTGAATAGTGTTGTGTAAGATATTCTAATAGATTAAAACAAGGTCAGGTTTATAATAACCTGACCTTGTTTGATGTATTAAGTATTAATATGCTATTTAGCTGATATTCCGTGTTGTGAACAGTTGTTATTACATTATGGGGCCTTGAAAATAACTCAAATGCAGCATTGATGGATGTATATTCTTCTTCACATTTATTTAATGTAACTAGCATTGATTTCCATATGTGAATATTATACTTGTTTTTCGTTATTATGAAATATGTTATCCAAAATGATTTTTGGGTATTATAGTAATTAGAAGATATTTTTTTGCTGTTTGACGAGCTGTATGTATAACTTTATAATAGGCACTATTATGATAAACGATATTATAAGGAGACCAGGGATGGATATTCATAGTCTAATAGAAAATAAAACGAGTATAAGGGCATATAAGAAGGAGCCGGTGCCCTTGGAAATTGTGAAAAGGATTTTGCATACAGCTTCGATGTCACCTTCATGGGTTAACAGACAATGTTGGAGGTTTGTTGTTGTTGACACCCATGTTGGGAAGAATATTATTGGTCAGGCTTCAGGCCAACCTCAGATAATAAAGGCGTGCAAGGATGCTCCCTACGTAATTGTTCTCTGTGCCCATGTCAAGGAATCAGGCGTTAAGAATGGACTTGAATATTTTATGTTTGACAGTGGTCTGGCCATGAATAATCTCACGCTAGCTGCTGAAGCAGAAGGTTTGGCAACTTGTATAGTAGGATGGTTTAATGAAGGTGCTATAAGAGGCTTGCTGAACGTTCCCCAAGAGATAGCAATAGTTGCTTTTACCCCGTTGGGGTATGCAGACGAGCCAAAAAGGTTGCGTAAGAGGAAAAAACAGGAGGAAATTGTGTTTCACAACTCCTGGGGAATTCAAATAAAAGAAGAATAGATTAAAGAGGTATTAAAAAATGGCAAAACAACAATGGAAGCCTACAACTGCATTAAATCCTGTTCCTGCCATTATGGTAACTTGTGCAGACTGTGAAGGTAAACCTAATATAATTACAGTTGCATGGGCAGGGACAATTAATTCAAAACCGCCAATGGTTTCAATATCGGTTAGAAAAGAACGTTATTCCTATAATTTGATAAAGGATAAAGGACAGTTTGTTATTAACCTTACAACTAGTGAACTTGCTTTTGCAGCAGATTTCTGTGGAGTTAAGTCAGGAAAGGATATAGACAAGTTTGAGGCTTTAAAGCTTACAACAGAAAAAGCATCCATGATAGATGTTCCGTTAATAATGGAGAGCCCTGTAAATATTGAGTGCGTTGTAAAAGATCTTATTGAGCTTGGGTCACATGATATGTTTATTGCAGAAATAGTTGCGGTTAATGTTGAAGAAAAGCTCCTTGATAAAGAGGGCAAACTCTGCATGGATAGAGCGGGACTTATATGCTATTCACACGGAGAATATTGGACTTTAGATAAGTCCTTAGGATATTTTGGGTATTCTGTTACAAAAAAGAGTACTTTAAAAAGAAACATGAAAAGATAACAAAGGACAACGGTCGGATTGTCATATTAAACAACAGTCCGACCGTTGTACAATATTTTTTGCAAAGTATATCGTACTTATGTATACCCTGCAGATGTGAAAGGTAACATAAATTTACTTTAAAATTTGAACTTTCTGATCTTTATACTATCCCATTATTCTCAATGACATTTTTATACCAGTATCCACTTTGCTTTATAGTTCTTTTCAAGGTTTCAAAATCAACATGGACTATACCAAACCTTTTGGAGTAACCAAATGACCATTCAAAGTTGTCCATGAAGGACCACAAAAAATAACCTTTCAGATTTACACCATCTTGTATTGCCTTATTGCAAGCCAGTAAATGCTCATGAATATAATTAATTCTTCGCTCATCCCTGATGCTTCCATCATTTTCAACAACATCTTTAAAAGCAGCTCCGTTTTCAGATACTAAGAGATTTGGCTTCCCATAATCTTTGTCAAGACGTTTTAATAAATCGTACAAACCTTGTGGATTAACAATCCAGTTCATTTCAGTTCTCTCAAAATTAGTTAGTTCATTATTAATTCCTACGAACTCAGCATTTTTATCATACCTTATAAATTCCGGTTCATAATAATTTAATGCCAGAAAATCAGTAGGTTGTTTGATTATTTCTAAATCTTCTTGGGGATATTCAAAATTTATATTTCTTCTTGAATAATACTCTAATACGTCTTTAGGATAACTGCCCTTGTACAATGGATCAAGGTACCATCTACACACAAAACCGTCTGACAATGATGCGGCTTTAATGTCTTCTTCCTTTTGAGAAGCAGGATATTTTGTATTTAAATTGAGAGCGATACCGATTTTTCCATCCAGATTCATATTACGGAAAAGTGAAACAACCTTACCGTGAGATAGCAGGAGATTGTGTGCCACGTTGAGTGACTTTGCAATATCAGTTTCTCCAGGTGCATGAATACCAAGAGCATGACCAAGAAATGAAAAAACAAAGGGCTCATTATGGGTAAACCACATAGGAACAACATCGCCCAACCTCTTAAAAACATAAGATGAGTACTCCTCGAAATATTTTATAGTTTCACGGTTTGCCCATCCGCCTTTGTCCTCTAGCTTTTGAGGAAGATCCCAATGGAAAAGGGTTATAGCTGGAGTAATACCGTTTTCAAGTAGCTGATTTGTAAGTCTTTTATAAAAGTCCATTCCTTTTTCGTTTGGTTTACCTGTTCCATCAGGGAATACTCTTGGCCATGAAATTGAATATCGATAATACTTTATGCCAATCTCTTTCATTAACTTAATGTCATCTTCGTACCTATGATAATGGTCGCAAGCAACGTCTCCGGTATCATTGTCCTGAATTTTGCCAGGGGTATGACTGAAACGATCCCAAATTGATTCGCCCTTACCATCTTCGTTAAAGGCACCTTCAATTTGATAGGATGCTGTTGCAGAACCCCATATAAAATCTTTTGGAAACTCTGTTTTTTTCATATTTACCACCCTTAATAAAAATTTGTTATCATTATTTTACTCTATTATATCCTAAAGGTGCAATTGATTCCATTCAGAATATTATTTATTATTTCAATATCTTATGATAATATTATATATATTATAGTGATATATAATTCGTGTGTTATACTGCTATGTAGAGAAATGGAAGAGGTGAAATTTATGGCAAATGACACTGACATATCTATCAATCAATTTTCTCCAAAGGTTTTAATGAGTTCTCTTTTTACACAGGGGTTGAATTTTCAAGAGGGATTTAAGCTTAAAGAGAGATATGTGTATGACTATGAGCTTGAATTTTTTGTTTTTAGCAAGGGTAGTATGATTATTGATAATAATTATTTTAGCATAAGTAAAGGCGATGTTGTATTCAGAAAGCCAGGCCAATACACTCAGGGTATTATGCCATATTCATGTTACTTAATATGCTTTGATCTCTTAGGTAATACAAATAAAGATCCGGAAACTTATGATTTTACAAAAGAACAAGAATTCCAGTGCAATTACACTAATACTATTCTCGATGAAATTCCTTCTGTGTTCAAGCCTTCAAACTATATGAAATACCTGGACCTGTTTGATCTGGTGTTAAAAGAATTCATAAATCCTAAGGAATACTCCGGGATACTGCTAAAGTCAAGTGTACTAAGGATTATATATGAGATTAGTTCCGACATTAAAAATCCTTTTGTCAATAATGAAAGCGTAAATTCCGCACACTATATGGCTGTAAAAAAGGTAATGGAATATATAGAAGTTAATTTAAAGGGAAAAATTACTCTTGAAAAGTTGGCTTCAGTTGCAAACCTTAGTCCTACATATTTCCACAAGGTTTTTACTGATACTCTTGGCATTACTCCAACAGATTACATAATCAAGGTAAGGCTGGACAAGGCAAAAGAGCTATTAGTAAAAACAAATATGCCGGTTTATGAAGTTGCTCTCGAATGTGGATACGAAAATATCCCGTATTTCAGTTATGCATTTAAAAGCAGGCTTAATATTGCCCCAGTTGAATTTAGAAAGCGTCACAGTTATTTTATCTAGTGCTTTTGAACATAATTCATTTCTAGAAATGAATTATGCAAAATGCACATCCTATGTTTTTTGCTGATTAACAAAATTAAATTCTAGAATTTTATTTTGTTAATCAGCACTAGTGCTTGAAAGAAAAAAGTTAGAAAAAAGTACAAGATAGCCTCATATGCTTAATAGTAGGAAAGCATTTTTATTCTGGAGGCTATTATGAAGCAAGCTAGACGACTTGATAATGCACCACCTTATCTGTTTGTTGAAATTGAAGAAAATATTAAACAGGCTTTGGCAAAAGGTGTAGATGTAATAAACTTAGGCATTGGAGATCCCGACATTCCTACTCCTGACTTTATTGTACAAAAAATGACTGAGGCTGTAAAAGAACCTCTATATCATTCATATCCGGAATATGATGGTTCAATAGAATTCAGGTGTGCAGTAGCTAGATTTTACAAAAAGAGGTTTGGTGTCGATTTGGATCCTGAGACCGAGGTGGTTGCACTTTTAGGATCAAAGGAAGGAATTGCACACATTTTTTTTGCTCTTGTTAATGAGGGTGATTTCACTCTTGTTCCAGACCCCCAATATCCTGTATATGAGTTGGCTACAGCATTGACTGGTGGAGTGCCGTATCCTATGCCGCTAGTCGAAGAAAATGGTTTTTTTCCAGACCTTTCAATAATTCCAAAAGAAGTTGTAAAGAGATCAAAGATCTTGTTTGTAAATTATCCTAATAATCCTACCGGTGCAGTAGCGGATTTGGAACAGTTTCAAAGTATTGTTGATTTTGGTATCAAACATGATATTGTGGTATGTAACGATAACGCATATTCAGAATTTACTTATGATGGAATGAAAGCTCCAAGCATACTGATGGCAAGGAATGCAAAAGATATCGCTGTTGAATTTCATTCCTTTTCAAAGTCTTATAATATGACAGGTTGGCGTTTAGGCTTTGCTGTCGGAAATAAAGACGCAATAACTAAACTAAAAAAGATGAAGAATAATATTGATTCGGGAGTTTTTACTGCTATACAAGTTGCCGGTATAGAGGCTCTTGACAAGGGAGAAAAGTCTGTTCTGCAAATGAAAGGAATTTATGAAAAAAGAAGGGACATTGCTATTACAGAGCTAAAAAAGCAAGGGTTTAAATTTGTAGTCCCAAAAGGAGCCTTCTATTTATGGATTAAAGTTCCTGATGGATTCACTTCCAAGAGTTTTACAGCTATGCTTTTAGAAAAGGCCGGAGTGGTAGTTGCACCGGGTAATGGATACGGTCAGTATGGTGAGGGATATATAAGAATTTCACTGACAATTGCTGAAAGTAGGTTGAAGGAGGCTTTTGAAAGAATTAAGTTACTAACTTTTTAAACTTTTAGATCTATTTCTTTTCCAAAGTAAGCAGTCATTTTCTTTTCGTAATTGCTTTTAAAATAATCGCTTTTATCCGGAGCTTCTTTTGATACTGTGGTGGTAGTACCTCCTGATACATAAGATCTTCCACATTCCGGGCAGGTGCTGGTATCAAGCGTAACGGATTGGTGTATTATCTCGAGATTTTTTTGAGAGGCTTCTGCACGAGAATTATTTACATGTTCCATTTCATGTGCCATTACTTTTGCAGCGGAATTTCGTGGATCTATATGGCCCGGAGTTTTAAAAGATACTCCTGGGTCATTGGAACCATCAACGTATTTCCGGCTTTTGCAGGTTTGACACTCAACTTTTCCGGTTTGTGAAGTTGAATCAACTTTTGTATTTGAAGCTTTAGAACCGTCGGTTGAGTTACTTGCAGTGGACAAGTTACCATGAATAAACTTGCCGCTTTGTGCAGGATTATAATAAGTGCTGTTTTGATAGTTTGAGGAAATGTACATATGTTTCACCTCTACATTACCATTATATCACAATTTCAGATTTTGTGAAAGGTATAAAATATACTATTCCAATAGTACTGTTTTATGATAGAATAAGAATTGCAGCTTAAGTAATGAGTGAAATATTATTTCAACTTTTCACATTGCTGATAAGTATATAAAATAAACTATATCAGGAGGTTAGTATGGAAAACTCGATTTCTGCTATAAAGAGAAAAGCAAAAGTTCAAGTAAGGGGCAATGCATTTAATTCTTTGCTTCTAGCTATGGTGATTATTTTTTTCTATGCATTAGTACCAATTTTTCTTAAAGAAGTTGGATGTGTAATTACATTTCTTATTTCAGGTCCTGTATTTCTTGGACTTTGTATTCTGTTTCTTTCTGTTGCCAGAGTGGACAAAACTCCAACTGAGGAGATGCAAAAAGGTAAAGTAATGGCACCACTTGGGTTGGATTTCATTCACGCAATAAAATCAATTGGGAATGTTAATCCTTATCAGGCAAATTTATCTTTGACTTTTTATGGATTCAAGTATTTCTTTAAGGCTTTTGTTTTGTTCTTGTGGAATATTATACTTGTTTCATTGTGGACACTTTTGCTTATTGTTCCTGGAATAATCAAGGCAATCAGCTTGAGCATGAGCTTCTTTATTTTAGCCGACAATCCTACTGTAAGTGTGCCAAAAGCTATGGTTCTAAGCGAAAAAATGACTGAAGGACACAAAAAGGATTTGTTTTTGATTGGTCTGAGCTTTTTGGGGTGGATATTGCTAACTCTTGCTTCTTTCATGCTGGCAAGCTTTGTTACTTTACCTTATGTTATGACTTCATACGCTTTGGTTTATGAACAACTAAAAGAAGAAAGTATAATTAAGGGTGTAATTGAGAAAGATGATATTGTATCGTTTAAAACGTGGGAGTACTGATTTTGGATTGAAAAATCAGTTATTGCGGAATAATTAAATTTGTGGTATAATTTTCTGAAATAATTATTAATTGAATGCGATGATAGAGAAAAGTAAACGGTTGAAGCTGATATAAGAGAGAAGATATCATCGGCTGAGAATATCTTTATGAAGCAAACTGTCGAAGTTCCCTCTTAAGCTGCATCCTGAACGTGTTAGCATATAAAGTGCTCTACAAGTAGGAGATGCCGGTATGTGGCCGTTATATGCAAAAAGAGCTTATATACTTAATCGTATAAGAATCTGGGTGGTACCGCGGAGAATGCCTTCGTCCCTTTTTGGGGATGGAGGTTTTTTGTTGGAAAATTCAAGATAATTGATGAAAAATTATAAATATCGATATAAGGAGGAGTCTAAAGCATGAAAGAGCAGTTGAATAATATCAGGGTTCAGGCTGAAAATGAACTGGCTGCCGCCGAAACTATACAGGATATGGAGAATATCAGAGTTAAATTCTTGGGAAAGAAGGGTGAACTTACTTCTGTTTTAAGGGGAATGGGTTCGCTTTCGGCTGAAGAAAGACCTGTTATAGGGCAAATGGCCAACGAAGTAAGAGAAGCACTAGAAAACAAAATTGAAGAGATAAAGAAAAAGCTCCTTGATAAGGAGAGAAATTCAAAACTTTCACAAGAGGTTATCGATGTAACAATTCCAGGTAAAAGAAAAGCTCTGGGCAAGAAACATCCCCTTACCATAGTAATGGATGAAATCAAAGAGGTTTTTATAGGCATGGGATATGAGATAGCCGAAGGTCCCGAAGTTGAAAGGGATTACTACAACTTTGAAGCATTAAATATTCCGAAGAATCATCCTGCCAGAGATGTACAGGATACTTTCTATATCAATGAAAATATAGTTCTAAGGACACAGACATCACCTGTTCAGATAAGAGTTATGGAGAACAAAAAACCCCCTATCAAAATTATCTGTCCTGGACGTGTTTACCGTTCGGATGCTGTTGATGCAACACATTCTCCTATATTCCACCAGGTGGAAGGACTTGTTGTAGATAAGGGTGTGACAATGGGAGATCTTATAGGAACTTTAAAGGTTTTTGCAAAAAGTTTGTTTGGAGAAAAGACTGATATAAGGCTTAGACCCCATCACTTCCCATTTACCGAACCAAGTGCAGAGGTTGATGTATCATGTTGGACCTGTGGAGGTAAAGGATGCAGGGTATGTAAGAATGAAGGCTGGATTGAAATTTTAGGTGCAGGAATGGTTCATCCTAAAGTACTTGAAGTGTGTGGAATAGACCCTGAAGTATACAGTGGGTTTGCTTTCGGACTTGGAGCAGAAAGGACTGCGATGGGAAGATTTAATATAGACGATCTAAGATTGCTTTATGAAAATGATATAAGGTTTTTAAAGCAGTTCTAAAACACCATAATTTAATTTGTGAAAGGAGTAAAAGGTTATGAAAGCACCTTTAAAATGGCTTAAAGACTATGTTGATATAAATGTAACACCGAAAGAATTTGCTGACGCCATGACTCTGTCGGGTTCAAAAGTAGAAGGGATAGAGGTACAAGGAGAGGAAATCAGTAAAGTAGTTGTAGGAAAGATAGTGTCAATTGAAAAGCATCCTGACGCCGACAAACTGCAAGTGACCAAGGTTGACATAGGGAGTGAAGTGATACAGGTTGTTACAGGAGCTAAGAACATACAGCTTAACGACTATATTCCCGTTGCACTTGCTGGAGCAATGCTGCCCGGTGATAAGAAAATATCAAAAGGGAAGCTCAGGGGAATAGAGTCAAATGGTATGATGTGTTCGATTGAAGAGTTGAATCTTTCCAAAGAAGATTACCCTGATGCTCCGGAGGATGGTATATATATACTTGAGGCTGGGCTTGAGCTTGGTAAAGATATTAAAGAGGTAATGGGAATTAATGAAACTACGATAGATTTTGAAATAACGTCTAACAGACCGGATTGCCTTAGTATAATAGGCCTTGCAAGAGAGGCTGCCGTTACTTTAAAGAATGAATTTAAGAAACCTCAGATAAAAGTGAAGGAAGAGGGCGACGAGGCAAAAAACTATGTTTCGGTTGAAATAAAAGAGCCCGATCTTTGTCCTAGATATGCAGCTAGAATTGTAAAAGATGTCAAAATCGGACCTTCACCTAAATGGATGAGAGAAAGGCTTAGAGCAGCAGGCGTAAGGCCAATTAACAATATAGTAGATATAACCAACTATGTAATGTTGGAATACGGTCAGCCTATGCATGCTTTTGACTTAAAAGACGTGCGGGGCAATAAGATAATTGTCAGAAGAGCTTTTGAGGGTGAAACTCTTAAGACGCTTGATGACCAGGACAGAGAATTGGATACTTCAATGCTTGTAATTGCTGATGAAAATAGAGCTGTAGCTGTGGCAGGAGTAATGGGTGGGGCAAATTCGGAAATCTCGGACAATGCAAAAGCTATTCTGTTTGAATCGGCAAACTTTAACGGAACATCTGTAAGACTTTCCGCAAAGAAACTTGGTCTGAGGACTGAAGCTTCCAGCCGTTTTGAAAAGGGTCTTGATGTTAATAATGTTATACCTGCCGTTGACAGAGCAGTTCAACTAGTTGAGGAACTCGGCGCAGGAACAGTTTGCAAGGGTATTGTTGATTGCTATGTGAAAAAGCCCGAAAATGTGGAATTGAGCTTAAGACCTGAAAAAATCAATACTTTCCTTGGTACCAATATACCAAAGTCTGAAATGATAGATATTCTGAAGGCTCTTGAATTTGAAATAGACGAAGCCGGTAATACTGTAAAAGTACCGAGTTTCAGACCTGATGTTGAGAGGGAAGCGGATTTGGCCGAGGAGATAGCAAGGTTTTATGGATACAATAATATTGAGGCAACCTTATTATCCGGTAAGGCTTCAACTCTCGGTAAAAAAACATATAAGCAAAGTATAGAGGATTTAATCAAGGACACAATGGTTTCCTGCGGATTATACGAAGCGTTTACCTATTCTTTCACAAGTCCTAAGGACTTTGATATGCTTAATATGCCTGAAGACAGTGCACTAAGGAAGGCAGTGGTTATATCAAATCCTTTAGGCGATGATTACAGTATTATGAGGACAACTACTATTGCGGATATGCTTTCGGTTATTAGTACAAATTATAACAGAAGAATAGATGAAGCCAGACTTTTTGAAATGTCCTTTGTCTATTTGCCTGAAAGCTTGCCAATAAAGGATCTTCCTAAGGAGAAACCTATACTCACTCTTGGAATGTATGGAAAAGTCGATTTCTATGATTTGAAGGGGACTGTGGAAGAACTCTTAGCTAAACTCGGAATAAGGGATTACGAATTTGTGCCAGTTAAAGATAATTCTGCTTTCCACCCGGGAAGGACAGCAAGCTTGCTCATTAAAGGCGAAAATGCAGGTACAATTGGTGAAGTTCATCCTTCTGTATCAGAGAGATTTGAGTGCCCTGAGAGAACGTATGTAGGAGTAATTGAAATTGAGAGCCTTATAGAAAATGCAGTCTTGATGTCTCAATATAAGCCTCTGCCAAAATTCCCTGCAGTCTCTAGGGATATTGCAATGCTTGTAAAAGATGAAATAATGGTAAAACAGATAGAAGATGTTATTAAGCAAAGGTCTGGAAAAATACTTGAAGATATAAAGCTGTTTGATGTGTATAAGGGTAAACAGGTGCCGGAAGGTATGAAGAGTGTAGCTTATTCAATAACCTTCAGGGCTTCGGACAGAACGCTTACTGATGATGAAGTGGGCAAAACTATGACAAAGATTTTGGATGGGCTTAAAAATAACCTCGAAGCACAGCTTAGGGAATAGTTGATGTAAAAAAAATTAAAATACTTAAGTTGTGAGCAATGCTGCGTTAGCAGCAAAGAGCCCATAAATACTGTGGGAAAGTTGAGTTTCTAAATAAAAAATACCGGTATCTGATCAGATACCGGTATTTTTTATTAGAAGAGGCTTGGGTTGAAGTGTATAATTATTTTTTTAGTAGGTTTAAAAAGGAATAGGTTTCTTAAACCAATTGGTTTTCTACCATTTCAATCATTCTCTTTACCATCTGACCACCGATTGGTCCGCCTTCTAAACCATTTACTTTTGCAGGTACGTCTCCCTTGTAGTGATCATTATTTTCCTTAACAAATTGTAAATGTCCTATCTCTTTTGCACATTCCATTTTAAACCTGGTCAAAGCTTCCCTGCTTTCAGGTACTAATGGAGTTTTTGGCCTAGACATATTTATCACCAACCTTAAATTTTTTTGAATTTGATTTACAATTATATTTTTTACGTAAATCTAAATTTGTTACATAGAAATTTAAGGATTTGATAATAATAACTTCCTTAATGGAAAAATTAGAATACTCTATTGCTTTGAAACAAATCATTTGTTAATATATAAACAATGTATGGCAGTTACTATAATTTAATATATATTGGAGGGTTTTCTAAATGGAAAGAATTAAATTTGACTATTCAAAAGCCGGTGAGTTTGTGCAGGATAGCGAAGTCCGCTCTCTTGACAGCTTTATAAAATCAGCTCACGAAATGCTCCATAACAAGACAGGAGCAGGTAATGATTTTTTGGGTTGGGTTGACCATCCACTCAATTACGACAAAGAAGAGTTTGCTAGAATTAAGAAAGCAGCAGAAAAGATAAAATCCGATTCAGATGCTCTTATTGTCATTGGTATTGGTGGTTCATACCTTGGTGCTAAAGCAGCAATTGATATGCTTTCCCATTCGTTTCACAACGTAATGCCAAAATCAAAACGTAATGCTCCTGAAATCTATTTTGTAGGAAATAATATCAGTTCTACATATATTTCAGATTTGCTAGAAGTGATAGAGGGCAAGGAGATATCGGTAAACGTCATTTCCAAATCCGGTACGACTACAGAACCTGCTATTGGATTCAGGATTTTTAAGGAGTACATGGAGAATAAATACGGAAAAGATGGAGCAAAAAATAGAATTTATGCAACTACAGACAAGGCTAAGGGAGCATTGAAGCAACTAGCAACTGAAGAAGGTTATGAAACTTTTGTTGTGCCTGATGATATTGGAGGAAGATTTTCTGTATTGACAGCAGTAGGATTGCTTCCTATTGCAGTATCAGGTGCTGATATCGACAGCATGATGAAAGGTGCACAAGATGCTTATAACCATTATAATAATACAAATCTTGATGAAAATGATTGCTATAAATATGCTGCAGTAAGAAATGCTTTATATAGAAAAGGTAAATCAATTGAAATCATGGTAAATTATGAACCGTCACTCCATTTCTTTACTGAGTGGTGGAAGCAGTTGTACGGTGAAAGTGAAGGAAAGAACCAAAAAGGTATATTCCCTGCAGGTGTTGATTTTACAACAGATTTGCATTCCATGGGCCAATATATCCAGGATGGACTTAGGAATCTTTTTGAGACTGTGGTTAAAGTTGAGAAGCCAAGGAAAAACATTGCAATCAAACAGGATAAGGATAACTTGGACGGACTGAATTTCATTGCCGGAAAAGATATAGATTTTGTTAATAAGAAGGCTATGGAAGGAACTTTGCTTGCTCATAATGACGGTGGGGTTCCAAACCTGATTATAACCATACCTGAGCTCAATGAATACTTCTTTGGAAATATGGTATATTTCTTTGAGAAGGCATGTGGAATAAGTGGATATTTGCTTGGTGTAAATCCTTTTGATCAGCCTGGTGTTGAGGCATATAAGAAAAATATGTTTGCACTTTTAGGCAAACCGGGATATGAAGATGAAAAGAAGAAACTTGAAGAACGTCTCTCAAAATAATAATTTGTTATATTTTAAATTCAATAATGAAGTAGGGCTGACTGATGGTCAAGCCCTATTTTAGAATAATGAAAAGCAGTTATTGTGTTAATCAGCAAAAAACATAGGATGTGCATTTTGCATAATTCATTTCTAGAAATAAATTATGTTCAAAAGCACTAGGGAAGGTATAAAACAGTAATTTCAGGTTTGGACAAAAACCTTAAAGGAAATAAAACATTTCCAATACCGCTATTGATGTATATGATCATATTGTTTAACTTATGAAGTCCCTTTCTTATACCCATTTTGCATATTTTTTCGTGTCTTAAAAGCCTAAACTCAAGGTCAAAAGGCATCCAGATCTGTCCGCCATGAAAGTGACCGCATAATAAAAAGTCCGCTTTACCCTCCGGAATTCCCAAAGCTATTTCGGGATTATGAGAAAAGGCTATATTTGCCGTTACATTGCTCCTGCAATTTGCAAAGGCCTTATTCAGGTCATGGCGGTTAGACCTCTGGTCTTCAATACCTATGATATTATATGTATTTTGACCTTTCTTGTAATAAAAGGAATCATTAAGGAGTACTTTTATACCTTTATCTTTTATATCTGACACAAAGCGTAAAAAGCCGGATTCATTATAGCGAAAAGCCTTATAATCATGATTGCCAAAGCATAAAAACACCTCATAACCACCCTTGATTCTATCGAGAAAATTGAAGAAAGCAGGTATTTGTTTAACACTGTCAATATAATCTCCCGTTAGAACAATCAAATCGGGTTTTTCTTCTTCAAGCACCTTGAGCACTTTGGTTATGTTGACTTTTAAGAACTTTATATGGATATCTGAAAGTTGAATAATCTTAAGGTGTTGTTTACTTTTTGTTAAGTATACTTTCTTTACCTTTAACAGGGTTGCTTCAAAACGCATATATGAAAGAGCGATAAAAGTAACAGCCAAAAATAGGTACAAGTAGTTCATAATAATTCTCCAAATCATATATAGATACAAAATTATATTCTACATACTAATATATCAGTTAGGGCTTTTTAGTACAACATATTTCAAGTGTTCAATTTTCCTTAATAAAATATCACGAAAATCAAATTTTCCAAGGTATAATCATTTTCGTGATTTATCTAAATAAAAGATCATAATTGATTAGAAATTATATCCTGTAGATTTGACTGTGGTCTGGGTTATATAATTTTATTGGGGGTGTATATTATGTTTTTTGAAAAGGACTATGACTTGTTGCCTCGAACCTATTCGGTTAAAAGTTACAGAAGAAGAGATTCAAAATTATTAAAAAAGCTGATTGGCGTATGTATGTTTCTGTTGCTTTTATCGTTTACTGCTTTTGTATTGATCCTATTGCTGATAAAGTGATCCAATCTGGTGCCTCGTAACAGAATTTGAAAAGTGCTGTTTTTTATCTCAGCGGTGGTTAAAGTGAAGGTAATAACTACCGCTGTGGATGTTTTTATCATTTACATAAGTCTTAATAAAGATATTTGCGTTAAAATTTCTATTGTTGAGTATAATAAAGAAGGATTTTTGTTATATATGTAGAATTTATACATTGTATGAAAATATATTCCGGTAGCTTATTTCTTTACTAAAAGTAATTCCTATTTCTATTATTTTTTCTATATAAAGCTAGTTTTAGTAAACCTATGTACTCTAGGAGGTATTCGAATGAAACGTCTTCTTAAAAGGTTGTTAAGTCCTCTAGGTATTGCTTATGCAATTGTTGTAATTATAACTTCTATTTCTTCTGTGATTTTTTATGTGAATTCCGGTGGAAACATAAAACCTACTATCGTCACTATTATTTCTTTTCTTTTAGTTGCAATTGTTATAAATGTAGCAACAAATATGACTTTTAAGAAGCTAATAGATAGAATAAATAAAGAGATGGTGAAGGCAGGTCAGGGTGATTTTTCACATATGATTGAGGCGGAGGATACAGGAGTTGTTGGGAAAATATCAGATGTTGTCAATTCTATAATAGGTGAAATGCGTTCGTTGGTTGAAAACTTTTTTTCTATGTCTTCGCTTATTGTAGAATCTACAGATAAAGTAAGGAATGCTTCAGAAATGGCCTCAAAAGCTATGGGTGAAATAGCTGTAACAGTAGACCAAATAGCTAAGGGAGCATCTTCGCAAGCTGGTGATGCACAACAGGGCGTATTTCTGGTGGATAAATTATCGGAACAAATTACTTTAGTATATAAAAGTTATAACAGTGTTACTGATGATACAAAAAAAATAAACGAGTTAAACAGTATCGGTCTTCAATCAGTAAAAGTATTGAGGGATAAATCTAAAGAAAACCATAACACAACCGAAAAAATATTTTCAGTTGTTGAAAAACTTGCAAATAGTGCGAAAGATATTGGGAGTTTTGTCGAGTCTATTGAGAGTATAGCGGAACAGACAAATCTGTTGGCTTTGAATGCTGCAATAGAAGCGGCTAGAGCCGGGGAGGCGGGTAGAGGATTTGCAGTTGTTGCCGATGAAGTAAGAAAACTTGCAGATCAAAGCAGGCAGTCTACAGAGGAGATAAATGTTTTAATGAAGAGCATAGAAGAAGAGTCAGTATTGGCAATTGAATCTATGGGAATTATGAAAGAAGTTTCTGCACAACAGAATGTAGCAGTAAACGAGACAGACAGTGCATTCAGTGATATTGCAAATGCAATAAACTCTATAGTTTTAAAAATTAATGAAGTTAATCAGGCAGTTACAAAGATGCAGAATGATAAAACTGAGGTAATAGCTGCTATTGAAAATATTTCTGCCGTTTCACAGGAAACAGCAGCATTCAGTGAAGAGATGGCGGCAACTTCAGAACATCAGTTAAAGTACATTTATGATATGAAGGAAGCATCCGGAACACTTGACGAGTTGGTTAGAGAACTTTCTGATAAATTAAGCAAATACAAAATAGGATGATTTCAAAAAATACTGAATTTGACTGTTGACAAAATCAACGTCTACAAGTATAATAATCTTTGTCGTCAAAAATAAATGCTTGCGGATGTGGCGGAATTGGCAGACGCGCTAGACTTAGGATCTAGTGTCGACGACGTGGGGGTTCAAGTCCCTTCATCCGCACCAAGTTGAAAGAGAAGGATTACAAGATTCTACGGATTTTGTAATCTTTCTTTTTTCTTTTTTTAGTTATTTGGTCACGTTTTGGTCAACCAAATTATAATGCTGGCAGGAAAATAGTGGAAATATCACCTAAGAACTATATTTCAGGTGAAGAAACATCAAATATGAATAGGGTTGTATATTATTACGATAAAATGGATCGTGTATTGTTCAAGTCATATGAAGGCAAATACACAAATTATGACCTGGTGAGCAAAACATGGAATGATGTAACGCCTGATGGACCTACAATAATAAATGCTTATACCTATGATGACAACGGTAATTTAACAAAAGAACAGGATGCCGTTGGATATGAATACGGATATGGGACTGAATACACCTACAATTTTGCAAATAAGCCGGTAACAGTGCTTGACCCTGTTGCGAAAGAAAGAGGTCTTTCTTATGCAGCATATTATACCTATGATGCGATAGGAAGAAAAATAACTGAAACTAATGCTAATGGTGTAATGACAATTTACGATTATGATGATGCAGGCAATGTAATTAGAGTTTCTGTTAAAAAGTCGGAAAGCGATGCTGCACAGACAATTCAGTCCGGTACATATGATTTGCTGGGCAATGTATTAACTAAAACCGACGGAAATGGAAACACTACCATATTTGAATATAATGCTTTAAGTAAGGTGAAAAAAGCAGTATACCCTTCAGATGAGACAATTGATGCAAATACTGTAACATATGAGTACGATAATGTGGGTAATGTTATTTCTACAAAGAATTCTTTGGGAAGAGTTGATATCTATACCTATGACAACCAAGGTAGAGTCCTATCAAGTACACAGCAGAAGGAAGATGGCTCTGACAGAATTATTATTTCGGTAAGGTATGATAAGAATGGTAATAAACGCTTTGAAACAGACGGGAGAGGCACGGTAAAGGAAAATAAATATGATACTTTAAATAAGCTGATTTCTGCATCAATTTCAGGTAAGACAACCACGTACGAATATGATGCAGACGGTAACCAGACCAAGCAGACAGACTGGAGAGGAAATACTTACACAAATACATATGATGCTCTTAACAGGTTAATTGAAAAGAAAGATCCAAATGGCAAGAGCATCGAGAAGCTTGAATATAATGAGAACAATGCACAAATAAAGACCTATGATGCATTGGATAATATGACCGGCTACACCTATGACAAGAATAACAGACTGATAAGCACCATAGATCCAGCCCTTCATACCACAAGTCAGAGCTATGATAATGTTGGTAATGTTGAAACCAGGATTGATGGAAAGAATAATACTACCACCTATGAATACGATGAGTTCAACAGACTGGTATCAGTGAAGAATGCAAAGAATGAGATTACAAGCTATACTTATGACTTGAACGGCAACATGCTTACTCAGCAGGATGCAAAGGGTAATACTATTTCATTCAGATACAATGTTTTAAACAAATTAATAGAGAAGATCAGTCCGGTTAACGAAGAAAATTCCTCAAATACCGAGAGCTACAATTACAACGGGGATGGAACACTAAAAACCAGTATGGATAGGAACGGAAATACTTCAACATATACATATGACATCCACGGAAGGCTTGTTAAAAAGTCTGTAGGAGGTATATCCATAACCTATTCATATGATGAGAACGGGAATCAGCTGACAGTGAAGGATGCCACCGGTATAACTGAACGTGAATATGATGACTTTAACAGGGTGACCAGCAAAAGTGTTCCAAATATAGGTACAAGTACATATAATTATGATATAATAGAAGGTGTTGTTGATTGTCAAGTAAAATTGGACACTTTTTTAAAAAATTTTTGTTTAGAATTGAACACTTTCTTGTTACATACTTTTTTTCAACAGACTTTTTTTAACGAATAGAATTGAACACATAAATCAAT